>NZ_MUMF01000260.1 GCF_002155905.1 Streptomyces tricolor | reverse complement strand
CGGTCCGAAGTGCCCGGTGGACGAGGGAAATCGGACGCGTGGGGCGGTCCGGGACCTACTGGCCGACTTCGCCGTAGGCGGCGAGGAGGACGGCCGGGTCCGGGCCCTCCAGGACGGTCGGCTTGGCCAGGCCGTCCAGGACGATGAAGCGCAGCAGGTCGCCACGGGACTTCTTGTCGAGCTTCATCGTCTCCAGCAGCTTGGGCCACTGGTCGTAGCGGTAGTGCAGCGGCAGCCCGACGGAGTCGAGGATGGTGCGGTGGCGGTCGGCCGTGGCGTCGTCCAGGCGGCCCGCCAGCCGGCCCAGTTCGGCGGCGAAGTGCATGCCGACCGCGACGGCCGCGCCGTGCCGCCACTTGTACCGCTCGTTCTTCTCGATGGCGTGGCCGAGCGTGTGGCCGTAGTTGAGGATCTCCCGCAGCCCGGACTCCTTCAGGTCCGAGGAGACGACCTGCGCCTTGACCCGGATCGACCGCTCGATCAGCTCGGCCGTGTGCGGGCCCGCCGGGGTGCGGGCGGCCTCGGGGTCGGCCTCGATCAGGTCCAGGATCACCGGGTCGGCGATGAACCCCGCCTTGATGACCTCGGCCAGACCGGAGACGTAGTCGTGCACGGGCAGCGAGTCCAGCGCGGCCAGGTCGCACAGCACACCGGCCGGCGGGTGGAAGGAGCCGACCAGGTTCTTGCCCTCGGCGGTGTTGATGCCGGTCTTGCCGCCGACCGCCGCGTCCACCATGGCGAGCACGGTGGTCGGGACGGCGATCCAGCGCACCCCGCGCAGCCAGGTCGCGGCCACGAACCCGGCCAGGTCCGTGGTGGAGCCGCCGCCGACGCCGACGATGGCGTCGGTGCGGGTGAAGCCGCACTGCCCCAGCGCCTTCCAGCAGTAGGCGGCGACCTCCGCGGTCTTGGCCTCCTCGGCGTTGGGCACCTGGATGGCGACGGCCTCGTACCCCTGCTCGGCCAGGTCGGCGCGCAGCGCCTCGCCGGTCTCGGCCAGCGCCTCCGGGTGGATCACGGCGACCCGCTTGGCCCGGTCCCCGATCAGCCCGGCCAGCTCGCCCAGCAGCTGCCGGCCCACCAGCACCTCGTACGGGTCGGTGCCTGCGGTGCCGGCGACCGGGATCCGGGTGACTGCCTCGCTCATACCTGCTTCAACTCCAGTGCGTCCAACGCCGCCTGCGTGACCTCTTCGGGAGTGCGGCCGTCCGTCGCCACGACGGCGGTGGCGACCTCCTCGTACAGGTGGCGGCGCGCCTCCATCAGCTCCCGCCACTGCTTGCGCGGGTTGACCGCCAGCAGCGGGCGGGCCACGTTCAGGCCGGTGCGCCTGACGGCCTCCTCGACCTCCATCGACAGGTAGACCACCCGCTGCCCGGCCAGCAGCGCGCGCGTGTCCGCGTCCAGGACCGCGCCGCCGCCGAGCGCCACGACGCCCGGGTGCTCGGCGAGCGCGGCCCGCACGGCGGCCTTCTCCAGCGCGCGGAACGCCGCCTCGCCCTCGTCCACGAAGATCTCGGCGATGGTGCGGCCCTCGGCCGCCACGATGTCGTCGTCGGTGTCCCGGTAGCCGACGCCGAGGCGCTCGGCGAGCAGCCGCCCGACGGTGGACTTGCCCACGCCCATCGGCCCGACCAGGACGATCGCCGGCACGGCGCTCACCTGATCGCCAGGCTGTCGAGGTACGACCGCACGTTGCGGCGGGTCTCCGGCACGGAGTCGCCGCCGAACTTCTCCGCGACGGCGTCCGCCAGGACCAGCGCCACCATGGCCTCGGCGACGATGCCGGCCGCCGGGACCGCGCACACGTCCGAGCGCTGGTGGTGGGCCTGGGCGGGCTCGCCGGTGACGACGTCCACCGTCTGCAGCGCCCGCGGCACGGTCGCGATCGGCTTCATCGCCGCCCGGACCCGCAACAGCTCGCCGGTGCTCAGACCGCCTTCGGTGCCGCCGGAGCGGCCGGAGGCGCGCTTGATGCCCTCGGGGGTGGTGACGATCTCGTCGTGCGCCTGGGAGCCGGGCACCCGGGCCAGCTCGAAACCGTCGCCGACCTCGACGCCCTTGATGGCCTGGATGCCCATGAGGGCGGCGGCCAGGCGCGCGTCCAGGCGCCGGTCCCAGTGCACGTGGGAGCCGAGGCCGACCGGGACGCCGTACGCCAGCACCTCCACCACGCCGCCGAGCGTGTCGCCGTCCTTGTGGGCCTGGTCGATCTCCGCGACCATCGCCTTCGAGGCGTCCGCGTCCAGGCAGCGCACCGGGTCCGCGTCGAGCTTCTCGACGTCGGCCGGGGTCGGGTGGACGCCGTAGGGCGCCTTCGCGGAGGCCAGCTCGACCACGTGGGAGACGATCTCGATGCCGGCCGTCTCCTTCAGGTACGACCGGGCGACCGCGCCCAGCGCCACCCGGGCCGCGGTCTCCCGGGCCGAGGCGCGCTCCAGGATCGGGCGGGCCTCGTCGAAGCCGTACTTCTGCATGCCCGCGAGGTCGGCGTGGCCGGGGCGGGGGCGGGTCAGCGGCGCGTTGCGGGCCAGCCCCGCCAGTACCTCGGGGTCGACCGGGTCGGCCGCCATGACCTGCTCCCACTTCGGCCACTCGGTGTTGCCCACCATGATCGCCACCGGGGAGCCCAGGGTCAGGCCGTGCCGGACACCGCCGAGGAACGTGACCTCGTCCCGCTCGAACTTCATGCGCGCACCGCGGCCATAGCCGAGCCGCCGCCGCGCCAGGTGATCCGCCACCATCTCCGTGGTGATCGGCACGCCGGCGGGAAGACCCTCCAGCGTCGCGACAAGTGCGGGACCGTGGGACTCCCCCGCGGTCAGCCAACGCAGCCTGCTCAACGGTGCTCCTCAGTGCTCGCGCCCGGTACTGCCCTGCGTGCGCGCGTCCACGCGCACGGCGACGGCGCCACCGGGTGCGCGACCCCGGCAGGCCACCTCCGATCCTCCCACGTCCGGAGGCGAGAACCGGCCGCCGGTCCAGCAGGCGGACGCGCGCGATGCGTCAGCGGGCCGCGAGCGCCTTCTCGCCGGCGTGCCGCATGGCGTCCAGCGGGCCCGGGGCGCGCCCGGTCATCTGCTCGAACTGGAGCACGGCCTGGTGGACCAGCAGGTCGAGGCCGCTGACCACGGCACCGCCGAACATGGACCAGCGGGCCGCCAGCTCGGTGGGCCAGGGGTCGTAGAGCACGTCGAAGAGCGTGGCGGGGCGTTCGGGTACGGCGCCGGCGAGGGCGTCGGTCGTACCGGCGGGCGTGGTGGCGATCACCAGCGGGGCGCGCAGCGCCTCGGCCGCGTCCGCCCAGTCCGCCGTACGCACCTCCACGTCGAGCCGCTCGCCCCACTGCCGCATCTCGGCGGCGCGGGCCTCGCTGCGGACGTAGGCGACGACCTCCCCGGTGCAGATCCGGGCCAGCGCGGCGAGCGCGGAGGAGGCCGTGGCGCCGGCGCCGAGCACGGCGGCGGAGTCGACCTGTTCGATGCCGTGCTCGCGCAGGGCGGCGACCATGCCCGGGATGTCGGTGTTGTCGCCGAGCCGGCGTCCGTCCTCGGTGAGGACGAGCGTGTTGACGGCGTCGACCGAGGCGGCCGTGTCGCTGATCTCGTCCAGCAGCGGGATCACCGCCCGCTTCAGCGGCATGGTCAGCGACAGCCCGGCCCACTCCGGCCCGAGCCCGTCCAGGAAGCCGGGCAGGGCGGCCTCGTCGACGTCGAAGCTGTCGTACGACCAGTCGGTGAGCCCGGCCGCGTCGTACGCGGCGCGGTGCAGCACCGGGGAGAGGGAGTGGGCGATCGGCGAACCGAGCACCGCGGCACGGCGGCCGTCAGTTGCCCGCGTTGGCATTGAACTTGTCCTTGAGTTCCAGGAATTCGGCGTAGGTCTTGGCGAACTCGGTGTTGTTCGTACCGTCGGTCGCCACGAAGTAGATCCACCCGTCGTCCGTCGGATTCAGCGTCGCCTTCAGCGCGTCCTCGCCGGGGTTGCCGATCGGGCCGGGCGGAAGTCCCGGGTGGCGGTAGGTGTTGTACGGGCTCGGGTTGCTGTTGATCTCCTTCTCGGAGATGTGGATGTTGCTCGTGCCCTTGAGGTAGTTGTAGGTCGAGTCGAACTGCAGCAGCCGGTTGGTCTCGGTGTTGGTGGGCTTGAGGCGGTTGTAGACCACCTCCGCCATCTTGCGGAAGTCGTCGTGGGTCTTGCCCTCGGCCTGGACCAGGCTCGCGACGGTGACCAGCTCGAAGGCGTTCTTCAGGCCGAGCCCCTTGGCCTTCTCGTCGAGGCCGTAGGCGGCGTACTTCTGTTTGGCCTGGGTGACCATCTGTTTCAGGATGGCCTCCGGCTTCATGCCCTTGGCGGCCGGGTAGGTGCCCGGGAAGAGGAAGCCCTCCAGCGGGTCCTTGAGGTCGCCGTCGTTCTGCGCCCAGGCCGGCAGGCCGAGGTTCTTGTACTGCTTGTCGGCGATCTTCTTGGTGGTGCCCGAGGACAGTTCCAGCTTTTTGTCGATGGCCGCGTAGACGCCGGAATTGCGCTCGCCGGGGGTGACCACCACATTGTTCTGGCTGCGCGGGTCCAGCATCAGCCGGACGGCGCTGGCGGCGGACATCTCCTTCTTCAGGAGGTAGGCACCGGCCTGGATGCCGTCGGCGCCCGGTGCGGACGACTGGGCGTGCACGAACGCCGCGGCGCTCTTGACGACCCCGGCCTGCTCCAGGCGCCGCCCGATCTCCCAGCCGCCCGCGCCCTTCGGGATCTCGACGGACACGGTCTCGCTGGTGCCCTCACCCGCGTAGTCCGGAGCCGGGGCGAAACGATTTTGGTAGAACTTGTAGCCGAAGTACCCGACTCCGCCCAGGCCGCCGCCGAACACCAGGACGACCACCATGCAGGCGCAGCCGGTGCGCCGCTTCGTGTTCTTGACGGGCTTCTTGCCCTTGCCGCGCCGCTCGCGCCGGCTCTGCAGCTCGTGCTCCTCGGCGTCCTCGCCGCCGCCTCCCGCGACGAAGGCGTGCTCCTCCTCGCCCGCCGTCTCCGGCTCGGGCTCCGGCTCGCGCCTGCGGCCGGGCGGCTCCGGCGGCGGGTAGGCGTCCTCGGTGCCGTAGAAGTCGGGCTGCTCCCCGCCGTACGCGACGGGGTGCTGGCCGTACGGGTCGCCGGGGTCGGCGGCGTACGGCACCTGGCCGTGGGTGCCGGTCGCGTCCCAGCCGCCCTGGTGGAACTGGTGCTGGGCATGGCCGGCGAACCGCTGCTCGTACTGCGCCTCGCCGGATCCGTCGTGGTACGGGTGCTGCTGCCCGTCGTACCCGGGCTGCTGCTGGTCGTGGGTCCAGTCGCCGTACTGCGGCGTCCGGGGATGGTGCTGCTGCGGCCGGCCGTCGTAGGCGGACTGCCGGCCCGCCTGGGTCTGCTGTCCTCCCCATCCGCCGTCCCCGTACAACGGGTCCTCCGGATGCCACGGTTCGGAGCCTGGGCCCCGGCCATACTCAGTCATCGATCCCCTAGAGCCGCGAGGCCGACGGTCACGCGGCCGGGGGGCCGGCTTCCGCTCCGCCTCTTGCTGTGCCCCGGCTGTTCGAACACCGGCGCATCGCGCGGAACGTTACCGTATCGCGATCAGATGACCACTTCGACGCCTTCGCCGGGTGGATTACCTGACACCCGTTCGGATTCCAGGGCCTGCTGCAAAATGATGACGGCGGCGGCCTGGTCGATGACCGAGCGGCCCTTCTTCGACTTCACGCCCGAGGCGCGCAGCCCCTGACTGGCCGTCACCGTGGTCATCCGCTCGTCGACCAGCCGCACCGGCACCGGCTCGATGCCCTGGGCCAGCTGCTGGGCGAAGGCGCGGACCTTGGCCGCGGCCGGGCCCTCGCCCCCCTTGAGGGAGCGAGGGAGGCCGACGACGACCTCGATCGGTTCGTACTCCTCCACCAGCTGACGCAGCCGGCGGTGGGCGGCGGGGATGTCCCGGCCGGGGACGGTCTCCACCGGGGTGGCGAGGATCCCGTCGGGGTCGCACGAGGCGACCCCGATCCGGGCGTCCCCGACGTCGATCGCGAGCCGACGTCCTCTGCGCATCGTCCGACCGCTTCCCTACTTGGCGGTCTCGGCGACGAGCCGCTCGACGGCGTCGACGGCCTCACCGACGGCGGCCGGGTTCTGGCCGCCGCCCTGGGCGACGTCCGGCTTGCCGCCACCGCCGCCGCCGAGGGTCTTGGCGGCCGTACGGACCAGGTCACCGGCCTTGAGACCGCGCTCGCGGGCGGCGTCGTTGGTGGCGATGACCGTGAGCGGCTTGCCGTTGTTCACCGTGAACAGGGCGACCACGGCGGCGCGCCCGCCCTGGATCCGGCCGCGCACGTCCAGGACCAGCTTGCGCAGGTCGTCCGGCGTGGTGCCGTCCGGGACCTGCCCGGTCACCACGGCCACGCCGCGGACGTCCTTGGCGGACTCGGCGAGACCGGCGGCGGCCTGGAGCACCTTCTCGGCGCGGAACTTCTCGATCTCCTTCTCGGCGTCCTTCAGCTTGCCGAGCATGGCGGAGACCTTCTCCGGCAGCTCCTCCGGGCGGCCCTTGAGCAGCTCGGTCAGCTGGTTGACGACCGTGTGCTCACGGGCGAGGAAGTGGTAGGCGTCCACGCCGACGAGGGCCTCGATACGGCGCACACCCGAGCCGATGGAGGACTCGCCGAGCAGCTTCACCAGGCCCAGCTGGGCGGTGTTGTGCACGTGCGTGCCGCCGCACAGCTCCTTGGAGAAGTCGCCGATGGTGACCACGCGCACCCGGTCGCCGTACTTCTCGCCGAACTCGGCGATGGCGCCCTGCTTCTTGGCCTCGTCGATGCCCATGATCTCGGCGTGCACGTCGAGGTCGCGGGCGAGCACCTCGTTGATCTTCTGCTCGACGTCGGTCATCACCGCCGTCGGCACGGCGGACGGGGAGCCGAAGTCGAAGCGGAAGCGGCCCGGCTGGTTCTCCGAGCCGGCCTGGGCGGCGGTCGGGCCGAGGGCGTCGCGCAGGGCCTGGTGGGTCAAGTGGGTGGCCGAGTGGGCGCGGGCGATGGCCGTGCGGCGCCCCGCGTCGATCGAGGCGTGGGCCTTGGCGCCGACCGTGACCTCGCCGACCTGGACGACGCCCTTGTGGACGTACACGCCCGGGACCGGCTTCTGGCAGTCGCGGACCTCGATGACGGCACCGGAGTCGATCCTGATGCGGCCGGTGTCGCCGATCTGGCCGCCGCCCTCGGCGTAGAACGGGGTGCGGTCCAGGACGATCTCGACCTCGTCGCCCTCGGTGGCGGCCGGGGAGGACACGCCGTCGACCAGGATGCCGACGATCGTGGACTCGCCCTCGGTGTCGGTGTAGCCGATGAAGTCGGTCTCGCCGGCGGCGTCGGCGATCTCGCGGTAGGCGCCGAGGTCGGCATGGCCGGTCTTCTTGGCCTGGGCGTCGGCCTTGGCGCGCTCCCGCTGCTCCTTCATCAGGCGGCGGAAGCCCTCCTCGTCCACGGAAAGGCCCTGCTCGGCGGCCATCTCCAGGGTGAGGTCGATCGGGAAGCCCCAGGTGTCGTGGAGCAGGAAGGCCTTCTCGCCGGGCAGCACCGAGGAGCCCGCGGCCTTGGTCTCGGTGACGGCGGTGTCGAGGATGTTGGTGCCGGCCTTCAGCGTCTTGAGGAAGGCGTTCTCCTCGGCGAGGGCGACCTTCTCGATGCGCTCGCGGTCGGTGATCAGCTCCGGGTACTGCTGGCCCATCATGCCGATCACGGTGTCGATCAGGTCCTTGACGACCGGACCGGTGGCGCCGAGCAGGCGCATGTTGCGGATGGCGCGGCGCATGATCCGGCGCAGGACGTAGCCGCGGCCCTCGTTGCCCGGGGTGACGCCGTCGCCGATGAGCATGGTGGCCGTGCGCATGTGGTCGGTCACCACACGCAGGGAGACGTCCGAGGCGTGGGCGTCGCCGTAGCGGACGCCGGTCAGCTCGGTGGCCTTCTGGATGACGGCCATGGAGGTGTCGATCTCGTACATGTTCTGCACGCCCTGCAGAATCATGGCGAGCCGCTCCAGGCCGAGGCCCGTGTCGATGTTCTTGCTCGGCAGGTCCCCGAGGATCTCGAAGTTGTCCTTGCCGATGCCCTCGCCGCGCTCGTACTGCATGAAGACGAGGTTCCAGATCTCCACGTACCGCTCGTCGTTGACGGCGGGGCCGCCCTCGACGCCGAACTCGGGGCCGCGGTCGTAGTTGATCTCGGAGCAGGGGCCGCAGGGGCCGGGGACGCCCATGGACCAGAAGTTGTCCTTCATGCCCAGGCGCTGGATGCGCTCCTTGGGCACGCCGACGACCTCGTGCCAGATCCGCTCGGCCTCGTCGTCGTCCTGGTAGACGGTGATCCACAGGCGCTCGGGGTCGAGGCCGTAGCCGCCCTTGTCCTGGGAGGTGGTGAGCAGCTCCCAGGCGAGCTTGATGGCGCCCTCCTTGAAGTAGTCGCCGAAGGAGAAGTTGCCGCACATCTGGAAGAACGTGCCGTGCCGCGTGGTCTTGCCGACCTCTTCGATGTCGGGCGTGCGCACGCACTTCTGCACGCTGGTGGCGCGCGGGTACGGCGGCTTGACCTCACCCAGGAAGTAGGGCTTGAAGGGCACCATGCCGGCGGGGACGAGGAGCAGAGTCGGGTCGTCCGCGATGAGCGACGCCGAAGGGACGACGGTGTGCCCGCGCTCCTCGAAGAAGCTCAGCCAGCGGCGGCGAATCTCGGCCGACTCCATCAGTAGTCCTCATTCCGGTTGTGCGAGTACGTCGGGTTCTCGATGTACTTCGGGTTGCTGCGGTTGTTCTCGATGGCGGCGTGCCGCCGGGGCGCCGGGAGTTCGGGGCTCTCCTGGATGCCGAGAGCCTCCTCCAGTTCGGCCTCCCGCCGGGCCATGTTGTCCCGGACGTCGAGCGCGAAGCCGACCGCGCGGTCCTTGAGCCGCTGACCGGTCTCCAGGGCCTTGTTCGCCGCGGTGGCTGCCAGGCTCTCCGGGGTCAGCTGCTTCAGCTTGCGGTTGACCTTGGTGGTGGCCCACACACCGGCGGCGACGCCGGTGCTGAACCAGAACGTACGGCGGAACATCGCTCGGTCTCAGTCCTTACTTCCGCTTGCGTCGTGCGGCGGGGACCGTCCGGCCCACGATCACGGTACGCCGGGGCGACTTCACAGGCACGTCCTCCTTGCGTCCGCCGAGCGCCCGGCGGACGCCGTAGCCGAAGGCCGCGACCTTCACCAGCGGGCCGCCGAAGGTGGAGGCGACGGTGCTGGACAGCGCGGAGGCGTTGGAGGTGACCTCCTGGACGTCGGAGGCGATGGCGTCGACCCGGTCGATCTGGGTCTGCGCCGAGCGCACCGCCTGGGAGGCGTCGGCGAGCAGCGGCACCGCCTGGTCGGTCACGTCCGCGACGAGCTTGGTGGTCGCCTTGAGCGTCTGGGCCAGCCTCGCCAGTGCGACCGCGAGGAAGGAGACCAGGATCGCCCAGAAGACGGCCACCAGGATCCCGGCCACCTCTCCACCGGACACTGTGCGCACCCGCTCCCTGAAACGTGTCTGAGCATCGAAAAAGTCGTGCCCCGAGCCTATCGCGCCGGGGGAAAGAGTCCGTACCCGATTACCCGTCGCGGCGGGCGGAGTTGCGGGAAGCGATTGTACGGAGTGAACACGGTTCAGTACGCTCCGTGTCCCATGCGAGGTCATCACAGCCCCGGCTCCCCGGCGGACGGCGTTCCGCCCCTCGAACTCACCGCTTTCGTCGGGCGCTCGGCCGAGCTGGCCGAGCTGACGACGGCGCTCGGTCAGGCGCGGCTGGTGACCGTGACCGGGATGGGCGGGGTCGGCAAGTCCCGGCTGGCCGCGCGGGTGGCGGCGCGCTGGGCGTCGGGTGCGGCGGCGGGCGGCCCGGGCTGGGGGCGGGTGGAGCTGGCGCCGGTGCGCGATCCGCAGTTCGTGGAGTACGCCGTCGTGGAGGCGCTGGGGCTGACCGACCACACCACCCGGCTGCCCCGGGAGACGCTGCTGGAGCATCTGGCGGACCGGCCGGCGCTGCTGGTCCTGGACGGGTTCGAGCATCTGGTGGCGGCCTGCGCCGAATTGACGGCGGAGCTGCTGCGCACGCTGCCGGAGCTGCGGGTGCTGGCCGTGGGCCGGCGTCCGCTGGGGCTCACGGGCGAGCGGCTGTACCCGCTGGCGCCGCTCGGCGAGGACGAGGCGGTGGAGCTGTTCACGGACCGGGCCCGGGCGCAGGGGGTGGCGGTGGCCGACGGCGCCGAGGTGCGCGAGCTGTGCCAGCGGCTGGAGGGGATCCCGCTGGCGCTGGAGCTGGCGGCCGGGCGGCTGCGGGCGCTGTCCCCCGCGCAGCTGCTGCAGCGCCTGGACGACCGGTTCCGGCTGCTGACCGGCGGCGGCCGGGACGCCCTGCCCCGGCACCAGACGCTGCGCACGGCGATCGGCTGGAGCCACGAGCTGTGCACGCCGGCCGAACGGCTGCTGTGGGCCCGGCTGTCGGTGTTCGCGCAGACCTTCGACCTGGAGGCGGCCGAGTACGTGTGCAGCGGCGACGGGCTGGCCGCCGAGGACGTCCTGGACGTGCTGTCGGAGCTGCTCGCCCAGTCGGTCGTCTCCCGCGAGGAGACCCCGGCGGGCCCGCGCTACCGGATGCTGGACACCGTCCGGGCCTACGGCGCCGAGTGGCTGGAGGCGACCGGGGACGCGGGCCGGCTGCGCCGCCGGCACCGGGACTGGTACCTGGGCCTGGCGACCTGGTGCGAGCTGGAGTGGTTCTCGCCCCGGCAGCGGGAGGTGGCCGTGCGGGTGGAGGCGGAGCTGCCGAATCTGCGGACCGCGCTGGAGTGCTGTCTGACCGAGCCGG
The DNA here is from genome assembly GCF_002155905.1 of Streptomyces tricolor. Taxonomy (GTDB): domain Bacteria; phylum Actinomycetota; class Actinomycetes; order Streptomycetales; family Streptomycetaceae; genus Streptomyces; species Streptomyces tricolor. The sequence continues at coordinate 21,928 of NZ_MUMF01000260.1, read as the reverse complement.
AGGAGGCGCATCTCGGGCAGCATCTGGCGGGTGCGCTGTGGTTCTGCTGGGTGGGCTGCGGCCGGCTCTCGGAGGGGCGGCGCTGGCTGGAGCGCAGTGTGGAGCTGGACTCGGAGTACGAGCAGTCCCGGCTGAAGGCGCTGTGGGTGCTCGGCTACGTGGCGATCCTGCAGGGCGACACGGTACCGGCGTTGCAGGCGCTCCAGGTCTGCCGGGAGCAGGCGGAACGGTCGGCCGACGCGACGGCGGTGGCGTACGCCGAGCACCGCACCGGCTGTCTGGCCCTGGTCTCGGATGACATGGCCCGCGCAGAAACGCTGCTGCGGTCGGCGCTGGAGCGCTACCAGGAGATCGGCGAGCTGAACAGCAATGTGCTCATGGGCCAGGTGGAGCTGGCGATGACGCGGGCGTTCCAGGGGGATCTGCCGGACGCGGTGCGCTTGTGCGAGGACGTGCGCCGGGTGTGCGAGGACCACGGGGAGCGGTGGGCGCGGTCGTACGCGCTGTACGTGCTGGCGTACGCGGCCTGGCAGGACGGCGATCCGGCCCGCGCGCGGGAGTTGCTGACGGACTGTCTGGACAACGTGCACACGTTCCGCGACCTGCTGGGGACGGTGCTCTCGATCGAACTGCTGGCCCTGGTGACGGTGACGCAGGGCGATGCGGTGGAGGCGGCGGTGCTCCAGGGCGCCGCGGGGCGGATGTGGCCCTCGGTCGGGCTGCCGCTGTTCGGCTCGGCGTACTACAACGCCCCGCACGAGCTGTGCGAGGCGACGGCCCGGGAGGCGCTGGGCGACGAGCGGTACGAGGAGTGGGTGCGCCGGGGGGCGCGGCTGGACCGGGAGACGGCGGTGGCCCGGGCGCTCCGGCCCGACGCCCGGCCGCTGCCGGCGCTGCCGACGCCGCGAGGGCCCCTGCCCCGCTCCCGCGCCGGCAAGCGCGAACCCGCCGCCTCGCCCACCCGGAAGGGCGGGGAGACGGCGGGCTGAGCGCTTACGCCGTGGCTGGGGTCAGCGGGCGTAGTACTCGACGACGAGCTGCTCGTCGCAGATCACCGGGATCTCCTTGCGGTTCGGCTCGCGGTCCAGGCGGAACGCCAGGGCCTTGAGGTTCACCTGCAGGTAGCGCGGGGTCTCGCCCTCGGGGGCGAAGCCACCCTCACGGGCGATCGTGAAGAGCGTCTTGTCCTTGGAGCGCTCGCGGACCTGCACGACGTCGTCCGGGCGGACGCGGAAGGACGGCTTGTCGACCTTCTGGCCGTTGACCTGGATGTGGCCGTGGACGACCATCTGGCGGGCCTGGTAGATCGTGCGGGCGATGCCCGAACGCAGGACCAGCGCGTCGAGGCGGCGCTCCAGCTCGACGATCAGGGCCTCACCGGTCTTGCCCTGGACCTTGGACGCACGCTCGTAGGCGCGGACCAGCTGGCGCTCGGAGATGTCGTACTGAGCGCGCAGGCGCTGCTTCTCCAGCAGACGGACCTTGTAGTCCGAGTTCTGCTTGCGGCCACGGCCGTGCTCACCCGGCGGGTAGGGGCGGGCCTCGAAGTACTTGACGGCCTTCGGGGTCAGCGCGATGCCGAGGGCACGCGACTTCTTGACCTTGGGGCGGGACTGGTTCGCCACTCTTATCTCATTTCCTAGTTTCCGGCTTGTCAGGGTTAGGGAGGTCGCATCCGCAGCCGGGAGAACCCGCCGGGTCCCTCGGGACCTGCCGGGCAGCCGCTTCCCTGGTCTGGGCACATACGTGCAGCACGCGAGTGGCCCACCGACCGTCCCGGGAATGCGGGTGGTGGTGGGCTGCCCGCGACACCGTTCGACGGTGCGCGACGCTCCTGGAGTCAGTCCGCGAGGGACTGGATCTCCGGCTGACTGTCCCGCTCTGACAGCACGGGACTCAGCTGCTTCGGAGCAGTCTACAGGGCGCTCAGGAGCGCTTGCGACCGAGGTGCTTGCGGGTCCACTCCACGGCGTCCGCGTATCTGGCCTCGGCGCCGTGCCGGCTCGGCGTGTAGTACTCGCGGTCCTTCAGGGCGTCCGGGGCGTACTGCTGCTGGGCGATGCCCTCGGGCAGGTCGTGCGGGTACACGTACCCCTGGGCGTGGCCGAGCTTGGCGGCGCCCTTGTAGTGCCCGTCGCGCAGGTGCGGCGGCACCGGTCCGGCCAGGCCCTTGCGTACGTCCTCCATGGCGGCGCCGATCGCGGTGGTCGCGGAGTTGGACTTGGGGGCGAGGGCCAGGGCGATCGTGGCGTGGCTGAGGGTGAGGGCGGCCTCCGGGAAGCCGATCATGGCGACGGCCTGGGCGGCGGCGACCGCGATCGGCAGGGCGTTCGGGTCGGCCAGGCCGATGTCCTCGCTGGCGGAGATCATCAGGCGGCGGGCGATGAACCGGGGGTCCTCGCCGGCCTCGATCATGCGGGCCAGGTAGTGCAGGGCCGCGTCCACGTCGGAGCCGCGGATGGACTTGATGAGGGCGCTGGCGACGTCGTAGTGCTGGTCGCCGTCGCGGTCGTACTTCACCGCGGCCCGGTCGACGGTCTGCTCCAGGGTCTGCAGGCTGATCTCGCGCTCGCCCTGGTCCAGGGCGGCGCCGGCGGCGGCCTCCAGGGCGGTCAGGGCACGGCGGGCGTCGCCGCCGGCGATCCGCAGCAGGTGCTCCTCGGTGTCCTCGGGGAGGGTGACGGCGTCCTTCAGGCCGCGTTCGTCGCTCAGCGCGCGCCGGAGCAGGCCCCGGACGTCGTCGTCGGTGAGCGGTTCGAGGGTGAGCAGGAGGGAGCGGGAGAGCAGCGGGGAGATCACCGAGAAGTAGGGGTTCTCCGTGGTGGCCGCGATCAGGGTCACCCAGCGGTTCTCCACGGCCGGGAGCAGGGAGTCCTGCTGGGCCTTGCTGAAGCGGTGGATCTCGTCCAGGAAGAGGACGGTCTCCTTGCCGAAGCCGCCGGTGGCGCGGCGGGCGCCGTCGATGACCGCGCGGACCTCCTTGACGCCCGCGGTGATCGCGGACAGCTCCACGAACCGCTTGTTGGTCGCCTTGGAGACGACGTACGCCAGGGTGGTCTTGCCGGTGCCGGGCGGGCCCCACAGGATCACCGAGGACGGTCCGGCGGGGCCGCCGTTGCCCTCGCCGACCAGCCGGCGCAGCGGGGAGCCGGGCTTCAGCAGGTGCTGCTGGCCCACGACCTCGTCGAGCGTGCGCGGGCGCATGCGCACCGCCAGGGGGCTGGCCGCCGGGTCCTTCTCCTGGCGTTCTTCTGCTGCTGCGGTGAAGAGGTCGGGTTCCACGCTGAAAACCCTAGAACACGGCACTGACAACCGGGTCCGGGCCGTCCGCGGGACCCCTTGCCGGCGGGGTCAGCTGGTCCAGAAGTCCCACCAGCGGGTCAGGACCAGCATGCCGATGATGCCGATGTGCACGACCGGCAGCACCCAGGTGAACTCGCCGAAGAAGGACTTCAGCCAGCGCGGGGAGCGCAGGAGGTCGTTGCGGACGGTGAAGGAGGTGACGTACCAGAACATGATGATCGTGGCGACCCAGGCGAGCGAGCACCACAGGCAGAGCGCGTTGATCCGGTACAGGGACTGGAACTGCAGCCAGGTGCAGAAGCCCACGCCGAACAGCATGCCGAAGTTGAAGGTCAGCCAGTACCAGCGCGGGAAGCGGGCGCGGGCCAGCAGGCTCATGCCGACGCAGACGACGATGCCGTAGGCGACCAGGCCGAGCATCGGGTTGGGGAAGCCGAAGGCGGCGGCCTGCTTGCTCTCCATGACGCTGCCGCAGGAGACCACCGGGTTGAGGCTGCAACCGGGGGTGAACGTCTTGCCGGCGACCTTGGCTTCGAGCAGCTTGAACTTGTCGATCGTGATGACCCAGGCGGCCAGCAGCCCGGCCGCGCCGGTGATCACCAGCAGGATGGCGAAGGCGCGGCTGCCGCCCACCGCGCGCGGGGCGTCGGCGGCGCGCTCCGGACCGGGCTCCGCGGAGACGTCGTTGACTGTCGTCTTGCTCATCACGCCGATTCCGTCACTTGAGAGTTGGACCATCTTCGGGCACGGGTCATTGTGCCGCACGCGTGTGTGTGCGCACCGTTCGCTCCGCATAAGGATGTACGTACGACGAGTGCCGCCTGCTCGGTTCCGGACAGTCCCGCGCCCCCCTACGACAAGGCGCCGGACCCCCCCTCGGGGAGCGTCCGGCGCCCACGCGCGCGTGCCGGGCTAGCCGAGCCGCGCTTCCAGCTCCGCCACGATCTCGTTGACGCCGACGGCCGTCTGCTCGCCGGACTCCATGTCCTTGAGCTGGACGACGCCCTCGGCGAGGTCGCGCTCGCCGGCGACGACCGCGTAGCGGGCGCCCGAGCGGTTGGCGTTCTTCATGGCGCCCTTCAGGCCCTTGCCGCCGTACGCGAAGTCCGCCGCGATGCCCACCTTGCGCAACTCGGTGACCTTGGCGAACAGCACCCGGCGGGCCTCCTCGCCGAGCGGGACGGCGTAGACCGACGTCGCCGACGGGATGTCCAGTTCCACCCCCTCGGCCTCCAGCGCGAGGACCGTGCGGTCGACGCCCAGGGCCCAGCCGACGGACGGCAGGGCGGGGCCGCCGATCATCTCGGACAGGCCGTCGTACCGGCCGCCGCCGCCCACCGCGGACTGCGAGCCGAGACCGTCGTGCACGAACTCGAAGGTGGTGCGGGTGTAGTAGTCCAGGCCGCGCACCAGCTTCGGGTCGTCCTCGAAGGAGACGCCCGCGGCGCCGATCAGCTCGCGGACCTCCTCGTGGTACGCCTTGCACGCGTCGCACAGGTAGTCGCGCAGCAGCGGGGCGCCGGTCAGCTGCTTCTGGACCGACTCGCGCTTGTCGTCGAGGACCCGCAGGGGGTTGATGTCGACGCGGCGGCGCGTGTCCTCGTCCAGGTCCAGGCCGCGCAGGAACTCCTGGAGCGCGGACCGGTACACCGGGCGGCACTCCTTGTCGCCCAGGCTGTTCAGCAGGATGCGGAAGTTCCTGAGGCCCAGCGAGCGGTAGGCCTGGTCGGCCAGGATGATCAGCTCGGCGTCCAGCGCCGGGTCCTCGGCGCCGATCGCCTCGGCGCCGACCTGGGAGAAGTGGCGGTAACGGCCCTTCTGGGGGCGCTCGTAGCGGTAGTAGGAGCCGGAGTACCAGAGCTTGACCGGGAGGTTGCCCGACTTGTGCAGGTTGGCCTCCAGGGCCGCGCGCAGCACGGACGCGGTGCCCTCGGGGCGCAGGGCGAGCCTGTCACCGCCCTTGGTCTCGAAGGCGTACATCTCCTTGGTCACGATGTCGGTGGACTCGCCGACACCGCGCGCGAAGAGTTCGACGTTCTCGAAGCCGGGGGTCTCGATGTAGCCGTAGCCGGAGTTGCGCAGCGGGGCGGCGATCGCCTCGCGGACCGCCAGGTACTTCGCCGAGTCCGGCGGGATCAGGTCGTAGGTGCCCTTGGGGGCCTTGAAGGTGCTCACGGAAGGTCTCTCGTCACATTCCTCGTCGGGGAGCCTCGGCGGCTTCCTGGCCGGCGGCCACCTGCCGCAGATACGGGTTGGTGGCGCGCTCCTGGCCGATGGTCGTCTGGGGGCCGTGGCCGGACAGCACCACGGTGGAGTCGTCGAGCGGCAGGCACACGCGGGCCAGCGACTCGAGCATGTCCGCCATGGACCCGCCCGGCAGATCGGTGCGTCCGATGGAGCCGGCGAACAGCAGATCCCCGGAGAAGAACACCGACGGGATGTCGGCGGTCTCGGGCATCCGGAAGGTCACCGACCCCTTGGTATGGCCCGGCGCGTGCGCGACGGAGAACTCCAGACCCGCCAGTTCGAGGGTGGTGCCGTTCGTCAGCTCCTTGACGTCGTCCGGCTCCCCCACGGTCAGCTCGCCCATCAGCGGCATGCCGATCGAGCGGCCGAGCGCCTTCTCGGGGTCGCTCAGCATGTACCGGTCCTCGGGGTGGATCCAGGCCGGTACGTCGTGCGCCCCGCAGACGGGGACGACCGAGGCCACGTGGTCGATGTGGCCGTGGGTGAGGACGACGGCGACGGGCTTGAGCCGATGCTTCCTCAGTGCTTCCTCGACGCCTTCGGCGGCCTGGTGGCCGGGGTCGATGATCACGCACTCCTCACCGGCGGCGGGGGCGACGAGATAACAGTTCGTCCCCCAGGCCCCGGCGGGGAACCCGGCAATGAGCACGATCGTCCTTCGTTGTGTCGATTACAGGCGGCTTCAGCTGTTGTCAGAGCCTACCGGCGCTGCCGTTTCCTCAGCGAACCCATATACGGTACGGGGCTACACGCGGTGGTCGGCTCACGAGGACGCACGCGTACCGCCCGACACACGACACGCATTGAGGAGAGAACCCGGTGGTCAGCCAGGAGCAGCGGCGGCGTCAGCTCGCCCGGGAGAAGTTCTTGCGGCAGCAGCAGCGGCGCACCGAGGCGCGGCGCAAGGCCCGCCTGCGCAACTCCGTGATCGCGTCGGTACTGGGCGTGGTCGTGATCGGCAGTGTCGCCCTGTACACGACCGGGGTGATGAAGGACGACGGCAAGAAGGAGAACGCCGGCGCCGAGGTCACCCCGAGCGCGCCGCCGACCAGCAAGGCCCCGGACCCGTGCGAGAAGGCGGCGCCCGGCTCGGTGAAGAAGCTGAGCTGGAAGAAGGAGCCGGCGATGACGATCGACACGTCGGCGAAGTACACGCTGAAGCTCGCGACGACCTGCGGTGACATCGGCGTCGCGCTGAAGACGTCGGCGGCCCCGCACACGGTGAACTCGTTCGACTTCCTCGCGGGCAAGGGCTACTTCGACCACACGAAGTGCCACCGCCTGACCACCCAGGGCATCTACGTCCTGCAGTGCGGCGACCCCCAGGGCACCGGCATGGGCGGTCCCGGCTACACGCTCCCGGACGAGAACCTCAAGGACAAGAGCCTGAAGAACAACACCTACCCGGCGGGCACGGTGGCGATGGCCAACACCGGTCAGAAGCACACCGGCGGCAGCCAGTTCTTCCTCGTCTACAAGGACAGCCAGCTGCCGCCCAGCTACACCCCCTTCGGGACCATCGACGCGGCGGGCATGAAGGTGCTGAACAAGATCGCCGCGGCGGGCGAGAACACGGGCGGCGGCGACGGTGCCCCGAACGCGACGGTGGTGATCGACAAGGCGACGGTCACCAAGTCCTGACCTCGCCGGAAGCCGGTAAGGGCCGACTGCCGAATTTCGGTCGCGCTGGATGCGGACAGGCAACCCGCTGGTCGCCTATGTTGGCCGTGACGAAACTGTGGACGATGCCCGGGGGTGCTGCGGCCCCCCGCAGGCATCATGTGGAGGAGGCGCTGTGAGCAGCGACCCGTGGGGCCGCGTCGACGAGACGGGGACCGTGTACGTGCGTACGGCCGACGGCGAGCAGGTCGTCGGTTCCTGGCAGGCCGGCTCCCCTGAGGAGGCGCTGGCCTACTTCGAGCGCAAGTACGAGGGCCTGGTTGTCGAGATCGGCCTCCTCGAGAAGCGAGTGCAGACCACCGACCTGTCGGCGAAGGACGCCCAGGCCGCCATCGACCACCTGCGCGAGCAGGTCGACGCGCACCACGCGGTCGGTGACCTGGACGCGCTGCGCAAGCGGCTGGACCAGCTCGTGGCGACCGTCGAGGCGCGCCGCGAGGAGCGCAAGGCCCAGCGGGCCAAGCAGTCCGACGAGGCCCGCAAGGCCAAGGAGGCACTGGTCGCCGAGGCGGAGGAGCTGGCGCAGTCCGACCAGTGGCGGGCGGCCGGTGAGCGGCTGCGGGCGCTGGTGGACACCTGGAAGGGGCTGCCGCGCCTGGACCGCAAGTCCGACGACGAGCTGTGGCACCGTTTCTCGCACGCCCGGTCGGCGTTCTCCAAGCGCCGCAAGGCGCACTTCGCGCAGCTCGACGCCCAGCGCGAGGAGGCCCGCCGCACCAAGGAGCGGCTGGTCGCCGAGGCCGAGGCGCTGTCCGGTTCGACGGACTGGGGTCCGACGGCCGCCCGCTACCGCGAGCTGATGGCGGAGTGGAAGGCCGCGGGCCGTGCGCAGCGCGAGCACGAGGACGACCTGTGGAACCGCTTCCGCGGCGCCCAGGACGTCTTCTTCGCCGCCCGCAGCTCGGTGTTCGCCGAGCGGGACGCGGAGCAGTCGGAGAACCTCAAGCTGAAGGAGGAGCTGGCCGAGGAGGCCGAGAAGCTCCTGCCGATCACCGACCTGAAGGCCGCCCGGGCCGCCTTCCGCTCGATCAACGAGCGCTGGGAGGCCATCGGGCACGTCCCGCGGGACGCCCGGCCGAAGGTCGAGGGCCGGATGCACGCCGTCGAGCGGGCGATCCAGGAGGCCGAGGAGGCCGAGTGGCGCCGGACGAACCCGGAGGCACGCGCACGTGCCGAGGGCCTGACCGGTCAGCTCCAGGCCGCCGTGGACAAGCTGAAGGCGCAGATCGAGCAGGCACGCGCCCAGGGCAACAACGCCAAGGCCGACAAGCTGGAGAAGGAGCTGGAGGGCCGTCAGGCGCTCCTGGACCAGGCTCTGAAGGGCCTGCAGGAGTTCGGCGGCTGATTCCCCCACAGAGCAGCTGAAAGGGCCCCGTACGGCCGTACGGGGCCCTTCGTCGTGTCCGGGGCGGGTGCTACGAGCGGCTGCGTCCCGAGGTCACGCGGTACACGTCGTACACGCCCTCCACGCCCCGGACGGCCTTCAGGACGTGGCCGAGGTGCTTGGGGTCGCCCATCTCGAAGGTGAACCGGGAGGTGGCCACCCGCTCGCGGGAGGTCTGCACGGCCGCCGAGAGGATGTTGACGTGCTGGTCCGACAGGACCCGGGTGACGTCCGACAGCAGCCGGGACCGGTCCAGCGCCTCGACCTGGATGGCGACCAGGAAGACCGAGGACTGGGTGGGCGCCCACTCGACGTCGAGGATGCGCTCGGGCTCGCGGGAGAGCGAGTCGACGTTGACGCAGTCGCTGCGGTGAACCGATACGCCACTGCCACGGGTGACGAAGCCGATGATCGGGTCGCCGGGCACCGGCGTACAGCACCGGGCCAGCTTGACCCACACGTCCTCGACGCCCTTGACCACGACGCCCGGGTCGGCGCTGGAGCGGCGCTTGCGGCCTCGCGTGCGGGACGGCGGGACCGCCTCGTCGATCTCCTCGGTGGCGGCCTCCTCGCCGCCGAGGGCCTGGACCAGCTTCTGCACGATGTTCTGCGCCGAGACATGGCCCTCGCCGATCGCCGCGTACAGCGCGGAGATGTCCGAGTAGCGCATCTCGTGGGCGAGCGTGACGAGCGAGTCGCCGGTGAGGATCCGCTGGATCGGCAGGTTCTGCTTGCGCATGGCCCGCACGATGGCGTCCTTGCCCTGCTCGATCGCCTCGTCCCGGCGCTCCTTGGAGAACCAGGCGCGGATCTTGTTGCGCGCCCGCGGCGACTTGACGAAGCCGAGCCAGTCCCGGGACGGGCCGGCGCCGGGCGCCTTGGAGGTGAAGACCTCCACCAGGTCGCCGTTGTCCAGGGTGGATTCGAGCGGTACGAGGCGGCCGTTGACCCGCGCTCCTATGGTGCGGTGGCCGACCTCGGTGTGGACCGCGTACGCGAAGTCCACCGGGGTGGCACCGGCGGGCAGCGCGATGACGTCGCCCTTGGGCGTGAAGACGAAGACCTCGTTGCGGGACAGGTCGAAGCGCAGGGACTCCAGGAACTCGCTGGGGTCCTCGGTCTCCTTCTGCCAGTCCAGCAGCTGCCGCAGCCACGCCATGTCGTTGATGGCGTCCTTGTCCTTGCCGGACGCCTTCGGCACGTCGGTACGGATCTTGGAGGCGCCGGCGACGGCCTCCTGCTTGTACTTCCAGTGCGCGGCGATGCCGTACTCGGCGCGGCGGTGCATGTCGAAGGTGCGGATCTGCAGCTCGACGGGCTTGCCGTTGGGGCCGATGACCGTCGTGTGCAGCGACTGGTACATGTTGAACTTGGGCATCGCGATGTAGTCCTTGAACCGGCCGGGGACCGGGTTCCATCGCGCGTGCACCGTGCCGAGGGCGGCGTAGCAGTCGCGGACCGTGTCGACGAGGACGCGGATGCCCACCAGGTCGTAGATCTCGGCGAAGTCGCGGCCCCGCACGATCATCTTCTGGTAGACGCTGTAGTAGTGCTTCGGGCGGCCGGTGACGGTCGCCTTGATGCGGGCGGCCCGCAGGTCGGCCTGGACCTCGTCGGTCACTATGGCCAGGTACTCGTCGCGCTTCGGCGCCCGCTCGGCCACCAGCCGTACGATCTCGTCGTACATCTTGGGGTAGAGGATCGCGAAGGCGAGGTCCTCCAGCTCCCACTTGATGGTGTTCATGCCGAGGCGGTGGGCGAGCGGAGCGTAGATCTCCAGCGTCTCGCGCGCCTTCTTCTCCTGCTTCTCCCGCTTGAGGTAGCGCATGGTGCGCATGTTGTGCAGGCGGTCGGCGAGCTTGATGACCAGGACGCGGGGGTCCTTGGCCATGGCGACGACCATCTTGCGCACGGTCTCGGCCTGCGCGGCCTCGCCGAACTTGACCTTGTCCAGCTTGGTGACGCCGTCGACCAGGAGGGCGACGGTGTCGCCGAAGTCGCGGCGGAGCTGGTCCAGGCCGTACTCGGTGTCCTCGACGGTGTCGTGCAGCAGCCCCGCCATCAGCGTGGCCGGGTCCATGCCCAGCTCGGCGAGGATGGTGGTGACGGCGAGCGGGTGCGTGATGTACGGGTCGCCGCTCTTGCGCTTCTGCCCGCGGTGCCAGCGCTCGGCGACCTGGTAGGCGCGCTCGATCTGGCGCAGCGTGGAGTTCTCGATCTTGGGGTCGTTGCTGCGGACTATCCGCAGCAACGGCTCCAGGACCGGGTTGTACGGGTTCGCGCGCTGGACGCCGAGGCGGGCGAGGCGGGCCCGGACGCGGTTGGAGGAGCCGGTGCGGGTGGGCTGCGCGGCCGGCTGGCGCACCACGGGCGGCTGGACCGGGCGCTCGGCCGAGGGGGTTCCTGCCGCGCGGGCGGAGTCGAGCGTGGGGGACGGCTTGGGGCGCGAGGACTCGGCGGTCTTCTCGACGGGCGCCGCCTGGGCGTGCTCGACCGTCCCGCGGGGGTCGTTCTTCACGTGGGAAGCGTTCGGCGCGGGCTTGGCCGCGGAGGCCGAGGCGGACTCGGGCTTGGCGGCGGTCAGTGGCTGGGCCTCGTCTGGCAAGAGGACTCCTCGTGCGCGATCCGGGTCCCCCGGTCAGGCTCCGGAAACCCCAATGGTAGCGATCCCGCGCCCGGTCATCGCCTGCAGGCGGCTGTGAGGACCGTCAATCCGTGCAACGCGGGGGGCTGCCGTGGGATTCCGGGAGGTGGACCGGAGGTGCTCCGGGGGTGTTCCCGGGGCGTGCGACGGGTGTCCCGCCGGTGGCCGCGGGTCCGCCCGGAAGGGTGCCGGGAACGCGGACGGCCGCCCCGGTGTGCCGGGGCGGCCGTGCGTGCGTGAGCCGCTCAGACCTGCAGCAGTGCCTCCAGCGGAGCCCCGTCCAGGGCCGGCTCCAGACGGTTGCGACCGCCCAGGAAGCCCAGCTCCATCAGGACCGCGAGGCCGCAGACCGCGGCGCCCGCGCGCTGGATGAGCTGGATCGCGGCCTCGGCGGTGCCGCCGGTGGCCAGGACGTCGTCCACGATCAGGACGCGGTCGCCGGCCGTCAGGTCCTCCGCGTGCACCTCGATCTCCGCCGAGCCGTACTCCAGGTCGTACGCCTGGCGCAGGGTGGCTCCGGGCAGCTTGCCCGCCTTGCGGACCGGGATGAAGCCCAGGCCCGCGCGGACGGCGACCGGGGCGCCGAGGATGAAGCCCCGGGCCTCCAGGCCGACGACCTTGGTCGCGCCGGTGTTGGCGGCGATCTCGGCCAGCGCGTCGGTGAGCGCGGTGAAGGCCGCCGGGTCGGCCAGCAGCGGGGTGATGTCCTTGAACATCACGCCCGGCTCCGGGTAGTCGGCGACGTCGCGGATGCGGCTGAGCAGCAGCTCCTGGATGTCGGTCATCGGCGCTTCCCCGAGGTACGGCCGCGGCCCCGGCCACGGGACGCGGGCTGGTTGCGCGGGCCCACCACGGCGGGCGCGGCCTCCGCGGTGTCGTCACCGGCGGCGGCAGGGGCCCCCACGGGCTCCTCCTCCGCACCGGCCTGGGCGCGCTTGGCCAGCACCCGCTTGGTGAGGGCCTTCAGCGCCGGCTCGCGCTCCTTGAGGTCGGCGACGAGCGGCGTGGCGATGAAGATCGACGAGTAGGCACCGGCCGCGAGGCCGACGAACAGCGACAGGGAGATGTCGTTGAGCGTGCCCGCGCCGAGGAAGCCGCCGCCGATGAAGAGCAGACCGGCGACCGGCAGCAGGGCGACGACCGTGGTGTTGATGGAGCGGACCAGGGTGCCGTTGATCGACCGGTTGGCGATCTCGCCGTAGGTGAACCGGGTCTGCTTGGTGATGTCCTTCGTCTGCTCCTTGAGGCTGTCGAAGACGACGACCGTGTCGTACAGCGAGTAACCGAGGATGGTCAGCAGACCGATGACCGTGCCGGGCGTGACCTCGAAGCCGACCAGGGCGTAGATACCGGTCGTGATGGTGATGTCGTGGATCAGCGCGACGAGCGCCGCGACGGCCATGCGCCACTCGAAGGCGATCGCCAGGTAGATCGTCACCAGGACCATGAAGATCGCCAGGCCCTCCCAGGCCTTGTTGGCGATCTGCTCGCCCCAGCTCGGGCCGACCAGGTCGGCGGCGAGCTTCTCGGGGTCGAGCTTCAGGTCCTTGGCCAGTTCCTGCTTGACCTTGTCGGACTGGGCGGTGTCGATACCGGCGATCTGGATGCGCAGGCTGCCGTTGCCGAGCTTCTGCACGACCGACTGGTGGCCGGAGGCCTCGTCCGCGTACTTCTCCGCCTGGGCGACCGACGTGCTCATCTTCGTGGGCGTCGTGAAGACCGCGCCGCCCTGGAACTCGATGCCCATGTTCAGGCCGCGCACCGCCAGGCCGACGATGGCCGTGATGGTGATCAGTATCGAGATGCCGTACCAGATCTTGCGCTTGCCGACGAAGTCGTAGGAGATCTCGCCGCGGTGCAGTCGAGCGCCGAGGTTGCCGAGTTTCGACATCGCTCACGCCTCCTTCGGGTCGACGGGGCCGGCGGCGGGACCGGCGGGACGGCGGGTACGGCGCAGCGGCGGCTGGGCACCCAGGCTCTTCGGGTCGAGCCCGGACCACTTGTGGCCGTCCGCGAAGAACCTGCGGCGGGCCAGGAGCGTCATCAGCGGCTTGGTGAAGAAGAAGACGACGACCACGTCGAGCAGGGTGGTCAGGCCCAGCGTGAAGGCGAAGCCCCGCACCTTGCCGACGGTCACGATGAACAGCACTGCGGCGGCGAGGAACGACACGAAGTCGGAGACCAGGACCGTGCGCCGGGCGCGCGGCCAGGCCCGCTCGACGGCGGGACGCAGCGTGCGGCCCTCGCGGATCTCGTCCCGGATGCGTTCGAAGTACACGATGAACGAGTCCGCGGTGATACCGATGGCGACGATGGCACCGCAGACGGCCGGCAGGTTCAGCGCGAAGCCGATGGCCGGGCCGAGCAGCGACATGATCACGTAGGTGAGGATCGCGGAGACCAGCAGGGAGGCCATGGCCACGATGGACAGACCGCGGTAGTAGACCACCAGGTAGATCACGACCAGGGCGAGGCCGATCGCGCCGGCGAGCAGACCGGCGCGCAGCTGCTCACCGCCGAGCGCGGCGGTGACGGTGGTGACCGACTGCTCCTGGAAGGACAGCGGCAGGGCGCCGTACGACAGCATGTTGGCGAGGCCCTGGGCCTCCTCCTGCTTGAAGCTGCCGGAGATCTCCGCCTGGCCGCCGGTGATGGCCTGCTGGACGAACGGGCTGGAGACGACCTCGCCGTCGAGGACGATGCCGAACTCGTTCTGCGGCTGGGGCTTGGTGGCCAGCTCGCCGGTGATGTCGGCGAACTTGTCGGCGCCCTTCTTGGTGAAGGTCATCTGGACCTGCCAGCCGGAGGCGCCCTGGGTGTCGAAGACGGCCTGGGCCTTCTTCACCTCGGTGCCGTCCACGGCGGCCGGGCCGAGCAGGTACTTGTACCAGGCGCCGTTGATCTCGCCGCAGGCCACGATGGAGTCGCCGGGCTTGGTGTTCTTCCCGGCCTTGGCACGGTCGGTGGCCTTGGTGCAGTCCAGGGCGGCGTACTGGGCCTGGAGCTTGGCGTCCCCGCCCGAGCCGCTGCCGGACGAGGGCGACGGGGTGGCCGACGGCTTGCCGCTGCCGGAGGCGCTCGCCGAGGGAGTGGGGTCGGCCTTCAGCGCGTCGCTGACGGCGCGGCCCTGAGAGGTCGCCGAGGCCGTGGGGGACGCGGAGCCGGACGAGGAAGCCTTCTCACCGGCCGAGGCGCTCGGCGACGGGCTGCCGCTCGGCTTCGGCGAGGAGCTGCCGGAGGCGCTCGGCGAGGGGCTCTGCGCGGCGGCCCCGCTGGCCTCCTGGGCCAGGACCGGCCGGAAGTAGAGCTTTGCGGTGGTGCCGACCTGCTCCTGGGCCTCCTTGGAGTTGGTGCCCTTGGGGATGTTGACGATGATGTTGTCGGTCCCCTGGGTCTGCACCTCCGCCTCGGAGACGCCCAGGCCATTGACACGGCGGTTCATGATGTCGACCGCGGTGTCCATGTTGGCCTTGTTGATCGCGGACCCCTGGTCGGCCTTCGCCTTCAGCGTGATGCTCGTGCCACCGGCGAGGTCGATACCGAGACGCGGGGTGGTGTGCCCGGAGAGGAACATCCCCCCGGTGAGCGCCACGATGGCGATCAGGATGAGGGCCAGCGAGCGCCCTGGCTTGCTCTGGGCGCTCGCGCTTCGGCCCCTCTTAGGTGCTGCCACCTTCTCGTACTCCCTCTCGGGCCGCCCCGCGCCCGGTCGGCGCGGTCGGCCATGACATGGAATCGGGCTCCCGTGCGGGAAACAGACGCGCCCGGGATGCGCGGGGCGCCATCATGCCGCCACCGCGCCTCCCGGGGCGTGACTACTTCGCGTCGGAGTCGCCGTCGGACTTCTTCGGCTCGTCCTCCGCCTTCGCCTCGGCGGCGTCCTTCTTACCGAGGTCGATCTTGTCGTCGGAGGCGGCGGCAGCGGCGGCGGATCCGTCGGTCTCGTCGGTCTCGGTGAGGGAGGAGGCGTCGTCCGGGACCAGGTCGGCGTCGGACTTCAGGTCGTGCTCGATGCCGTGGACGATGCGGTTGTACTCGTCGTCGGAGAGGACGGCGCCGATGGCGTTCTTGGCGAAGAGGAGGTCGACGCCCGGTCCGGCGTCGAGGAGGACCGTGTCCTCGTTGACCTCCTTGACCGTCGCGTACATCCCCCCGATCGTGCGGACGCCGGAGCCGGGCTGCATCTGGTTCCGCATCTCGACGGCCTGCTGCTGCTTCTTCTTGGCCGATCGCGTCATCAGGAACATGGCCGCGATGAGCACGATGAAGGGGAGAAGGGTATAGGCATTCACGGGACGGAATTTCCTTCGCGCGACCGCGCGGGTGAGCGGCCTGTTGGATGGGGGTGTGGTCGGCGCCGCCCGCAAGGGCGGCATCGGCGGAGTCTAAGCGAGTCCGCTCGCATGGAACAACGCTCAGCATGGCACCTGGGTTCCTGCCGGGGCCACCGTCCTCGCCGGGTGGCGGCCGTCAGGCCCCGAACAGATCCTGTTGTCCGTTTCCCGCGGCCGGTGAGCGCGGCGGGGTGAGGCCGAGATGCGCCCAGGCCGCGGGCGTGGCGACCCGGCCGCGCGGGGTGCGGGCGAGCAGTCCTTCGCGGACCAGGAAGGGTTCGGCGACCTCCTCCACGGTCTCCCGCTCCTCCCCCACCGCGACGGCGAGCGTGGACAGGCCGACCGGTCCGCCGCCGAACAGCTTCAGCAGGGCTTCCAGGACGGCGCGGTCGAGCCGGTCGAGGCCGCGCGCGTCGACCTCGTACACCGCGAGGGCGGCGGCGGCGATGTCGCGGGTGATCAGCCCGTCGGCCTTGACCTGCGCGTAGTCGCGGACGCGGCGCAGCAGGCGGTTGGCGATGCGGGGCGTGCCCCGGGAGCGGCCGGCGATCTCGGCGGCGCCGTCCGGCTCGATCTCGACGTCCAGCAGGTGCGCCGAGCGGTGGACGACCCGTTGCAGCTCATGGGGCTCGTAGAACTCCATGTGCGCGGTGAAGCCGAAGCGGTCGCGCAGCGGCGGGGGCAGCAGGCCCGCCCGGGTGGTGGCGCCGACCAGGGTGAACGGCGGCAGCTCCAGCGGGATCGCGGTGGCGCCGGGGCCCTTGCCGACGATGACGTCGACGCGGAAGTCCTCCATCGCCATGTACAGCATCTCCTCGGCGGGCCGGGACATGCGGTGGATCTCGTCGAGGAAGAGCACCTCGCCCTCCTGGAGGGAGGAGAGGATCGCGGCGAGGTCGCCGGCGTGCTGGATGGCGGGGCCCGAGGTGATGCGGATGGGGGCGCCCATCTCGGCGGCGATGATCATCGAAAGGGTGGTCTTGCCGAGGCCGGGCGCGCCGGAGAGCAGCACGTGGTCGGCGGTGGCGCCGCGCGCGCGTGCGGCGCGCAGGACGAGGTCGAGCTGTTCGCGGACCTTCTCCTGGCCGATGAACTCGCCGAGGTCCTTGGGGCGCAGGGCGGCCTCGACGGCCTGGTCCTCCCGGTCGGCGACAGAGTCCACCAGCCGCTCGGCGGCGGGGGTGTCGGTCGGGTCGTCCCAGTTCACGAAGATCTCCTAGCGGGTGGCGCGAGTCAGCGGGCGCGGTTCAGGGTCTGCAGGGCGGCCTTCAGCAGCTGCCCCACCTGGGGTGTGCCGCCCGCCTGCTCGGCCTGGGGCGCGACGGCGGTCACCGCCTCGTCGGCCTCGCGGGTGGCGTAGCCGAGGCCGATCAGGGCCGCGTGCAGCTGGTCGCGCCAGCCCTGGCTGACGGGCGCGCCGACGGCGGGGGCGCCGACGGGCTCGCCGAGCCGGTCCTTCAGTTCCAGCAGCAGCTTCTGGGCGCCCTTCTTGCCGATGCCGGGCACGGCGGTGAGGGCCTTCTCGTCACCGGTGGCGACCGCGCGGCGCAGCGCGTCCGGGGTGTGCACGGCGAGCATCGCCTGAGCCAGGCGCGGACCGACGCCGCTCGCGGTCTGGAGCAGTTCGAAGACCTGGCGTTCGTCGTCGTCCGCGAAGCCGTACAGGGTGAGCGAGTCCTCGCGCACGACCAGGGAGGTGTGCAGCTTGGCGGGCTGGCCGAGCCGGAGGGTCGACAGGGTGTTCGGCGTGCACTGGACGGCCATGCCGACGCCGCCGACTTCGACGACCGCGGCGTCGGGGGCGAGCGCGGCGACCGTGCCGCTGACGAAGGCGATCATGCCGTACGGCCTTTCGTTGCGTGGACTGCATGCCGGGCGACGGCCTGCTGGAGTCGGTTCTGGGCGGGGGCCCGCCAGATGTGGCAGATGGCGAGCGCGAGGGCGTCGGCGGCGTCGGCCGGCTTGGGCGGTGCGGCGAGCCGGAGCAGCCGGGTCACCATGGCCCCGACCTGCGCCTTGTCGGCGCGCCCGCTGCCGGTGACGGCGGCCTTGACCTCGCTGGGGGTGTGCAGGGCGACGGGGATGCCGCGCCGGGCGGCGCACAGCATGGCGACGGCGCTGGCCTGGGCGGTGCCCATGACCGTGCGCACGTTGTGCTGGCTGAAGACGCGCTCCACGGCGACGACCTCCGGCCGGTGTTCGTCCAGCCACTGCTCGATGCCCTGCTCCACGGCGAGCAGCCGGTGGCTGAGGTCGGCGTCCGCGGGGGTCCGGACGACGCCGACGCCGAGCATGGTGAGCGGGCGGCCGGCGACCCCCTCGACCACGCCGACCCCGCACCGCGTCAGGCCGGGGTCCACCCCCAGAACACGCACGCGCCCTCCCACGGATCACCCGATTGCATGTTCGTGCAGGCTATCGGGTGCCACTGACAACGCCGTACAACGCGACGGGCCGACGGGGGTGTGTCCCGTCGGCCCGGTCGGTCAGCCGTGCGCGTTACGCGTCGACCTTCTCCATGATCTCGTCGCTCACGTCGAAGTTGGCGAAGACGTTCTGCACGTCGTCGCTGTCCTCCAGCGCGTCGATCAGCTTGAAGATCTTCTTGGCGCCCTCTTCGTCCAGCTCGACCTGCATGGTCGGCACGAAGTTGGCCTCGGCCGACTCGTAGTCGATGCCGGCCTCCTGCAGGGCGGTGCGGACGGCGACGAGGTCGGTCGGCTCGCTGAGCACCTCGAAGTTCTCGCCGAGGTCGTTGACCTCCTCGGCACCGGCGTCCAGGACGGCGCCGAGCACGTCGTCCTCGGTCAGCTCGCCCTTGGGGACGATCACCACGCCCTTGCGGTTGAACAGGTACGACACCGAGCCCGGGTCGGCCATGGAGCCGCCGTTGCGGGTCATGGCGACGCGGACCTCGGAGGCGGCGCGGTTGCGGTTGTCGGTGAGGCACTCGATGAGCACCGCGACACCGTTCGGGCCGTAACCCTCGTACATGATCGTCTCGTAGTCGGCGCCGCCGGCCTCCAGGCCCGCGCCGCGCTTGACCGCGGAGTCGATGTTCTTGTTCGGGACCGACGACTTCTTCGCCTTCTGGATGGCGTCGTACAGCGTCGGGTTGCCGTCCGGGTCGGCACCGCCCATGCGGGCCGCGACCTCGATGTTCTTGATCAGCTTCGCGAAGAGCTTGCCGCGCTTGGCGTCGATCACGGCCTTCTTGTGCTTCGTCGTGGCCCATTTAGAGTGGCCGGACATCTGCCTGTCTCCTTCGCGTAACCCATCCTGTACGAACGCCCCCTGGTCGAAAGGCCGGGGGGACCCCCGGAGATCCTACAAGGACTCCGGTGCCCGGTTGGCGCGCACCATGTCGACGAACAGCGAGTGCACGCGGTGGTCGCCGGTGAGTTCCGGGTGGAACGAGGTGGCGAGCGCGTTGCCCTGGCGTACGGCGACGATGTGGCCGTCGTGCTCGGCGAGCACCTCGGCCCCGGCGCCCACGGACTCCACCCAGGGCGCGCGGATGAAGACGCCCTCCACAGGATCGCCCGGGATGCCCTTGACGTCGAGCGCGGCCTCGAACGACTCGTTCTGCCGCCCGAAGGCGTTGCGGCGCACGATCATGTCGATGCCGCCGAGGGTCTCCTGGCCCGAGCGCGGGTCGAGGATCTTGTCGGCGAGCATGATCATGCCGGCGCAGGTGCCGTAGACCGGCATGCCGTCCCGCACGCGCGCGCGGAGGGGCTCCATCAGGCCGAACAGGACGGCGAGCTTGGAGATGGTGGTGGACTCGCCGCCGGGCAGCACGAGGCCGTCCACCTCGGCGAGTTCCTCGGGGCGCCGCACCGGCCTGGCCACGGCGTCGGCCGCGGCCAGGGCGATGAGGTGCTCCCGTACGTCGCCCTGGAGGGCCAGGACGCCTATGACAGGAGTGTTCATGGGGTGCCGTTACCTGTGTGGGTTACCAGCCGCGGTTCGCGTAGCGCTCGGTCTCGGGGAGGGTGTCGCAGTTGATGCCGACCATGGCCTCGCCGAGGTTGCGGGACGCGTCCGCGATGATCTTCGGGTCGTCGTAGAAGGTGGTGGCCTTCACGATGGCGGCGGCGCGCTTGGCCGGGTCGCCGGACTTGAAGATGCCGGAGCCGACGAAGACGCCCTCGGCGCCGAGCTGACGCATCAGGGCGGCGTCGGCCGGGGTGGCCACGCCACCGGCGGAGAACAGCACGACCGGCAGCTTGCCCAGCTCGGCGACCTCCTTGACCAGCTCGTACGGGGCGCGCAGCTCCTTGGCGGCGGCGTACAGCTCGTGGTTGTCGAAGCCGCGCAGGCGGGCGATCTCGTTCTTGATCTGGCGCAGGTGACGGACGGCCTCGACGACGTTGCCGGTGCCGGCCTCGCCCTTGGAGCGGATCATCGCGGCGCCCTCGGCGATGCGGCGCAGGGCCTCGCCCAGGTTGGTCGCACCGCAGACGAAGGGGGTGGTGAAGGCCCACTTGTCGGAGTGGTTGACCTCGTCGGCCGGGGTGAGCACCTCGGACTCGTCGATGTAGTCGACGCCGAGGGACTGCAGCACCTGGGCCTCGACGAAGTGGCCGATGCGGGACTTGGCCATGACCGGGATCGAGACGGCGTCGATGATGCCCTCGATCATGTCCGGGTCGGACATGCGGGCCACGCCGCCGTCCTTGCGGATGTCGGCCGGGACCCGCTCCAGGGCCATGACGGCGACGGCGCCCGCGTCCTCGGCGATCTTCGCCTGCTCCGGCGTGACGACGTCCATGATCACGCCGCCCTTGAGCTGCTCGGCCATGCCGCGCTTCACGCGGGCGGTACCGGTCTCGGGAGCCTGGTTCTCGATGGTGGACACGGGTGACCTCACTGATGGTGAAGAGGGGTTTCTGCACCGATGAGGAAACGCGAGTGGACCAGGCCACAGCAAGGGCCAATGACAAGCCGGTGGATCCTTTTGGCCGCCACGCGCGCGGATCCCGCCTCCCCGCGCCCGGTTCCCTCCCCCTCCGCCGGGGTCAGCGATCCTGGTCGCGGGAGACCTGCGGGATGGACATCAGGGTCTTGAAGTGGCCCTTGGGATGGCCCTCGCCGACGAGCTGCCCCTCGGCCTCGACCCAGGCGTGGGCGGCGAAGGGATGGGTGCGCACGCCGGTGCACCAGGTGGGCCACGTACCGCGCACCCGGCACAGGAGAGCCGTGGCGATCGAGCGTTGCAGACAGCCCTGTCCGGCACAGCGCAGGCTGACGGACACGACCGCCTCGCGGGCCGCGAGCGCCTGGTCGACCGTCGCCGGTGCCGCGCCGCGGCGGGCGAATTCCAGGACCGCGCGCAGCCGGGCGGGTTTGACCTTGGCCAGCAGCCGGGCGACGCCCACGACCAGCAGGGGGACCACACGGCGGTGCGGAGGGAGCCTGCGGCGTTCGGCCAGCACGACGGACATGCTCACGAGATCACCAGCTTCGCGCCGCTCAGGCGCTCGATCACGGCGGCCACGTCGCGCTCGGCCTGCCGGCGGCCGATGCCGTACCGGTCCGCGAGTTCGGCGGCGATGCCGGCGGCCTCCTGCCCGTCCAGCAGCCCCTGGAGCACGCGGGTGCCGGTCTTGTTCAACTGCCAGTACCGTCCGGTGCGTTCGTTGAGCAGTACCGTGCCGTCGTCGGTGGCGGTGCTGATCACGTCAGGATGAAGACGCACGGGCGTCGAACCTCCAAGCAGGAGTGGGTCGGGTGGCGGCGCGCAGCCAGGTCTCGCAGCCGATCAGGGGTTCCAGCGCGATACTCGTGGCGTTGTCCGACTGGGGCGCCAGCAGCCGGGCGCGCAGTACGCCGGGGTCGATCAGTCCGCGGGCGGCCAGGGCCGAGTCCTCGAACAGCTCCAGGATCCCGGCCATGTGGTGGCGAAGTCCCCGGTTGGCCTCGTCGCTGAACTCGCCCTTGGTGGAGCGGCCCAGCACGGCGTCCGGCACGGTGCCGCGCATCGCCTCGGCCAGCAGCGGCTTGTACCGCCACGGCCCGGCGTGTTCGTGCACCCGTACCGACAGGACGGCCTCGACCACGCGGTCGTCGAAGAACGGCGAGTCGAGCTGCACACCGGCGTCGGCGAAGACACGGGCCAGCAGCCGGTACCAGGGGGCACTGGTGCGCACCGCGAGGAGCAGCTGGTGCTGGCCCAGATCGGTGGAGAGCGGCCGCGCCGTGCCCGCGGTGTGCCGCAGGGCCTCGCGGGTCGCCTCGATCGCCGTGTCGGTGGCCCACGCCGGTGCCCGCATCGGCCACACGCCCCACCCGAAGACGGGCCGGCGCCGCGGCGGGGGCGGGGCGGTGAGCCCG
>NZ_MUMF01000259.1 GCF_002155905.1 Streptomyces tricolor | reverse complement strand
GCGCGGTGCTGGCCGGGGCCGGCCACACCCTGCCCGAACCCGAACTGACCCGGACCGCCCGCGCCTTGGAGGCGGCCGGCGCGCTGCCGGGCGGCGTGGAACCGGAGGAGATCCCGGCCGACCTCGCGGAGCTGTGGGCGGTGCGGGACCAGAGCGCGGAGCTGCACCGGGCCGCCTACACGGGCCTGTCCCGCCGGGTGGCGCTGCCGGATGCCGGGCTGTACGACGCCCTGTACGACCGGCACATGACACCCGCCGCCTGGACGCCCTACCCCGATTCCGCCCGGGTGCTGCGCACGCTGCGCGACCGCGGTGTGGGCGTCGGCGTGGTCAGCAACATCGGCTGGGACCTGCGCCCGGTCTTCCGCGAGCACGGCCTCGACGCCTGTGTGGACGCCTACGTCCTGTCGTACGAGCACGGGGTGCAGAAGCCTGATCCGCGCCTGTTCTCGGTCGCCTGCGAGGCGCTCGGCGCGGATCCGCGGCGGGTGCTGATGGTCGGTGACAACCGGGCGGCGGACGGCGGCGCCGCCGCCCTCGGCTGCCGGGTGCACTTCGTGGACCACCTGCCGACGGAGCACCGCCCCGACGGGTTGCTGCCGGTGCTGGACCTGGTGGTCTGACCAGAGCGGCCGACGTCCCCTCCCGCCGCCTCACCGCTCCTCGGACGGCTCGGGCTGCTCGGGCTGCTCGGGTGCGGCCCGGTCGTCGATGACGATCCGGAGAGGTGTTCCGTCGCCGTCACGGCCCGGGTTGCCGGTGATCGCCTGCACGGAGGCGATGATCTTCAACCGGATGTGGTCGGCGATGGCCCGTGTCACGGGGTTGCCTGTCGTGCCGATGACGTGGGTGAGGCTGGTGAGCGCGGCCACGAGGCTGGGACCGGAGAAGCGGACACTGACGAATCCGTCGCGATCCTCCACCTTGCCGGGGATGTGGAAGTGCTGTTCGTTCCCGGCCACCTGGATCAGGAAGGCCCAGGTGTCACGGTGCGCCTCCAAGGTGGCGTGGGCGACCCCCGCGGCGGCACGGAGGACGCTCGCGTCCGGCTCACCCGCGTCGGCGATGCCGCCTCCGGCCTCCCGCTGCGGCTCGGGGCCGGTCGGCCGGGGCTCTGCCTGCGGGGCCGGCTCCGGCGTCGGCTCGGGCGGGTTGGCCGTGTCCGACGCGGACTGCGGGCCCGCGAACCGTGTCGTGAGCCTGTCGTCGAGCCGGGCGACGGCTCCGCGCACGGCTGCGAGTTCGCTGCCGATGGTGGCGAGCGGCCCGGACACGGTCTCGTCGGTACGGGCCATCGCGTCGCGGGCGACGGCGTTAACCTCCGCGAGACCCTCCATGGTGTGCTGCTGGTCGGCGACTTGTTGCCGCACCGGCGGCGAAGTCCGCGCTAAGTTTGCCGAGTTGCTCGGAGATCCAGTACACCGCTCACACCGTCAGGCAGGCCCTCGTGGCGAGACTCGGGAGTTCGGTGCCGTCCGTCTGGGACGCTCCCCCGCGTCGCCCCAGACGAACGGCTGCTCCGGACGGGCCCCCAGGCATGGGGGTACCCCGATGCGTTGAGTATAGTTGGCTGGCAGCCAGTCAACGCAGGAGTTACAGGATGTCCCCGCGCAGCGCCTCGGTCAATGAAGAATTGCGGCGGCGTTCCCGGGAACGGCTGCTGCAGGCCGCCGTGGAGCTGGTCGGTGAGCACGGATTCGACGCCACGACGTTGGGCGACATCGCGGACCGGGCCGGTTCGGCGCGCGGACTGGTGTCGTACTACTTCCCCGGCAAGCGCCAGTTGGTGCAGTCCGCCGTGCACCGGCTGATGCACCGCACGCTGGAGGAGGCCCTGGAGCGGGAGCCGCAGACCGAGGACGGCCGGGAGCGGCTGGCCCGGGCCATCGACGCGATCCTGGGCCTGGCCCGGGACCGGCCCGTGCTGATGCGCCAGCACATGGCGGGCCTGCTCCAGGCCGAGGGCTTCGTGCAGTGCCCGGAGCAGCGCCGGCTCGCCGAGCTGCTCAGCGACACCGTCGCCCGGTACGGCGCGCAGGACGTCACGGCCGACTACCCGATGCTGCGGGCCTTGTTGATGGGCTCGGTGTACGCGGCACTGGTGCCGGGGGTGCCGATGCCGGTGCCGACGCTGCGGGCCGAGCTGTTCCAACGGTACGGTTTGGACTGGGAGATGGGGGCGCCCCCGGAGAGCGAGCCGGGGCCGGGAGCGGGGAACGAGGATCTGTCCCGGTTCTTCGCCACGGAGGAGCGGCCGGGCAAGCCCTGACGGGTGCGGGTCGCCCGGGCGGCGCGCCGGGCGGGTGCCGAGTGAGGGAAGCCGCCGTTCCGGGCGCCTGCGTGACGGGTGTCGCGATCGGCCGGAGGGCGTGCCGGCGACCGCCCCCCCCTTGCGACCATGACAGCGAGTACCGGGGCGGCGCGACCTCGTCCCCTGTGCGGCCCGATGCCCCCGCGCGACGAGCTGACGGCCCTCCACGCCCCACGGGCCGGCCGGGCACGGCGCGACCCCGGGTGACCGGCCGCCGGTCAGGGCGCGCCGGCCGCCGCGCACCCGTGGCCCGTGACCCCGCGGCCCCGCTCAGCGCCTCCCGCCCGCCACCACGCCGCGCGCCTGCACACGCGGACCCTCCAGCCGGTCGGTGAGAGGCCGTCGGGGCGGCGAGGGTCAGGGGTGGTCGGGCCTTGATCCGGCGCACGCGCAGCGGAATCACATGATCACATTCCATACGAGCGGACGCATCGGTCACCCCACCGGCCCCTGCCGCCGGGCGCCCCTGAGTGCCATGCTGGAGCCGTCCGCACACCCTCCTTCGGGCGAGGAGTACCGCTGTGCTGCGTGTCGCCGTCGTCGGTTCCGGGCCGAGTGGGTGTTACACGGCCCAGAGCCTGATTCAGCGTGATCCCGAAGTCCACGTGGACGTCCTGGACCGGCTGCCGTGCCCCTACGGCCTGGTCCGCTACGGCGTCGCCCCGGACCACGAGAAGATCAAGTCCCTCCAGGGCAGCCTGCGGACGGTGCTGGAGCACGAGCGGGTGCGGTTCCTCGGCGGGGTCCGGGTGGGCGGCCCCGGCGGCCTGCCGGTGGAGCACCTGCGCGGGCTCTACCACGCGGTGGTCTACTGCGTGGGCGCCGCCACCGACCGACGGCTCGGGATCCCCGGCGAGGAGCTGCCGGGCAGCTGGTCCGCGACCGAGTTCGTGTCCTGGTACAGCGCCCACCCGGACGCGGCCGACGCGGGCTTCCTGCGCGGGGTGCGGTCGGCGGTGGTCATCGGGGTGGGCAACGTCGCCGTGGACGTGACCCGGATGCTGGTGAGGGGCGCGGCGGAGCTGCGGCCCACGGACATCCCGCAGGCCGCGCTGGACACGCTGGCGGCGAGCGGGCTCACCGAGGTGCAGATGGCGGGCCGGCGCGGCCCCGCCCAGGCCCGTTTCACCACCAAGGAACTGCGCGAGCTGGGCGGGCTGCCCGGCACCGAAGTGACCGTGGACCCGGCCGAGCTGGCGCTCGATCCGGCCGATCCCGGCGCGCTGCCGGCCGGGCCGCGGCGCAATGTGGAGGTGCTGCGCGACTGGGCGGCGCGGCCCGCCACGCCGGCCGCCCGGCGGATCCGGCTGCGGTTCTTCCTGCGCCCGGTGGAGCTGCTCGCCGAGGGCGGCCGGGTGGCTGCCGTCCGCTTCGAGCGGACGGCGCCGGACGGTGCCGGCGGTGTGACCGGCACGGGCCGGTACGAGGACGTGCCCGCGCAGTTGGTGCTGCGCTCGGTGGGCTATCGCGGAGTGCCCTTGGAGGGGCTGCCGTTCGATCCGGCGAGCGGCACGATCCCGCACCGGGAGGGCCGTGTCCTGCGCGACGGCGTGCCCTCCCCCGGCGAGTACGTCGCCGGATGGATCAAGCGCGGCCCGACGGGGGTCATCGGCACCAACCGGCCCTGCGCCAAGGAGACGGTGACCTCCCTGCTGGCGGACGCTCCCGCCCTCGGCCGCGCGGACGTGCCGGCGGACCCGGTGGAGGCCCTCCGGGCGGCCGGTGTCGCCCCCGTGTCCTGGGACGGCTGGCTGGCGATCGAGCGGGCCGAGGCCGAGCTGGGGGCGCGGCTGGGGCGCGGCGTGGTCAAGCTGGCCGACTGGGACACCCTGCTCGGGGCGGCGCGGGTGCCGTAGCACCTCGTCGGCCGGCGGGGAGCGTCCGTACCTCGCGACCGATCGGGGGCCTGCTTACCTCACGGCAGGCGGGGAGCGTCGTACCCCACGGCCGATGGGGAGGCTCCGGCGGGGAGGGCAGGACACACAGCGGCAACAGTCTGGAAATCAACAAACTGTTCAAGACCCTTACGGTCTCGTCCTGTTCGGATGCCACTCCCCACCCGCCGCTGATGGAGTCCCCATGGCCACGACCGCAGACGTGCACCCCGTCGACGAGATACCCCCGGCACGCCGGCTGGCCGCCTTCGGGCTGCAGCACGTGCTCGCGATGTATGCGGGCGCCGTCGCGGTGCCGCTGATCGTGGGCGGCGCGATGCAGCTGCCGCCCGCCGACCTGGCGTACCTGATCACCGCGGACCTGCTGGTGTGCGGCATCGCCACGCTCATCCAGTGCGTCGGGTTCTGGCGGTTCGGGGTCCGGCTGCCGATCATGCAGGGGTGCACGTTCGCGGCCGTGTCGCCGATGGTGCTCATCGGGACGACGGAGGGCGGGCTGCCCGCGATCTACGGCTCGGTGATCGTCGCCGGGCTGGCGATCATGCTGCTCGCGCCGGTCTTCGGCAGGCTGCTGCGCTTCTTTCCGCCGCTGGTGACCGGCACGGTGATCCTGATCATCGGCGTCTCACTGCTTCCGGTCGCGGGCAACTGGGCGGCGGGCGGCGCCGGCGCTGCCGACTTCGGGGAGCCGAGGAACCTGGCGCTCGCGGCCTTCGTCCTGGCCGTGGTGCTCGGCGTGCAGCGGTTCGCGCCCCCCGCCCTCTCCCGGGTCGCCGTGCTCATCGGCATCGGGGTCGGCCTGGCGGTCGCCGTGCCGTTCGGATTCACCGACTTCAGCGGGGTCGGGGACGCCGACTGGGTGGGCATCAGCACGCCGTTCCACTTCGGGGCGCCGGAGTTCCGGGCCTCCGCGATTCTTTCGATGCTCGTGGTGGCGCTCGTGAGCATGACGGAGACCACCGGGGACATGATCGCCGTCGGCGAGCTGACCGGGCGGAAGGTCGAGCCGCGCACCCTCTCCGACGGGCTGCGCGCCGACGGCCTGTCGACCGTGCTGGGCGGGGTGTTCAACACCTTCCCGTACACGGCGTACGCGCAGAACGTGGGCCTGGTCGGGATGACCCGGGTGCGCAGCCGCTGGGTGGTGGCCGCGGCCGGCGGGATCCTGGTGCTGCTCGGTCTGCTGCCCAAGCTGGGCGCGGTGGTCGCGGCGATCCCGGCGCCGGTGCTCGGCGGGGCCGGTCTGGTGATGTTCGGGACGGTCGCGGCGAGCGGCCTGCGGACGCTGGCCGGGGTCGGCTTCCGGGGCAACGACAATCTGACCGTGGTGGCCGTCTCGGTGGCGATCGGCGTGCTGCCGGTGGGCGTGCCCACGGTGTACGAGAAGTTCCCGGACTGGTTCCAGACGGTGATGAACAGCGGCATCAGCGCGGGCTGCCTGTCCGCGATCGTGCTGAACCTGCTCTTCAACCACCTGCCGGCGAAGCGGGGTTCAGCCGCTGTCGCCGGATCGGGCGGCCTGCCGGTCGGCGGCGGCGAGAAGGCTGTCGAGCAGGCCCGGGAAAAGACCGTCTAGATCGTCCCGGCGCAGGCCGTTCATCTTGGCCGTCCCCCGGTAGACCTGCCGGATGACCCCGCTCTCCCGCAGCACCCGGAAGTGGTGCGTGGTGGTGGACTTGGTCACCGGCAGGTCGAACTGCGAACAGCTCAACTCCCCCTCGTCCGCCGCGAGTTCGCGTACGATCCGGAGCCGCATCGGGTCGGAGAGCGCGTGCAGGACGGTCTCCAGCCGGATCTCCTCGCGCGCCGGGTGCGGCAGCGCGCGGCCGGTGGTGGCGGTATCGGTCACGGCGGCTGCCTCCTCGTCACGGGATTCTTCGGCTTCCAGCATTGTACGAGAGCCGTCGTAGTTTGACATCACTCGTAGTACGAGGGGTATCGTACGAAGGCATCAGCGGTCCGTGACGAATGGAGTTCCGTCGTGAGCGCGCTCTTCGAGCCCATCACCCTGCGTGAAGTGACCATCCCGAACCGGGTGTGGATGGCCCCGATGTGCCAGTACTCGGCCGAGCCGGAGGGCCCGCTCGCAGGCGCCCCGCACGACTGGCACTTCGCGCACTACGCGGCCCGGGCCACCGGGGGCACCGGCCTGATCGTGGTGGAGGCCACCGCGGTCTCGCCCGAGGGCCGGATCTCCCCGTACGACCTCGGCCTGTGGAACGACACGCAGGTGGAAGCCTTCCGCCGGATCACCCGCTTCCTCGCCGCGCAGGGCACCGTGCCGGCGATCCAGCTCGCCCACGGTGGCCGCAAGGCCTCCACCGACCAGCCGTGGAAGGGTGGCGCGCCGGTCGGACCGGAGGCGCACGGCTGGCAGCCGCTCGCCCCGAGCGCGCTGGCGTTCGACGAGCGCCACCCGGTGCCGACCGAGCTGACCGTCGAGGAGATCGGCGAGATCGTCGGCCAGTTCGCCGCCGCCGCGCGCCGGGCGCTCGCCGCGGGCTTCGAGGCCGTCGAGGTCCACGGCGCCCACGGCTACCTGATCAACGAGTTCCTCTCCCCGCACTCCAACCACCGCACCGACGCCTACGGCGGCTCCTACGAGAACCGCACCCGGTTCGCCCTCGAAGTCGTGGACGCCGTACGGGAGGTGTGGCCCGCGGACAAGCCGGTGTTCTTCCGGATCTCGGCCACCGACTGGCTCCAGGACGGCGGCTGGACCGCGGAGGACACGGTCCGCTTCGCCGGCGACCTGCACGCCCACGGCGTCGACCTGCTCGACGTCTCCACCGGCGGCAACGCCTCCGGCGTGACCATCCCGACCGGGCCGGGCTACCAGGTCCCGTTCGCCGCCCGGGTGAAGACCGAGACCCCGCTGCCGGTCGGCGCCGTGGGGCTGATCACCGAGGCCGGGCAGGCCCAGAAGATCCTGGAGAACGGCGAGGCCGACGTGGTGCTGCTCGGCCGCGAGCTGCTGCGCAACCCGTCCTGGGCCCGGCACGCCGCCCGCGAACTGGGCGCGGAGGTCCGGGTGCCGGACCAGTACCACCGCTCGGTCTGATCCCGACCGGGGGCTCAGCCCGCCCCTCGGGCACCGCGCCTGGGCGGCCCGCCCGGGCACACCGCCCGAGCCCCAGTCCGGCCGCCCACCGGCCGCCCACCGGCCGACTCAGCCTGGCCCGGCCGCCGACGAGGGGCCGGGCCCCGGTCGGCCGCCTGCCGGTCGGGCCGCCGACGAGGGGCTGGGCCCCGGTCGGCCGCCTGCTGGTCGGGTGAGCCCGGACGGCCGCCCACCGGTCCGACGCATGCGGACCGACCGCCCGCCCGCCGGTTCAGCCGTGGCCGCCCGCCCTCCGGTTCAGCCGTGGCCGCCCGCCCGCCGGTTCAGCCGTGGCCGCCCGCCCTCCGGTTCAGCCGTGGCCGCTCGCCCGCCGATTGAGCGCGGACAGCCGCCCGCCGGTTCAACCGTGACCGGCCGCCCTCCGGTTCAGCCGTGACCGCTCACCCTCCGGTTCAGCCGTGGCCGCTCGCCCGCCGATTGAGCCCGGACAGCCGCCCGCCGGTTCAACCGTGACCGGCCGCCCACCGGCCGGTTGAGCCGGACGGACGCCTCCCGGTCAGTCGCAGCCGAGCCGGCCACCCGCCCGCCGGTTCAGCCCGGACGGCAGCCCTCCGGCAGTTGCAGCGGGACAGCAGGCCGCCTGCCCGACCTGCGGGGCCGGCTCTGGGCCGGGGACACCGAGCTGGTCGGCACGCTCTTCCGGCGCGCGGCCGAGACCGCCCGCGCGATCGTCGTCGCCGCCCACGCCCCTTCGCTCGCGCTGCTGGAACACCTGACCGAGGCCCCGTCGGTTGAACCCGGGGCCCGTTGCTGCCGGTCAGTTGGGCCGGGTCCGTTGCTGCTGGTCAGTCGGGCCCGGACCGGCCCCCACCGGTCAACGCAGCCGGGGGTCGGCCCCGGGCGGTCCGCCGGTCGGTTCCGCCCCGCCCGGTCACCCGCCGTCCAGCTGTCCGAGCCGTGCGGCCCCGCCGCCGGGCCCGGCCACGCGCCTCGTACCAGGCGGCGGGCGCCGGGCGCGGCGGCGGGCGGCGGTGTCGTCGGTCAGCTCGGCAGCAGGCGGGCGACGGTCCGTTCCAGTTGGGGCAGGGTCCGCTGTCCCGCCAGGGCCAGCGCGATCGCGACCACGACGCCGGCCCAGGCGACCGGGCCGAGCGGGGTGCAGCCGAACGCGCGGCTGATGCCCGGGGTCTGCACCACGGCCACGAGGGCCAGCGCGGAACCCAGCGAGGTGACCTGCACCAGGCGGCTGTCGCGCCGGTCGAGCAGGGTCTGCACGAGCTGGGTGCCGACCACCCCGCACAGCGCCATGGTGCTGGAGCGGCGGGCGGTGCCCGGGGTGAAGCGGCCGATCAGCCAGGCCGTGAGCGCGCCCAGGCAGGTCGTCAGGGCCCGGTGCCTGATCTGCCGCAGCAGGGGCTCGCCCAGCACTCGGGCCGCCTCCTCCACGTGCGCCAGGTCCGCCTCCTCCTCCTTCTCCGTGACCGCCACCGCCATCGACGGGAACAGGTCGGTGAAGAGGTTCACCATGAGCATCTGCCGGGTGGACAGCGGCGCCCGCCCGGACAGCAGTGTGCCGAGCAGACCGAACCCGACCTCGCCCGCGTTGCCGCCGATCAGGATGGCGATCGCGTCGGCCACGCTGTGCCACAGGGCGCGGCCCTCGCCGACGGCGTCGATCAGCACCGTCAGGTCGTCGTCGGTCAGCACGATGTCCGCGGCGTTGCGCGCGGCGGCCGAGCCGCGCGCGTTGATCCCGACGCCGATGTCCGCTGCCCGGATGGCCGCGGCGTCGTTGGCGCCGTCGCCGACCATGCCGACCACCCGGCCGGCGTCCCGCAGCGCCTCCACGACCTGGAGCTTCTGCTCGGGCGCCACCCGGGCCACCACGCCCGCGTCGCGCAGCATCCGGGCCCGGGCCGAGCGGTCGGCCGCGGCCAGCTCGTCGCCGGTGACCACCACGGTGTCCTCGGGCCAGCCCAGGTCGGCGGCGATGGCGCGCGCGGTCTGCGGATGGTCGCCGGTGAGCATGACCGGTCGTACGCCCGCCCCGTTCAGCCCCTGCACCAAGGCCGTGGACGTCTCGCGCGGCACGTCGGACAGTGCCAGCAGGCCGGTGAACTCCAGGTCCGCCAGCGGTTGTTCGAGGACGTCCGACTCCTGCTCGGCCGCGTCGAGCCGGCGTTCGGCCACCGCCAGCACCCGCAGGCCGTCCCCGGCCAGCGCCTGCGCGGACTCGGCGGCGTGCGCCGGCAGCCCGGAGCAGGCGGGCAGGACGGTCTCGGGGGCGCCCTTGACCACCAGCACGGGCGGCTCGTCCCCGGTGCGGCCGACGGCGGCGGCGTACCCGCGCGCGGCCTCGAAGGGCAGCTCGGCGAGCTGGGTCCAGTCCGGGTCGGGGCCCGCCGCGGCGAGCACGGCCTCGTCGGTGGCGTGCACCGGCCGGTCGGAGCCGCCGTTCAGCTGCGGGCAGGCCCGCGCGGCGGCCCGCACGGTGCCCTCGGAGCCGGCGTCGTCCACGGCGTGGACCGTGCCGTCGGCGTCGGAGGTGCGCACCAGCCGCAGCCGGTTCTCGGTGAGCGTGCCGGTCTTGTCGAAGCAGATGGTGTCCATCCGGCCCAGCGCCTCCAGCGTGCGCGGGGTGCGGACCAGGACTCCGCCCCGGCTCAGCCGCCGGGCGGCGGCCAGCTGCGCGACCGTGGCCACCAGCGGCAGCCCTTCCGGTACGGCCGCCACGCCCACCGCCACCCCGCCGCTGACCGCTTCGCGGATCGGGGTGCCGCGCAGCAGCGCAAGACCGGTGACCGCGGCGCCGCCGGCCAGGGTCAGCGGCAGCGCCTTGCGGGTGAGTTCCTGGAGCCTGGCCTGGACGCCGCCGGCGGGGGGCGTGCGGGCGGCGAGGTGCACGGCGCGGGCGGCCTCGGTGCTGTCTCCGGTGTCGACCACGACGGCCCGCGCCTCCCCCGCCACCACGGTCGTCCCCTCGAAGACCATGCAGCGCCGGTCGGCCACCGCGGCGTGCGGGGTGGCGTCCGTCTGCTTCTCCACCGGCAGCGACTCGCCGGTCAGGGCCGACTCGTCCACCTCCAGGCCCTCCTGCCACAGCAGCCGGGCGTCGGCGGGCACCACGTCGTCGGCCTGGAGCTGGATCACGTCGCCCGGCCGGAGCCGGCCCGCTTCCACGGTGCGGGCGCCGCCGGCCGGCGCCTCGGGCTCCGGCGGCACCAGGCGCGCCTTCTGCTTCTGTTCCGCGACCAGCCCCGACAGCGCCCGCTCGGCCCGCAGCCGCTGGACACCGCCGACCAGGGCGTTCAGGTCGAGGGCGCCGACGACGAGCAGCGCGTCCATGACGGAGCCGAGGATCGCCGACGCCGCCGAACCGACGGCGAGGACCGGGGTGAGCGGGTCCTGGAGTTCGCCCCGGACGGCCCGGCCGAGCCGGTAGGACCAGCGGGCCGGCGCGGCGGCCGGGTGTGCGGCGACGCCTTCGACGGCCTTGCGCATCCGCACGCTCAGCGCCTCGAACGGCCCCGCCTCGGCGGCCGGTTCTTGCTCCAGCCGGTCCCGGGCCTCGTCGGGGTCCAGCTCGTGCCAGTGCACCCGGGGACGCGGGTGCGGGG
Source organism: Streptomyces tricolor (assembly GCF_002155905.1). Lineage (GTDB taxonomy): Bacteria > Actinomycetota > Actinomycetes > Streptomycetales > Streptomycetaceae > Streptomyces > Streptomyces tricolor. Next base: position 16,854 of record NZ_MUMF01000259.1, on the reverse strand, counting down.
CGCGGGCCGTCGCCACGCCCAGCGCGGCCCGCGCCCCGGACAGCAGCGCCGTCGCGGCGGCGATGTCGACGGGCGCGTGCCGGAACCCCGGCAGCACGGCCCACCGGCCGCCTCCGCCGCCGGACTCGCCGATGGCGACGAGCAGCCCGGACAGCGCGGCGCCGGAGCGGGCCAGGGTCTGGGCCCGGCGGCCGACCCGGCGGGCGGCCGGGATCGCGGTCAGCACCCGCCACACGTCGGGCAGGCCGTGCAGGGCGAGGATGTCCGCGCCCCACACCACCGCTCCGTCCCGGTCGGGCAGGGCGATCGCGACGTCGGCGGCGCGCAGGGCGCTCAGGACGTCGTGCTCGCCGGCGGTGCGCACCCGGGCGACCACCAGCACGGCGCCCTCGTCGCCGCGCGCCTCGTACACGACGTCGTCCAGCGGCCGGCGGGCGTCGACGACCTGGTCGGCGAGACCGGTGAAGTCCTCCAGGGCCGGATCGTCCACGACGACGACCCGGAGCCGGGCCCGGCGGGCCGCGTCCAGCACCGGCTCGGTCCACGGGTCGGGCTCGCCGTCCGCGGTGCGCAGGGCGCTCGGGTGCAGGACGACCGTGCCGGCCATCTCCAGTTCGCGCAGCCGTTCCGGGTCGCGGACCAGGACGCCGGTGCGGGCCAGGGCGGCGCTCAGCAGGGCGTGGAAGGCGGCGGGGCCGTAGCGGGCGGCCTTCGGGGAGCCGGCCAGCACGGCCTCCGCCGCCTCGCCGGCATCGTGCTTGACGAGCAGGGTGGCCGCGGCGCCCAGCACGCTGCCGGCGGAGGCGTGGGCCGCGTACTCCTGGGCCGGGGAGACGCGCAGCGGCGGGCGCGGCGGGCCGTCCGGTACGGGGGCGAGGCTGACCCGGTCGGGCGCGCACAGCCGGTCGTGCACGGATTCGAAGGCGGCCGAACGGGCCACCGTCTCGGCCACCTGGCAGGCCCGCAGGGCACCGTCGAGCACGAGGGAGGTGGGGGTCTGGCCGGCACCGTGCACGGCGGCGTTGGCGCAGGCCAGTACGAGGTCCATGCGGGTGTCGCCGATGCGCCCGCGCAGCCAGGCGCGGAAGCGCGGGTTCTCCCGCAGCAGGGTCACGACCGCGGTCACCATCCGGGGGGTGGGCGGCAGCCGCAGCGCGTAGGCGGTGAAGGCGGCGGCGATCCCGACGCCGTCGGCGGCGAGCGTGGCCACGGCGGCACGCACCCCGGTCGGGTCGGCCGGATGGGTGACCTCCTCCACGTCTCCGGCCGCCAGGACGAGGCCGTGCCGCTCGGCGAGGCCGGCCGCGTGGTCCATGACCCGCTCGGCGGCCTCCTCGCCCGTGGCGGTCACCACCAGGCGGGCGAGTCCCTGGTCCCAGTAGGCGAGGACGACGTCGGGGTGGTCCGCCAGGGCCTCGGCCATCCGGCGCGCCAGATGGCCGGTGCCGCCCGCGCGGCGGGCGTGTTCCTGCTCCAGGGGCCGCACCGCCAGGTGGGCGCGGGCGCCGGCCCGCCAGTGGTCACCGGCGCCGGGCAGCGCGTTGCGGGCCACCCGGGCCACTCGCGCGGCGGCGTCCGCGCCGCGCACGCCGGCGCGGGCGGTACCGGCGGCGGCACCGGCGGCCAGTCCGACCGCCGGTGCCGCCGCTCGCGCGAGCAGGCGTGGTGCCGCGGGCAGCAGGCGGGCGGCGGTCGACGGCACGCTCAGCACACCGAGCACCGTTACCTCCTCAGAGCGTGGTGCGGTCGGGCCGCGCGGTCGGCCCGAGGGATCCGGAGGGCGTCTTGGCCGTACCGGCCCCGACACCGTGCGCGGCCTCGGGCGGACTGGCCGCCTCCGGCTGTCCGGTACCACGACCCGACGGCTGGGCGCCCGCCGGAGACCCGGCGGGGCCGCCGGCACCGGTCCGCAGTGCCGCGGTGCCCAGGTCGTGGGCGGGCTCGGGCTGCCGCGCACCCGTCCCGGGCGGCTGCGCGCCCTCCGCCGGCCGGTCGGGACGGGGCTGGGTGAGCCAGGCCACCGCCGCGCCGGTGACGGCCACGGGCCACTCCACCACGCCTGCGACACCGAGCAGACCGGCCCCCGCGTACACCGCCATGCGCCGGCCGCGCGGCGAGACCGCGCCGACCTTGTCCAGTGTTTCCTCCGCGGCCCTGCTCACCGTTCCGGCGCCGGGCACCCTGCGCAGTACCGAGGCCGCGCCGCGCAGGGGCGCCGTGAGGACCGACGACGACTTCTGCTCAGCCATGACTCTCCTCGGGTCAGATCGTCCTGCCTGCCCACCGAGTGCCCGCGATCGTGCTGGTCATCCCCAGTTTCCTCAGGGAACACCACCTGTTCCCAGGGAACTCCACGGATCCCTCCGGCGCCACCCACCCCCTGCGGAGACCTTCACGGGGCGTGCCGGAACAGCCGCTCGGGTACGGCCGCGGCGAGAACACGGTACCCCTCGGGGTTGAGGTGCAGCCAGTCCCCGGCGTGCAGCGCCGATCGCAGCCGGTCGGGGGCCGCGGGATCGCGTACCGCCCGGTCGAAGTCGATCACCGCGTCGAAGTGGCCCGGGGTGCGGATCCAGGCGTTGACCCGCTGCCGGGCGGCCTCCCGCTCGCCCGCCGGATCGTCGTACAGGGTGCTGCCGCCGAACGGGGTGAGGGTCGCGCCGTAGACGCGGATGCCCTGGGCGTGGGCGCGGACGACGATCTGCCGGTACCCGGCGAGCAGGTCGTCGGTGACCGCGCGCTGCGCCTCGGGCGTGGCGGCGGCGGTGCCGATGTCGTTGACGCCCTCGAAGAGGATCAGCCAGGCGACCGCGCTGCGGGAGAGGACGTCCCGGTCGAGGCGGGCGAGGACGTTGGGGCCGAGTCCGTCGTCGAGGACGCGGTTGCCGCCGGCCGCCTGGTTGAGGACGGCGAGGTCCGAGGTGGCCGGGCTGCGGTGCAGGCGGTCGTAGAACCGGTCGGGCCAGCGGTCGTTGCCGTTGGTCGTGGAGCCGCGCCCGTCGGTGAGGGAGTCGCCGAGGACGGCCACCGCGCGGGCACGGCGGGGGGCCAGCACCTCGACGTCGCTGAGCAGGTACCAGTGGTCGACGGCGGTCGCGCCCGGGAGGTCCGGGTCGCGCGTGTGGTCGCCGTGCACCAGATACGACGTGGTGCGCGAGCCGGGATGGGAGGTGAGCGCGAGTGAGGCCTGGCCGCGGGCGGTGTACGCCGTCACGGTCAGCTCGGATCCCGCGCGCAGCTCGAAGTCCAGCGGGTCGGAGACCATCTGGGCCCCGACCGGGACGGTCGTGGCGTCCCGGCCGGCGAAGGTGACCCGGCGCAGACTCCCCGGTTCGACCGCGCTGACCCCGGCCCTGCCGTCGCGGGGCAGGGCCACGGTGACGGCGGTGAGCGGCAGCGGGGTGTCGCCGTACGCGTTGGAGAAGCGCAGCCGGATCCGGGGACCGCCGGCGGTGACCCGTACGGTCTGCCGCAGGGTGGTGTCCACGAGCACCGACGACGCACCGGTGTACGGCGCGGGCGGCAGGTTGGCGGGTTCGGTCAGCTGGGGCATGCCGGTCCAGGTGTGCACCCAGTGCCGGCCGGGGTCGGCCGCGGCGGTGACCGGAGCCGTCCTCCTGACCAGCGCCGTGAGCGCGGAGGCCGTCACGGCGAGGGCGAGGACGAGGACACAGGTGCTGAGCAGGGTGGCGAACGGTGTTCTGCGGGGCGGCTTCACGGAGACCTTTCCGGGAGACGGGACGAGACGGGCGCGCGGGCGGGTGCGGGGCCGGTACGGGCGTGTCCGCGGGCCCGGCCCGGCGGGAGCGCGGGGCCGGTACGGGTGCGCCCGGGGGTCCGGCCCGGCCGGGTGCGGGCCGGTACAGGTGTGCCCGCGGGACCGGGCCGGCGGGAGCGCGGGGCCGGTACGGGTGCGCCCGGGGGCCCGGCCCGGCCGGGTGCGGGCCGGTACAGGTGTGCCCGCGGGCCCGGCCCGGCGGGGAAGCGGGGCCGGTACGGACGTGCCCGAGGATCCGGCTGGCGGCGGTGCGGGGCCGGTACGGGCGTGTCCGCGGGCCCGGCCCGGCGGGGTGCGCGCCGGACCGGTCGGACGCGGCCCGGCGCGCACCCCCGGTCGTCAGCCGACCGCGCAGGCGGTGCCGTTGAGGCTGTACGCGGCCGGTGCCGCGCTGTTTCCGGTGTGCGTGGCCTGGTAGCCGATGGTCACGCTCGCGCCGGGCGCGAGGGTGGCGTTGTACGAGGCGTTGGTCGCCGTCACCGCGCCGGAGCGGGCGCTGAAGGTGGCGTTCCAGCCGTTGGTGAGGGTCTGGCCGGCCGGCAGGGTGAAGTCGAGTTTCCAGCCGTTGACCGCGGTCGTACCGGTGTTGGTGACCGTCACGGAGGCGGTCAGACCGGTGCTCCAGGTGCTGACGCCTGCCGTCACCCGGCAGGGTCCGGCGGGCGGTTGCGGTGAGGTGCCGCCGCCGTCGAGGCCGAAGAAGGTGAGGGCCCGGGAGGCCATCCCCGAGCTGTAGAGGTTGTGGCCGACGCCCTGGAGGCTGATCGCCTCGACGGGGGCCCGGTCACCGGTGGCGCCGTAGCGGGTGCGGGTCCAGCCGGCGGCGGGAGTGTCGGTGGCGGCGGGGGTCTGGCTCACGCCGAGCACGTTCGTCCACTGCTTGATCTCCTCCCCGAAGTTGGGGTAGCGCAGGGTGTCGTCCTCGGTGCCGTGCCACAGCTGCATCCGCGGGCGCGGGCCGGTGTAGCCGGGGTAGGCGGCGCGCACCAGGTCGCCCCACTGCTGCGGGGTGCGGGTGACGGTGCCGCCGGAGCAGGCGCTGTTCCACTCGGAGCCGTCGGTGGTGGCGAAGCAGCCGAAGGGGACGCCGGAGAAGGCGGCGCCGGCGGCGAACACGTCGGGGTAGTCGCCGAGCAGGACGTTGGTCATCATCGCGCCGGAGGAGATGCCGGTGACGAAGATCCGGCCGGGGTCGGCCGCGTAGGTGCGGGTCGTCCAGTCGACCATGGACCGGATGCCGACCGGGTCGCTGCCGCCGCCGCGGCGGAGCGCCTGCGGGGAGGAGACGTCGAAGCACTTGCTGGCGCGGGTCACCGACGGATACACGACCACGAAGCCGCGCTGGTCGGCGAGTCGGGCCCACTCGGTGCCGGAGTACATCGCGGAGGCCGAGCCGGTGCACCAGTGCACGGCCACCACGACCGCGGGGTGCGCGGGGACGTTGGCCGGTACGTAGACGTACATCTGGAGGTTGCTGGGGTTGGGACCGAAGTCGGTGACCTCGGTGAGCGTGGCCGTGGGGACGGCTCGCGCCCGGGCCGAGGCCGGGGGCGCGGCGAGGGCCAGGGCCGCGAGGAGCGGCAGCAGGGCACTCAGCAGGGCGACAAGCGCTTGCCGGAGGCCGGCCCTCGGGCGGTGCGGCGTGGCGGGCAGCGTGGGGGGCACGTCACTGGTCCCTTCTGATCGCGGCTCATGCGGGGCGTGCTGCGTGCGCATCGTGCGGGGAACACCCGGCATCGTGGCATGGACACGCAATCCATGGAAGCGCTCCCACGTCACTTCTCGGGACTCGGGACAGCATTGCGCGAACGGTTGACTAGAAAGCGCTTGCACTCTACGGTCCCGTTCATCACCGTGACCGATCGGCTCGACAGCGAGCCCCTTCGGCCACCAGGGCTCCTACATGCGTTCCACATGGCGTACGTGATTCACGTACATAACCCCTCCCCCACACAGAAGGGACGCAGCCGATGCCCCTGAGAGCACTCTCCGGCACGACCGGGACGGCCGTCGCGCTGGTGACCGCGGTCCTCCTCGCCCTGCCGCAGCCGGCCGTCGCGGCCGACGCGACGCCGGTCGGCTTCGGCGCCGGGACGACCGGCGGCGGCAGCGCCCCGGCGGTGACCGTCTCCACCCCGGACGCCTTCAAGGCGGCCGTGACCGGCAGTTCGGCGAAGGTGGTGAGGGTGAACGGCCTGATCGCACTGAGCGGGCAGGTCGACATCGGCTCCCACACCACCGTGCTGGGCGTGGGTTCGTCCTCCGGCTTCACCGGCGGCGGACTGCGTCTGAAGAAGGTCGGCAATGTCGTCCTGCGCAATCTGAACATCAGCAAGGCCGTCAAGACGGACGCCATCACCGTCCAGGCGTCCACGAAGGTGTGGATCGACCACAACTCCCTGTCCTCCGACCGCGATCACGGCAAGGACTACTACGACGGCCTGGTCGACATCAGCCACGCCTCCGACCACGTCACGGTGTCCTGGAACGTCTTCAAGGACCACTACAAGGGCTCGCTGGTCGGCCACAGCGACAACAACGCGAGCGAGGACACCGGGCATCTGCGGGTGACGTACCACCACAACTGGTTCGACCACGTCAACTCCCGCATACCGAGCCTGCGTTTCGGCACCGGGCACTTCTACGACAACTACGTCGTCGGCGCGGAGACCGCCGTGCACTCCCGCATGGGCGCGCAACTGCTCGTCGAGAACAACGTCTTCCGCGACACCCAGGTCGCCGTCACCACCAGCCGGGACAGCGACGTCGACGGATACGCCGTCCTGCGCGGCAACGACCTCGGTGGAGCCGCCACCGAGATCTCGCGGAACGGCGACTTCACCACCCCGCCGTACGGCTACACGGCCGAGCCCGCCGCCACCGTCGTCGCCTCGGTGACGTCGGGCGCGGGCGCGGGGAAGATCTGACCCCCACTCGGAAGAAGGCATTCGGGACATGACCTCATCGGCAACCTCGCGCGGGCTGCTGGGCGGCCTGGCCACCCTCGGCCTGACGTTTGGCATGATCATGACATCCGGTGCGCCGGCGGACGCGGCCACCTGGCCGACCCCCAACGGCAGCCAGGCGGTCTCCTCCACCATCTCCCTGTCCGGCACCAAGGACTACGGGATGAAGCGGCTCTACGGCACCGGCGACCTGGGCAGCGGCAGCCAGGACGAGGACCAGGGCCCCATCCTGGAACTCGCCCCCGGCACCGTCCTCAAGAACGTCGTCATCGGCTCGCCCGCCGCGGACGGCATCCACTGCCTGGGCAGCTGCACGCTGCAGAACGTGTGGTGGGAGGACGTCGGCGAGGACGCGGCCACCTTCCTCGGCTCCTCGTCCTCCAACGTCTACACCGTCAGCGGCGGCGGGGCGAAGGAGGCCGGCGACAAGGTGTTCCAGTTCAACGGCGCCGGCACGCTGAACGTCTCCGGCTTCGCGGTGAAGAACTTCGGCACCTTCGCCCGCTCGTGCGGCAACTGCAGGACGCAGTACAAGCGGACGATCAACCTCAGCGGCATCGAGGCGACCTACAAGGGCAGCAGGCTCGTCGGCATCAACACCAACTACGGCGACAGCGCGACCCTGAGGAACATCACCATTGTCGGGGACACCGGCAAGAAGATCATTCCCTGCCAGAAGTACATCGGCAACAACACCGGCGCCGAACCGACCACGAACGGCTCGGGCCCGGACGGCACGTACTGCAAGTACTCCAGCTCGGACATCACCTACAAGTGAGCCCCGGCTGAGCAGGGGACGATCCCCGGGGCGGGCCGCGGCGGCGGCCCGCCCGCGGTCACGCCCGGGCGGCCCTCCCGTGCCACCGTCCGGACAGGACGAGGTGCGCGGCGACGCCGAACACCAGCCCCCAGAAGGCGGAGCCGATGCCGAACAGGGTGACGCCCGACGCGGTGGCCAGGAACGTGATCAGCGCGGCCTCGCGGTCCTTCTCCTCCTTGACCGCGCCGGTGAGGCCCCCGGCGAGCGCCCCGAACAGGGCGACGCCGGCGATGGCGGCGACCAGTTCCTTCGGCAGCCCCGCGAAGAAGGCCACCAGCGTCGAGCCGAAGGCACCGATCAGCAGGTAGAAGGCGCCGCAGGAGACGCCGGCGACGTAGCGCCGCCGGGGATCGGGGTGCGACTCCGGGCCGGTGCAGATCGCGGCGGTGATCGCGGCCAGGTTGATCGCGTGCGACCCGAAGGGGGCGAGCGCGGTGGAGACCAGTCCGGTGCTGCCGATCAGCAGCCGGTCCCGGGGCTGGTAGCCGGAGGCCGTGAGCACCGCCATGCCGGGGGCGTTCTGCGAGGCGAGGGTGGCCAGGATCATCGGCACGGCGATGCCGACGAGCGAGGCGACGGAGAACGCCGGGGTGGTGAGCACCGGCCGGGCCAGCTCGATCTTGTCGACGTGGACGTGCAGCCGGGAGGTGGCCGCGCTGCCGAGGACGCCCACGGCGAGAGCGATCAGCACCGCGTACCGGGGCAGCAGCCGCTTGCCCAGAAGGTAGGCCACCAGCACGGATCCGGCGATGACCGGTGCCGTCTTCAGCGAGGTGAACACATGGGTGCCGAAGCTGAACAGGATGCCCGCGAGCATGGCCGAGACCACCGCCGCCGGCACCTGCCGCATCAGCCACCCGAACACCCCGGTCAGCCCGACCAGCGTGATGACGGCGCCGGTGATGAGGAACGCCCCGACGGCCTCGGCGTAGGAGTACGCGCCGAGGCTGGTGACCAGGAGCGCCGCCCCCGGCGTGGACCATGCGGTGATGACCGGCATCCGGGTGCGCAGGCTCAGGCCGATGCAGGTCAGGCCGCTGCCGATGGAGATGGCCCACACCCAGGAGCTGGTCTGCGCGGTGTCGAGGTGCCCCGCCGAGGCCGCCGCGAGCACGATGACCAGCGGCCCCGAGTAGGACACGACGACGGCCACGAAGCCCGCCAGGACGGCGGACAGCGACGCGTCGCGCAGCAGCCGGGGCCCGCCCGCCGGAGCCGGCTCGCCGGCCGGCTCCGGTCCCCCGGCCCGCTCCGGTGCCGAGCGGCCGGGTGAGGAGGGCGGCGCGGCGGTGTGGGCCGCGCCTGAGGTGGTGTGCGTCTCGGGTGACTCGGGGCTCAACGGTCTTCCTTCGCAGCCCTTTCCAGGGCCTGTTCCAGATCGGCGACGAGATCGGCCGGGCTCTCCAGACCGATGGAGAGCCGGACCATGTCCTTCGGTGCGGTGCTGCCCGGCCCCTCGAAGGTATAGCGGTGTTCGATGAGACTTTCCACGCCGCCCAACGAAGTGGCGCGGATGAAGAGTTGGCAGTTCTGGGCGACGCGCAGCGAGCGCTGCCAGTCACCGGCGACGTGCAGGGAGAGCATGCCGCTGAATCCGCCGGTCATCTGGCGGGCGGCGACCTCGTGCCCGGGGTCGGTGGGCAGGCCCGGATAGGCGACCCGGGTCACCAGCGGGTGCTCGGCGAAGTGCTCGGCGAGGGCGAGGGCGGTGGCCGATATCTGCCGCATGCGCGGGAACAGCGTGCGGATGCCGCGCATCAGCAGGTACGTCTCCAGCGGGCCGAGCAGCGGGCCGGTCAGCCTGCGGTGCAGCCGCAGCCGCTCCCAGATCCGCTCGCGGTCCTCGGTGCGCTCCGGGGCCAGCACGAGGAAGCCGGCGACGACGTCGGTGTGCCCGTTGAGGTACTTGGTGCCCGAGTGCATGATCAGGTCGGCGCCGAGGTCGAACGGGCGGCTGTGCACCGGGGTGGGCACGGTGTTGTCGACGCCGAAGAGCGCGCCGGCGCGGTGGGCGATCTCGCCGACCGCCGCGACGTCGGTGACCGTCCAGGTGGGGTTGGCCGGGCTCTCCACCCACACCAGCGCGGTGGGGGCGGCGGAGACGGCCGCGGACACGGCGTCCAGGTCGTCCATGGGCACCTGGACGACCTCCAGGCCGCGCGCCGGCCCGAACTCCGTCAGCCACTTGGTCAGCCCGAAGTACATGGTCTGCGGCACGACGACCCGGGAGCCGCCGGGCAGCACCTGGAAGACCGCGGTGGCCGCCGCCATGCCGGAGGAGAACACCAGGGCCTCGCTGCCGCCCTCCAGGCCGGCGACCACGTCCTGCACCTGCTCGTAGCCGGGACTGCCCTGGTCCCGCAGGTACGCCAGGCCGCCGGGCAGCCGGTACTCGCCGTCCCTCGCGAACGTCGCGGCGAGGGTGACGGGCGGCGGTACGGCTCCGGTCGCCGGATCGCGCCAGCCGTCGCCCTGCGCGGCCCGGGTCTCGGGCCGGTAGTCCGTTGTCCAGGGCGTGAACTTCTCGCTGTTGGTCATCGCTTCCTCGTGATCACGGACGGCAGGGAGGTGCTCAGGGCGAGTTCCGCGTCCATCAGTGCGCGGGACGGCATGCCCGGAGAGGGGACGTAGTGGTTGTAGTAGCTGGAGCCCTCGGTGTGCGGGCCCAGGAAGAACAGCCGCGGCTGGGTCCGGCCGGCGCGGTCGACGCCCTGGCCGGCGCGGGTGACCGCCAGGCCGTGCGCGGGGCCGCCGCGGGAGCCGAGGGTGCGGACCCGGCCGGCGCCCACGAGCGTGCCGAGCAGGGAGCCGGGCACGCGGTCGGGGGCGGGCTCGCGGACGTGGGCGTGCACCACGTGGTCGACCTCGGTGGACGCGGGCCGCAGCAGGGCGGTGGACTCCAGGACCCAGGGGCCCTGCCCCGCCGGGGCGACGACCTTGGGCCGCGGGCCGGGACCGAGCCGGACGACGCCCGCCTCGACGAGGGCCAGCAGTTCGGCCGAGCGGTCCAGCTGCGGGCCGATGACCAGCCGGTTGACGGTGGCGGTGAAGTCGCCGAAGAACCCGGCCAGGGACGCCTGGTCGAGGCCGGGGGCGTCCACCACCGTCCGCAGCACGTCCCGGTGGTCGCGCAGGACCTCCAGTGCCTCCTTCAGGGGGCTGACGCCGAGTCCGGCCCGGGCCTCCCCCAGGTCGGCCGCCACCTCGCCGGTGAACCAGCGGGCGTAGGCGTCGTGGTCCGCCCACTGCCGCCCGGCCGTGTCCGGGGAGAGGATGCCGCCCAGGGGGGTGGGCCCCCAGCGGGCGCGGCACTCCTCCAGCAGCGCCTCGTACCCGGCCTCCCGGGCGCGGTCGGCGAACTCGCGGCCCGCGGTCGCCGCGTCGCCGCAGGCGCGGGCTCGCAGGGTGCGGTAGTAGGCGAGGTCCATCTCCGCCTCGATCAGCGGCAGCACGTCCGCGCCGAAGCGCAGGCGGCCGTCGGGGCGCCGGCGGCGCCGTCGCGCGACCGCATCGGTGGTCAGCGCGAGCGGTGCGCACCGCACCCGGCCGGGGGCGAGGTGGGGCCGGCTGCGGGAGGGCAGGCCCGAGCGGTTGGCCAGGACGATCCTGGGTTCCCGTCCGCTCGGTACGTAGCGCAGCCCCGCCGGGTGCGGTTCGTGCCGGCCGCCGCGGCCCAGGGTCAGGCTCGCGATGACGTCCATGGCGGTCAGGCCCATGCCGAGGACGGCCACGCGTTCGCCCGGCGCGATGCCGTCGAGCGCCTCGGGCAGCGGGTACGGGCGGGTGATCAGCCGCGGCTCGGCGGCGGGTTCGGCCGGACGGTACAGGGAGTGGTGGCCGACGGTGACGAACACGGCGTCGGCGTCGACCAGGGTGCCGTCGGCGAGTTCCACCGTTTCCGCGCCCGCCGGCCCCGGCCGCACGTCCACCGCCTCGCACCGGTGCCGGACGATCGTCAGGCAGTCGGGTGCGGACGCGATGATCTCCTCGGCGGCCCAGGCGAGGTACTCGCTGAGCAGCCTGCGGGGCAGGAAGTCGTTGGGGCGGATCGGGTGCCCCTCGCCCGCGCGGACGGTGTAGCCGTCGTCCGCGAGGCGCAGGTCCCGCTCCTGGCACCACTCGGCGAGCGAGGGTCCGGACAGTGGTGCGGGGCCCTCGACCATCTGCTCGTCCGCGAACGCCGTCAGCTGGGAGCAGACGGTGTTCAGCAGCAGGTGGTCGGGCTGGCCGGCGAGGTGGAAGCCGGGGCCGAGGGGCTGCGGGTCCACCAGGTGCACGGTGACCGGCGCGGGCCGGGTGAGGCAGTGGGCGACCAGGCGTTCCAGGAGCCCGAGGCCCCGGGAGCCTACGCCGATGATCGCCACGGACGGTCGTATCGGAGTCACCATCGGCGTGTCTCCCCGAAGAAGTCGGGGATCTCGATGGCCGTGCCGTCGCTGCGCGCCTGTTCCAGGACGAAGGCGCCGACCGCGAGGTCCAGCACGCCGAGGCCGAACGGGGAGAAGATCACCGGGCGTGCGGCGTCGAGCGTGACGTCGCCGTTCAGTACGCCGGCGAGCGTCCCGGTGACGAAGTCGCGCGAGCCGGTGGCCTGTTCGGCGAGGTGCGGCGAGGTGTCGGCCTTCAGGCAGTGGTCGACGTCGTCCAGGATGTTCTGGGCGTCCAGCACCACCTCGGGGGCCAGGTCGCGCAGCGAGATGTGCAGCACGAGCTGGCCGGGCTTGAACGGCGTGGTGACGTACGGCTCGAGCGCCGTGGTCGCGAACACGACGGTGTCGGCGGCGAGGGCCTCGGCGAGGTCGGTGGTGAAGGTGGCGGGCACCTGCTGGGTGGTGCGCAGGTGCTCGGCCAGGGCCTGGCCGGAGGGCTCGTGCAGGTCGTGGACGAGGTAGGCCGCGGGGACGCAGTCCGCGGCGTGCAGGTAGTCGCCGATGTTGCGGGCGATGACCCCGGCGCCCACGACCGCGATCGTCCTGCCCTGGTGTCCCTCGGGGCGCAGCGCGCGGGCGGCCACGGCCGCGGAGGCGGCGGTGCGGGCGGAGCTGATGGCGGCGGCTTCCAGGCAGGCCACGGGGTAGCCGGTCGCGTAGTCGTTGAGGACGAGCACCGCGGAGGCGCGGGGTGTGCCCGACTCGGTGTTCTTCGGGAAGCTCGCGATCCACTTGATGCCGGCGACACCGGACTCGGGGCCGAGGAAGGCGGGCAGGGCGATGATGCGGGAATCCGGCTTCTCCGGGAAGCGCAGGAAGTAGCTGTCGGGATTGACGGTCTGGCCGGCCTCGTGAATGCGATAGGTGCGGCCCACCAGGTCCAGGACTTCGCGACGCCGGCTGCGCAGCACATCGCGCACGGTACCGCCGGCGACTATTTCAAAATTGAACACTTTGCTTTTCCCCCGGCTCGGGCTGTCGCCCGGGCGTTGTTTTCTGTGTGATGGTCTTTCAGAGGTGTCCGGGCCAGCGCTCGGCCACCCATGAATCGTTGTAGACGGTGTCCAGATACCGGTCCCCGAAGTCCGGTGAGATCGCTACGACGACGCTGCCGTCCGGAATCTTCTTGGCCGTGTTCTGCACCGCGCTGAGCACCGTTCCCGTGGAGCCGCCGAGCAGCAGCCCGCGTTCCCTGGCGAGGGCACGGCACATGTCCACGGCTTCGGTCTCGGATACCAGCACCACTTCGTCGATCATGGCCTCGGTGAGTATTTCCGGCCGCCTGCTGGTACCGAGACCGGGAATGTGCCGGCGGGCGGGCGGTCCCCCGAAAGTCACCGACCCCACGCTGTCGACGGCGATGATCCGGGTCCCCGGGCTGTGGCGGCGGAAGAACTGCGCGCACCCCATGAGCGTCCCCGTGGTGCCGGCGCCGACGAACACGTAGTCCACCCGGCCCAGTTGCTCGAAGATGGACCGCCCCGTTCGCTGCCGGTGGGCCCGCGGACCCGCCGGACTGGCGTACTGGTTGAGCCAGTACAGGTCGGGCTCCCGGCCCTGGCGCTCCTGGATGTAGTCGATGCGGGACTGCAGATAGCCGCCGTTGCCGTCCCTGGCGGTGATCACCACGACCTCGGCGCCGAGGGCCTCCATCAGACGGACCGTCTGCGGGTTGGCGTTGGGGTCGGTGACACAGGTGAGGGAATAGCCCTTGGCGGCGCAGACCATCGCCAGGGCGACTCCCAGGTTTCCCGAGGTCGATTCGATGAGCCGGGTCCGCGGAAAGCGACACCCGGACGCCTCGGCTTCTTCTACCAGGGCCACCGCGGTCTTGAGCTTCACCGAGCCCGCGGGATTGAGGCCCTCGATCTTGAGGAAGACAGAGCTTCCCGGAACCAGTTGATGGAGCTGGACGAACAAGTCGTCCAGCACAAGGTCGTACACTTCTTCCGCTATCACCAGAATCCAAACCTAGAACTGGGCACGCGCGGCGCGGTCAACGCCGGAGCAGGTGGTGCCCATCGGGCTTGTCGGTCGGTGCGCAACAGTCGGCGCACGCTACGCAGAAGGGACTTCTTTCCCCCGTCCCCCGTGTATCGCTGTATCCCCCAGTCATTCGTCGCGATGACGCCACTCTGGCATGCAGCGGCTGATATGACAAGGAAATTCTTGCCAACCCCGCTGTGCGCAACGGGTGTTGGCCCCTATGAATGAATCATTCCGCGCGGTTCGAATACTCCTCTTCTCGCACGCCGAGCGCCGCGCCCAACTCCTGCCGATAGCCGGCGTACGCCGTCCGCAGCGTCTCCCCCGGCCAGTCGGCGGGCAGCAGTTCGGAGGGCAGGACGGGGTCGGTGAGCAGGTGACGGACGGCCGCAGCGTAGGCGGTGAACCGGTCGGCCGGATGGTCGGCGCGGGTCGCGCGGGCGAGCAGGGAGCGGGCGGTGGCCGCCCACTCCGCGAGCGGCCAGAGCCGGGCGGCCAGGGCGCGCGGGGGCTCGTCGGGGCGCGCGGTGTACGTGAGGGCCACTTGGTGCAGACCGGCGGGCAGGGGGCGGTCGAGGTTGGCCGGACGCAGCCACACGCCCTCGCGGAGTTCGGCCAGGCGCAGGGCGGTCAGCCGGGTGCGCAGCTCGGCGCGTTCGGCGGGGCCGCGGCCGGTCGCCGTGATCACCAGCATCTCCCAGTCGCCGTCCCACGCGCGCGTGCGGGGGTGCACGGCCTCGTCCTGGCGGCACTGCCGGGCCAGCAGCCGGTCGCTGAGCCGGTAGACGGCGTCCGTGCGCCGCAGGTCACCGGCGGCGACCATCCGGCTCAGCGCGGCCCGCAGGGTGGAGCCCCCGATCCCGAACGGCTCCACGAGCCGGACCAGGTCCTTGACCGGCAGCTCCGGCGGATGCGCGCCGAGCAGCAGACTCAGCACGACCGACCGGGCGGACAGCGGCCGCAGACCGGCCGGGTCCGGCTCCGCTGAGACGTTCATGCGCATGGCCCCGTACTGTACGTGCGCGCTGTTGTTGCAACATTGCTACGACCGCAGGAAGAGTGCAACATGGCGCGTATGGTCTCGATTCCCGCGCAGTCGCAGTCGCAGCCGCAGCCGTCGCCCCAGTCGCAGTCGCAGCCCCAGTCGCCGTCCGAGCCGCCGTCGCCGTCCCAGCCGCTGTCCGCGCTGCCGTACGCCACGCACGACGTCACCAATCAGGCTCCGCCGCTGGCCCCGTACGACGCGTCCGCCGACCCGGCCCTGCTGGAGGGGCTGCGCCGGGAGGGTGCCGGGTGGGCCGAGGACGACATCCGGCGGCTGGGGGCGAGCGCCGGCAGCGCGGAGGCGCAGGAGTGGGGCGAGCTGGCGAACCGGCACGAGCCGGTGCTGCGCACCCACGACCGCTACGGCCACCGCGTCGACGAAGTGGAGTTCCATCCCAGCTGGCACCACCTGATGCGGACGGCGGTCGCCGAGGGGCTGGCGGGCGCACCCTGGGCCGACGACCGGCCGGGCGCGCACGTCGCCCGGACCGCGGGCGGCCTGGTGTGGGGGCACACGGAGGCGGGACACGGCTGCCCCACGTCGATGACGTACGCCGCCGTACCCGCCCTGCGCG
The DNA here is from genome assembly GCF_002155905.1 of Streptomyces tricolor. Lineage (GTDB taxonomy): Bacteria > Actinomycetota > Actinomycetes > Streptomycetales > Streptomycetaceae > Streptomyces > Streptomyces tricolor. The sequence continues at coordinate 1,255 of NZ_MUMF01000259.1, read as the reverse complement.
CACAACCGGATCTCGCCAAGGTGTACGAGCCGCTGCTCACCAGCCGGGAGTACGACCCCGAGCTGCGCGTCCCGACCGAGAAGCCCGGGCTGCTCGCCGGGATGGGCATGACCGAGAAGCAGGGCGGCTCCGACGTCCGGACGAACACCACCACCGCCACGCCCACCGGCGAGCCGGGCGTGTACACGCTGCGCGGGCACAAGTGGTTCACCTCGGCGCCCATGTGCGACGTCTTCCTGGTGCTCGCGCAGGCCCCGGGCGGACTGTCCTGCTTCCTGGTGCCGCGCGTCCTGCCGGACGGCAGCCGCAACACCTTCCGCATCCAGCGGCTGAAGGACAAGCTGGGCAACCGGTCCAACGCCTCCTCGGAGCCGGAGTTCGACCGGACCGTGGCCTGGCTGGTGGGGCCGGAGGGACGGGGCGTGAAGACCATCATCGAGATGGTCAACTGCACCCGCCTGGACTGTGTGATGTCCTCGGCGACCCTGATGCGCAAGACGCTGGTCGAGGCGGGGCACCACGTCCGGCACCGCAGCGCGTTCGGGGCCCGGCTGATCGACCAGCCGCTGATGCGCAACGTCCTGGCCGATCTCGCGCTGGAGTCGGAGGCGGCGACGACGCTGACGCTGCGGCTGGCCGGTGCGGCCGACCGCGCGGTGCGCGGGGACGCCGGGGAGCGGGCCTTCCGGCGCATCGCCACCGCCGTCGGCAAGTACTGGGTCACCAAGCGGGGCCCGGCCTTCACCGCCGAGGCCCTGGAGTGCCTGGGCGGCAACGGGTACGTCGAGGACTCCGGCATGCCCCGGCACTACCGGGAGGCGCCGCTGCTGTCGATCTGGGAGGGCTCCGGGAACGTCAACGCGCTCGACGTGCTGCGCGCCCTCGGCCGCGAACCGGACAGCGCCGACGCCCTCTTCTCCGAATTCGCCCTCGCGCGCGGGGCGGACGCCCGCCTCGACACGGCCGTGGCCGCACTCAAGGACCAATTGGCCGAAACCGATCAGGTCGGTGCCCGCCGGCTGGTCGAGCGGATGGCGCTCGCGCTCCAGGCCTCCCTGCTCGTCCGGCACGCTCCGCACCCGGTCGCGGACGCCTTCTGCGCGACCCGGCTGGGCGGCGACTGGGGTCACGCGTTCGGCACCCTGCCCGCCGGAACCGACCTGGACGCCGTCCTGGAGCGCGCCCTGCCCGGCCGGAACTGAGCCCTCTGCGCGCGCTGATCGGTCACGGCGCTCCGTGGCCGGTCAGCGCCGAC
>NZ_MUMF01000026.1 GCF_002155905.1 Streptomyces tricolor | reverse complement strand
CTGTCCGGATCCGGACAGGCCGGAAGCGGAAGCGGAAGAGCGGTGCGGAGCGGGTGCGGACATGGGCTGCCTCCTGGCGGCGACCGGGAAAGGGATGAAAACTGCCTGGTCAGGGACCGTGTGCACAGGACTGGTGGTGACCTTAACCCGGTATCGGGGAGGGGGAGGCGGGCGCCGGGGGACCTCCCTTCCGCTCGGCCGTGCCGTGGTTAGCATCGCCAGGAAATGACCATCCCCGTCGAGGAGTGTTCCGTGTCGCAAGAAGGTGCTGCCCAGTCCGTGATCCCACCGAGCGTGACGGTGCCGGCCGGGACTGCCGCCGGCGCCGCGCTTCGCGATGCGGGTGTCCTTCCGAAGGGGCCGCAGGCGGTCGTGGTGGTGCGGGACGCGGAGGGGCGTCTGCGGGACCTGTCGTGGGTTCCCGAGGCCGACGCCGTGGTGGAACCGGTCACCGCGGACAGCGAGGAGGGGCGCAGCGTCATCCGCCACTCGTGCGCCCATGTGCTCGCCCAGGCCGTCCAGCAGGAGTTCCCCGAGGCCAAGCTGGGCATCGGCCCGCCGGTCAAGGACGGCTTCTACTACGACTTCCAGGTGGACCGCCCCTTCACCCCCGAGGATCTGGTGGTGCTGGAGCGGCGCATGAAGCAGATCATCAAGGGCGCCCAGCGGTTCTCCCGCCGGGTGGTCGAGTCCGTGGAGGCCGCCAAGGCCGAACTCGCCCACGAGCCGTTCAAGCTGGAGCTGGTCGACCTCAAGAGCGAGGTCGACGACGCCGAGGTGATGGAGGTCGGCGGCGGCGAGCTGACCATCTACGACAACGTCGACCCGCGCAGCGGCGAGACGGTGTGGGGCGACCTGTGCCGAGGCCCGCACGCGCCGACCACCAAGCACATCCCGGCGTTCAAGCTGATGCGCACGGCGGCCGCGTACTGGCGCGGAGACCAGAACAACCAGCAGTTGCAGCGCATCTACGGCACCGCGTGGGAGTCCCAGGAGGCGCTGGACGCGCATCTGGAGCTGCTCGCCGAGGCCGAGCGGCGCGACCACCGGAAGCTGGGCACCGAACTCGACCTCTTCTCCTTCCCCGAGGAGATCGGTTCCGGTCTCGCCGTGTTCCACCCCAAGGGCGGCATCGTCCGGATGGAGATGGAGAACTACTCCCGGCAGCGCCACCTCGCCGCCGGCTACTCCTTCGTCAACTCCCCGCACATCGCCAAGGGCAACCTGTTCCAGACCTCCGGGCACCTCGACTGGTACAAGGACGGCATGTACCCGTCCATGCACCTGGACGAGGAGCTGGACGCCGAGGGCAACGTCCGCAAGCCGGGGCAGGACTACTACCTGAAGCCGATGAACTGCCCGTTCCACGACCTGATCTTCCGCTCGCGCGGCCGGTCGTACCGTGAACTGCCGCTGCGCATGTTCGAGTTCGGCTCGGTGTACCGCTACGAGAAGTCCGGCACCATCCACGGCCTGACCCGGGTGCGCGGGCTCACGCAGGACGACGCGCACATCTTCTGCACCGAGGACCAGGTGCAGGACGAGCTGAAGTCGCTGCTGAACTTCGTCCTCGACCTGCTGCGCGACTTCGGCCTGGACGATTTCTACCTGGAGCTGTCGACCCGCAACGACGAGAAGTACGTCGGCTCGGACGAGATCTGGCAGAAGGCGACCGACGCGCTGCGCACGGCCGCCGAGGAGTCCGGCCTGGAGCTGGTGCCCGACCCGGGCGGTGCCGCCTTCTACGGGCCGAAGATCTCCGTGCAGGCCAGGGACGCGCTCGGCCGGACCTGGCAGATGTCCACCATCCAGCTGGACTTCAACCTGCCGAACGCCTTCGACCTGGAGTACTCGGCCGCCGACGGTTCCCGGCAGCGCCCGGTGATGATCCACCGGGTGCTGTTCGGCTCCCTGGAACGGTTCTTCGGCGTGCTCACCGAGCACTACGCGGGGGCGTTCCCGGCCTGGCTGTCGCCCGTCCAGGTGGTGGGCATCCCGATCTCCGACGAGCAGATTCCGCATCTGCGCCGGGTGGAGGAGGCGCTGCGCCTGAAGGGCCTGCGCGCCGAACTGGACGCCTCCGACGACCGCATGCAGAAGAAGATCCGCACCCACACCACCCAGAAAGTGCCCTTCATGCTCCTGGCGGGCGCGAAGGACGCGGAGGCGGGGGCGGTGTCCTTCCGGTTCCGTGACGGCAGCCAGATCAACGGCGTGCCGGTGGACAAGGCCGTGGAGACCATCGCCGACTGGGTCCAGAGGCGCGAGAACGCCTCGCCGACGGCCGAGCTGTTCCCCGGCCTGAAGGACTGACGGCCGGTACGACGCACGGCACTGCGGCCCGTATCGCGGAGGCGATACGGGCCGCAGTGTCAGTGGCTACCGGTCGAGCGGGTCAGGTGGCCCGGACGTCCGCCGGCTCGGTCTCGCACGCCCCCGGTGCCGGCTCGGTCCGCCGCTCTTCGGCCGCGACGACGAAGCGGCGCACCCCCGGCACGGCCAGGGTGGCCACGCACGCCCCGCCGACCAGCAGCGCGGAGGCCGTCAAGGTCGTCGTGCTCCCCCATGCCTTTGCGGCCAGGGGTGCCAGGAGGTAGCCGACCGGCATGGCACCGAGGGACATGAGCCAGTCGTACGACATGACCCGGGCCAGGGCGTGTTCCGGGATGGTGTTCTGCACAGTGGTCTCCCACACGGGACCGAGGAAGCCGAGGCCGGCCATCGCGACGCCGTAGGCGCCGATGACGACGGGCGCGGGGGCGGAGGCGGCCAGCGCGGCCAGCGGCAGGGCGTAGAGCCCGGCGGCGAGGTTTCCCGCCGCCACCGGCCGGCGCACCCGGCAGCGTCCCGCGAGCAGCGCGCCGACGAGGACGCCGATGGAACCGCTCTGCAACACGGCGACCCAGCTGCCCTCGCCGCCGAGCGAGCGGACGGCGATGGCGGGTCCCAGCACCATGAAGACGGCTGCCGTGAGGTTCCAGATCCCGTGCGCGATGAGGCTGGTCCAGTACCAGTCCCGGCTGCGCACCTCGGCCCAGCCCGCCATGAGGTCGGCGCGGAAGGACCGTTTCGGCAGGGGGGCGTGGGCGATCCGGACGCCGAGCAGCAGTGCCGCGCTGGCCGCGAACGTTCCCGCGTCCAGGATGAACGCCCAGCCCGGCCCCACCGACCAGATCAGCAGTCCGGCCAGAGCGGGCCCGCCCAGGCGGGCGACGCTTCCGGCCGTCCCCAGGAGGGAGTTGGCGCGCTGCCGGTGCTCGGCGCCGACCGTGGCGCTGACCAGCGGGGACAGCGCGGGGGTGGCGAACGCGGACGCGGCGCCGCCCACCACCTCGGCCGCGGCGATGAGCCCGATCGACGGGTCGTCGCCGAGGAGTTGCAGGCCGACGAGCAGCTGCATCCCGCAGCGGACGAGGTCGGTGGCGACGGCGACGGTCCGGGCGTTGAGACGGTCCGCGACGACCCCGCCCACCGGCAGCAGCAGGAGCTTGGGGACCATCGCGCAGCCGAGGACCAGCGCGAGCGAGGAGACCGAGCCCGTGGCCCGCAGCAGGGCGAGGGCGAGGGCGGCCGGGACCACCGCGTCACCGACGAGGGAGAGCGACCGCCCCAGGAAGAACCTGCGGAAGGCGCGTCCGCTCAGGGGACCCGCCCTCATGCCAGCGCCTTCCTCAGCCGCGCCTCGGTCTCCCGCACCCGGTCCCGCGATGCGCCCACGACCAGGCATTCCATCTGGTTGACCAGCAGCGGGTCGCAGGCGAGGACGAGCACGCCCTCGCGGGTGTCCCGGCTGAAGCGGAGCTGTTCCTCGTCGAGGACCCGCAGGACGTCGTCCAGCGGGGCCGGCGGCACGTCCCGGAGCGTCGCCACCGCATGGTGGTCCGCATAGCCCCTGCCGATCAGCCGTTCGCAGATGTCATGGGCGACCAGGCCGCCGCCCCAGCGGGCGTTGATCTCGTTGAACACCAGGTCGCCGGAGGCGGTGGCGATGGCATCGATGTTGATGTGGCCCCGGTAGCCGATCCGTGCGGTGAGTTCGGCCAGACGGAGGGACTGGTGCATCGCCTCGGCGGTGAGCGCCGGCGGCAGCGCGGCCGGCAGGTCCAGGCCGACCCACACGAGTTCGGTCGACTCCGGGTCGCTGTCCGGGCGCAGCCGGATCTCGCCGCTGTCGAGGAACCGGGGGACGCCGTCGTCGCCGATGACGTACTCCAGATAGAACTGGTACGCCGAGGCGTGGTAGCTCTCGACCACGAGGCCGTGGCTCAGGTCGTCGGCCAGGGCGGCCCAGACCTCGTCGGCCTGGGCGGCGAGGTCCTCGCCGGCCTTCAGGGTCTCGCGCGAGCCGGGCAGCGGCGTCGGCTCGCCTCTCGTCAGCGTCAGATTCCCGAGGCCGCCGGCGCCGTCGTCCTGCTTCACGATGACGGTGCCGGTGCGGGGCAGGTGCCGTTCGATCGCCTGGGCCAGCTCACGCGGTGTCCGCGCCACGGAGCCCTCGGGAAGCGGCAGGCCCGCGCCTGCGGCCAGCTGGCGGAAATGGGTCTTCCGGTTCAGCAGGTCCGCCCCGCGCTGGGCGGCGAAGCCGAGGCCGGCCTGCGGCTCGATGCCGAGGCGCGCGGCCAGTTCGGCGACGCCCTGCGTCCAGAAGCACGGCATCAGCCGCCAACCGGGGCTGCCGTCGGTCAGCGCGCCCAGCTCCGCGAGGAAGTCCTCGGACAGCAGCAGCTCGTCGGTGACGAGTCGCTCCCGGCTGAGGACGGTGACGGTGCCGGGGTCGAACCCCATGGTCCCGCCCAGGTACCGCAGGAACTCCGCGTCGACGGCCACGGGGCTGACGATGATGTCGCCCCGCTCGGCGAACCAGGCGTGCCGCCAGCCCGATCTGGTGATGGGGTGGGTGCTGGAGGAATGGTCCCCGAGCGCGTGCGCCGTGCCCACGTTCAGGATGATGATCTTCGGCATGTGTCAGGTCGCTCTTCTCGTGTTCTCCGGCGGGCGGCGGAACGCGCCCGCGATGCGGTCAGCCGTCCTCGGGCTCGAAGAAGTCGACCGTCGGGAGCGGGGAACGCCCGGTTCCGTCCCAGCCGACGCTCAGCATCCGGGCGCGCAGCAGCGGGGGCCGCTCGGTCTGGACGAGCACCAGGTCCGGTTCCAGCTCGCGCAGCAACCGGCCCTGCATCGCATAGGTCGCGAACTTGCGTACGACGATGTCGGCGAGGGTGGCGTCATCGGGCTCGGGCAGCCCCTCGTAGTAGGAACCCGGCTCCCACAGGCCCCGCATGATGGCCATCTCGGCCTCGATGTCCCGCCGGTCGAAATGCGTGAAGGGGTCCGCCAGCACGGAGGCGTACACGTCCCGGCACTGCGTCGAGGGTGCCATCGCGGAGAGCCGCTGCACGGTCAGCGCCGCACCGCGGAACACCCTCGGACGGCTGCCCCGGGCACTGGGGACCTCCTCGGTCAGATACTCCGCGACCGCCGAGACGAGCGCCTCCCGGCGCGCGTCCAGGGCCACACGGTCGAGGTGGGCGGGGGCGGGCACGCCGTACCAGAGGTAGTCGTCCTCGTCCGTGTCGCCGACGAGTGTCCGGAGGTCCACCTCGACCTGGGCGTCCTCCAGGCCGCGGAACAGCTCACGCAGCCGTCCGGCCAGCCGGCTCAGGACGCTTCCGTGCAGGTGATCACGCACGTACAGCTCGGGCCGGTCGCCGCTGATCCGGGTGAAGTCCACCGGCGGACACACGAAGAGCCCGAGTCTGATCCGGCCGTCCCGCTCGACGCTCCTGAGCAGGCTCTCCGTGAGGTGCTTCGCGGGGCTCCGGTGCGAGGCGTCCCACGCGGCGAGGACGAGGAGGGCGGCCGACACCCGCTCGTACGTCGTGGCGCGGCAGCCGGGGTGCTCGTCCGCCAGGACCTCGGCGAGGCGCGCGACGGGCCGGTGTGCGGCGGCACACCCCTCCAGCGCGTCGTGCAGCCGGCGTGACACCTTCTTCAGGCGCTTGCCGCTCACCGGGAGACGCACCGACTTCTCCCCGTTGAAGACCATGGCCATGAACGGGTCGAGGTAGGTGTGCAGCAGGGCGTGCGCGTGGTCCTCCAGGGCCCGGCGGTCCTCGGGGGCCGCGGGCACGTCCGGGAAGGGGCCGGGTGCCTCCGCGAGGACCGCCTCCACGGCCTCGTGCGCTTCGTCGACGCGCCGGCGCAGCAGGGCCCGGGCCTGCGCCAGGGCCTCCCCGACGCCCGGGATCCGGGGGACCGCCCGGGGCGGGCGGGGCGGGGCGAGCAGCGCCCCGGCCTGCCGCCCCGTCGGGTCGCCGGCGACGGCGTAGTACACAAGCGATTCCGTGATCATGTCCGTCGCCGTCCCCCGGCGGGTCGCTGGTGGCATACCGGGGTCATGCGGCAGCGCTCCGGCGTGCGATCCGCAGCTTGTCCGCGGCCGACCCGTAGCGTCGGTCGAGCAGGCGCGTGACGCGCGCCCAGTCCTCCAGGCTGCGGATCGAGTTGCGCTGCTCCGACACGAACGGGTCGTTGCGCCAGTCGAGCGCCCGGCGCCACAGGACGTCGAGCGGCTCCTCCAGGACGCTGCCCACCTTGGCCTCGTAGTTCGTGACGGCCCTGAGCTGGCCGCTCGCCTCGATGTGCGCGATGGTCTCGCCCTCGGCGCTCAGCGGAGACGTCGGCAGGAACAGCCGTGCGTCGGTGACCGAGACGTGCGCCGCGCTCCTGGCGTGGGAGGCCAGTTCGGCTTCCGACGCGCTCAGCGCCACCAGCTGTTCGTCGCTGAGCAGCTCGCGCGAGGCGAACTCCTCCTCCTGGGCCAGTCCCTCGGGGATCACCGCGCCGAAGGTGATGTAGTCGACCTCGGGGAAGCGTGAGGTGATGTCCTCGACGAACCGCTCCTTGCCCTCCCAGCCGCTGCGCGTGACCGTGTATTCGACACCCAGCCGATAGCAGCTCTCCCCGCTCTCCCGGCGCTGCCGCTTGACGCGGTCCAGGTGCTCCAGGGAGGCCATCGACTTCTCGAACGAGCCGGCGCGCCCGCGGATCAGGTCGTGGACCTCCCCTCCGGGGCCGTCCACGCTGACCGCGACGCCGGTCGCGGAGCCGGCGAGCCTGCGGGCTATCGCCTCGTTCATCAGCCAGCCGCTGGTGAAGATGGTCGTGGGGACGCCGGCCGCGGTGAGCCGCCGGGTCGCTTCCTCCCACCACGGTGCGAGGAGCGGTTCGCCGCCGCCGATCGACAGCCGCTTCGGCCGGGCGCCGATGATGATGTCGGCGACCTTCAGGGCGTCCTCACGGCGGAGCATGCTCGCCGGACGCCGGCCGGATTCGGAGAGACAGTGCTGGCAGCGCAGGGGGCATGCGTAGGTCAGGTCCCACACGAAACGCTCGATCGGTGTCGTCTCCGGGGTCTGCCGTACCGGCTGAGCGAGTGGGTTCAGAGTTTCCATGGATTCTCGCAAGGAAGTTTCGGACCGAATGCGTGGATTCCGTGAGGGGCTATTCCGTCAGGACGTGCTTGCCCGCGGCGATGCTCTCTTCCCAGTTCTGTCCGTCGAATTCGACGTATTCGATGTTCACCGCGGCGTCGAGATCGAGGCAGCGGGCGTTGACGCTGAAGAACCCGGTCGGGTGCGACCGCGGACGGTAGAAGGGCATGATCCCGCACACGGCGCAGAACGTGTGGTCGGCGATCTTGTTGCCGAACCGGTAGGGCTTGAGGAACTCCTGCCCCTGGTGCAGCTCGAAGCGCTCCTCGGGGATCATCAGCTCCTGGTGGCCGGACTTGTAGCAGATCCCGCAGTTGCACAGGGTGATGGTGAGGTTACGGCTGGCCGCGGCCGAGAACTTCACCCCGCCGCAATGACACTGCCCGTGGTACCAGACGCGTTCGATGGAGTCGGTGGTGGGGACGGAGGCCGCCTGCTCAGACATCGGAATCCGGACCTTTCAGCGAACTCTGGTCCTGTGCGCTGATGGCCTTCACCAGTTTGGCGTGGAAGCGCAGATAGGACTTTTCCTGAATGGGGTGGGGGACCGGCATGGCCTGGTGGAGTGCGTGCAGGTTGAGGGTGGCCACTGCCGGGTAGCGGTGGTGTTCCGCGTGGTAGTTGGCGTTCCACAGCAGGAACCGGGTGACCGGGTTCGACCGGACGGTGCGGGTGTTGCGCGTCACCTCCGGGGAGCCGTAGAGCCCGTAGTGCTCCGGCAGGGCGAGGAAGATGATCGCCGGTCCGGAGAAGTAGAGCGGAAGCCAGTAGGCGAGGAGGAGTTCGCGCGGGAACAGCACGGTCAGGGCGACCACGAGGACGAGCCAGCCGGCGATCGCCAGGTCGTCCTGTCGTGCCTCCCTGCGGCGTTCCTCGGTGCCGACGCTCGGCGGGAAGATTCCGCGGGACGACTCCAGCAGACCGGTCAGGGTGTGCCGCCACAGCGCGATGCCCGTCAGCGCGTAGAGGTAGCTCCGCACGGTCGCGTACGTCCGGTGGGACTCGGTGTCCCCCTCCACCGCCGTGAAGCGGTGGTGCACCAGGTGCTGGTAGCGGTAGACGCTGAAGTTGACCAGCAGCGGTGTGGACCACACCGCGCCCATGATCCGGTTGCCCCGCTTGGAGCGCAGGTGCGAGCGGTGCAGGCAGTCGTGGGCCGCGTTCAGGAATCCGGCCAGTACCGTCCCCAGCACCACCGAGCTGACGAGAGCCACGCCGTAGGCGAAGCCGAAGTGCAGGGAGAGGGCGACGCCGGCCGTGTAGACGGCCAGGACGAGGAAGGACCGGACGGCGACCCGGCGTCGGCTCGCCGTGGCCAGCCGTCTCAGCAGGGCGGTGTCCAGGCGGCGTTCGGCTGTCGTCGCGCTCACGGCGTTATGCCTCCGGCGGCCGGGGCGCCTGCTCCGACGAGCGTCCTCTCCGTCGCCGGCGCGGGCAGCTCGATCACCGTGGGGAGCCGGTCGTGGGCCCGGAGCGAGTCGTACGGGTACGAGATGTGGCCCTCGAGCACCGGCTTGCGGGTGAAGAAGATGAGCATGTCCCGCGTGGCCGGCAGCCGCTCGTCGACGGCCGAGACGGGGGACAGGCTGTGCTTGCGTTCGTGGTCGACCACGATCAGGGTGTCGAGGAAGTGCCGGTGCTGGTGCCGGCCCACCACCAGCTCGGGGTCCGTCTCGTTCCACCGGGTGGCGTTCTTCTCCCGCATGTCGTGCAGGAAGGTGACGGCGCTGTCCGCGGTCATGTTCTCGCTGCCGAGGAAGGTGGTCATGGTGTGGTCCACGCCGTCGCTGTGCACCCCTTCCAGAGCCGGCTCGCCCACCAGGTCGGGGGTGCTGATCGTCCGGAGGTTGAAGACCGTGCATATCCAGCTCGGGTTGTCGTAGTCGAGCTTCGGCCGGGGCACGGTGGTCATCCCCCGGAAGATCAGCGACTTGAAGGCGAGGAGCGCCTGGAAGGCCGAGTTGCCCTGGAGGTCGTCCCCGATCTCCTCGAAGACCCGGGTCTGGCCGGAGTCGTGCCGGACGAAATCCTCTTCCGCCGAGAGGGCGAAAGGCTGGAACTCAAGCCGGTACGCCCTCGACCGGTCGAAATCGAAGCAGAAACGACCGTTCTTCGATTCCCGGAAGGGCAGGGTGGGGTCCGGGGCCAGGTGGTCGCTGACCAGCTTGAGCTTTTCCAGGTCCTCGTCCGTGGCCCCGAGCGCCCGCAGCACCCGCGCCATTCGGGCGCCCGCGACGAAGACCGCGCGGTCCCTGACGTAGTGCTCCCGTATTTCCAGGACTTCCGACATGGCATCGCTGAATGTGGAGTCGTGCATCGAGTCAACCTTTGGCGAGCTGGGTGTGAAGTGATTCGTACCGAGGCAGCGCTCCGGCGGACCGCCGGGTCGTCACTGCCAGCCGGTGGTGTCCTGCACGGTGGCCGGGGCCGGGGACTGCCAGCCGGTCGTGGCGCCGAGGGCGTGGGTGCCGGTGGCGGAGCGGCCGGCTGCGTGGT
>NZ_MUMF01000258.1 GCF_002155905.1 Streptomyces tricolor | reverse complement strand
GCCGGGGCGGCCGGGGCCGGTGGCCGTCCCGCGCGGGGCGGGCGGCGGCGTCAGGGCGCCCCGGCGGCCACCGCCCTGTCCAGGCCGAGTGCGTCCGGGCCGTACAGCCGGTGCACCCAGGTGGTCTGGTAGACGGTGTCGAGATAGCGCTCGCCCAGGTCGGGCGCGATGGCCACGGCGGTGCCGCCGCGGCGGTCGGTGCCGTGCCCGGCGAACCAGCGCTCGGCGCCCGCCACCACCGTCCCGGTGGAGCCGCCGAACAGGAAGCCCCGCTCGACCAGCCGCCGGCAGGCCCGGATGGTGTCGATCTCGGGCACGTGCACGACGTCGTCCACGAACGACTCGTCCAGCAGGGGCGGTCGCACACCGGCGCCCAGCCCCGGGATCATCCGGGTCTGCGGGGTGCCGCCGAAGATGACCGAGCCGACGCTGTCCACCGCCACGATCCGCACCTCGGGCCGGTGCGCCCGGAACCAGCGCGCGCAGCCCATCAGCGTGCCGGTGGTGCCGGCGCCGACGAACAGCACGTCCAGGTCGGTGAACCGCCGTGCGATCTGCGGTGCCGTCAGCCGGTGGTGCGCGCGCCAGTTGTTGGTGTTGACGTACTGGTTCAGCCACACGTACCGGTCGTCGCTCGCGCACAGCTGCCGGACGTGGGCGAGCCGCGCTCCGAGGTAACCCTCCTCGGGGTGGGGCTCGGTGATGATGCGCACGTCGGTGCCGAGCGCCTCCATCATCTGCCGGGTGGCGAGGTTGCAGCGCGAGTCGGTCACGCACACGAACCGATAGCCCTTGCTCGCGGCGATCGTGCTCAGCGCGACACCGAGGTTGCCGGAGGAGGACTCCACCAGGACCGAGTCGGCGGTGAGCAGGCCCGACCGCTCGGCCGCCTCGATCATTTCGAGAGCTGCCTTCTGCTTGATCGAGCCCGAGAAATTGAATCCCTCGCACTTGAGGTGGAGAGGGACGCCGAGGGACGGTCGCAGATCGACGTAGAGATCGTCCTCGTTGAACTCATGGGGAGCCGAGATGATCGGCACTGTGCCTCCCGCGGGTGTGCACGGTTGGGATGCGGACCGCTCAGCCGTACCGACGCATCTCATGGAAGAAGTCGTCGACCACGGCGAGCTCCCCCGCGGCGCGCACCGTGTCGTACACGTGCTTGCCGACCGCCAGGTCGAGCACGCCGAGGCCGAACGGGGAGAAGACGACCGGGCGGTCCCGGTCCGGGCGCACCCGGCCGGTCAGCACGTCGTCGAGGGTGCCGTCGAGGAAGTCCCGGTGGCCCACGCGCTGTTCGGTCAGGTGGACGGAGGTGTCCGCCTTCAGACAGTGCTCCACGTCGTCGACGATGTTGGCGGACGCGAGGATCACCTCCGGCGACAGGTCGCGCAGCGACACGTGCAGCACCAGCGGGCGGTGCTCGAACCAGGCGGGGTCGGTGACGTGCGGGGTGGCCGCCGTCGTCGCGAAGACCAGCAGGTCCGAGCCGCGCACCGCGTCCTCGGCGCTGTCGTGCACCGTCACCTTCGCGGCACCGCCGGACGCCTCGCGCAGATGGGCGGCGAACCCGCCGGCGTGCTCCGCGGACAGATCGAACACGCCGATCTCGTCGAAGGACCAGCCGGTGCCCGCCAGGTAGTCGTACACGTACCGGGCGATCAGTCCCGCACCGAAGATGCCGATGCGGCGGGGGCGTTCCCCGCCCGCGGTGAGCCGGTCGGCGGCCAGCGCCGCCGAGGCCGCGGTGCGGGTCGCGCTGATGATGGAACTCTCCAGGCAGGCCAGCGGATAGCCGGTGTCCCGGTCGTTGAGGATCAGCACGGCCGAGGCGCGTGGGATGCCGGCGGCCACGTTCTCCGGGAAGCTGGAGATCCACTTGATGCCGTCCACCCGGCTGTCGCCGCCGATGGACGCCGGGAGCGCGATGATGCGCGCGGTGGGCCGGTCGGGGAAGCGCAGGAAGTACGACGGCGGATTGACGGTCTCGCCCGCGCCGTGGGTGCGGTAGGCGGCCTCGACCAGGGCGACGACATCCCGGTGCCGCCCCTGGAGGGCACGGTGCACCTGGCTGCCGGAGATCACCGCGAACGACGGCGCGGTGTCGGAAACGGACATCATGGCTCCACGAAGAAGGGACTAGGACAGGACGTGGCCGGCGAACCGGACCGGATTGCCGAGGATCACGACGACGTCGCGCTCGCCCTCGTACGGGTCGCGGCTGTGGGCCATGCGGAGGTTGTCCACCAGCAGCAGGTCGCCGCTCTGCCACGGCTCCCCGACCGACGCCGCCCGGTAGGCGGCGTTGATGGTCTCCACCGTCTCGGCGGTGATCGGAGTGCCGTCTCCGTAGGCCGTGTTGAACGGCAGGCCGTCGGGGCCGTACACGTCGACCAGGTAGTCCCGGATCGCCGGGTCCATGGTCCGCTCGTTCAGGAAGGCGGCCTGGTTCAGCCAGACGGGAACCCCGGTGCGCGGGTGCGGCAGCACGGCGGCCCGGCGCTGCCGGGTGCGCAGCCGGTCGTCCGGCAGCCACTCGTGGTCCAGGCCGGCCGCCGCGCAGTAAGCGTCGACCGCCGCCCGGTCCCCGGTGCCGAACGCCTCCTGCCAGGGCACCCCGATCTCGTGGTACATGCGGGTCAGCAGCCAGCCGTCGCGCTCGAACCGCGCGACCAGCTCCGGCGGCAGCATCCGCAGCACCTGCTGCGAGTCGGCGACCCGGGTGAGGCCGCCGCTCGTCGGCGCGGTCAGGCAGCCGAACAGGATCAGACCGGGCACCTCGGCCGCGTAGCTCAGCTCGTGGTGCATGCACATCGGCTCGTCGGCGGGCCACGCCGACGACGAGTAGACGCCCGGGGCGTGCGAGCGGCGCGGTGCGAACCGCTCCCGCTCGGTCATCTGCTCGATGCCCAGCGCCGCCGCGGCCTCGGCCACCTCGGCCGGCGACCGGACGCCGAGGCCGCGCAGCAGCACGGCGCCGTACTCGGCGACCAGCGTGTGGATCTCGTCGCGGCGCTGGGCCGCCCAGTCGGCCGCGGACCCCGTCGGGGAACCCGCCGACAGCACCGGCAGGGCGCGCGCCGACGCGTCCGGCCCGGCGTCGGTCGGGCCCTCCACCAGCACGGCGGAGGGGTCGTGCACGGACAGGGAACTCATCTCATGTGCCTCTCTCGGCGGTCTTCCGCTCCAACAGCGCCGCCACCTCGGCGACGGTCGGGGTGTGGGCCAGTTCCCCCACCGACACCACCCGGTCCAGCGCGACGGCCAGCTTGATGGCGGTGAGGGAGGTGCCGCCGAGCTCGGTGAACCGGGACCCGCGGCCGATCCGCTCCGGCGGGACCCGCAACAGGTCGGCCCACAGGGCGGCGACCCGGCGCTCGGTGTCCGTCGCCGGGGCCTCGAAGACGTCCGCGCCCGCGGTGCGTTCCGCCTCGGCGGCCAGTCGTGTCAGCGCCTTGCGGTCGGTCTTGCCGTTCGCCGTCAGCGGCAACGCGTCCAGCCGGTACAGCCGCTGCGGCACCATGTAGCCGGGGAGCACCGCGGCCAGCGCGGTGCGCAGGTCGCCGGCGGTCACCGCGTCGCCACCGGTGTGGAAACCGGCCAGGTACGGCCGCTCGGCCGGCCCCGCGACGACGACCGCGCCGTCCCGGATCCCCGGGACCTGGAGCAGCCGGTTCTCGATCTCGCCGATCTCGATGCGGAATCCGTTGACCTTCACCTGGGCGTCGCGCCGGCCCAGGAACTCCAGGGTGCCGCCGGGCAGCCAGCGGCCGAAGTCGCCCGAGCGGTACAGCCGTTCGCCGGGACGGTACGGGTCCGAGCCGAACGCCGCCTTGGTGCGGGCCTCGTCGTTGATGTAGCCGCGGCCGACGCACACGCCCGAGAAGACGATCTCACCGGGCACGCCGAGCGGCACCAGGGCGAGGCGCTCGTCGACCACGTACACGCGGACGTTGCGCACGGCCCGGCCGAGCGGCACCGAGCGGCCCGCGGGGACGCGGTCCATCACCTCGTGGTTGGTGTCGTCGGAGGTCTCGGTGAGCCCGTAGGCGTTCACCAGCAGCACCGACGGCAGCACGTCGAACCAGCGCTGGACGAGTTCCCGCTTCAGCGCCTCGCCGGTCGCCGACACACAGCGCAGCCGGGGCAGCGGGCGCGGCCGTTCGGCCAGCGCGGAGAGGACCACCTCCAGATAGGAGGGGACGAGCTGGGCCACCTGGATGCCGCCGCTGTCCAGCGTGTCCAGGAAGCGGTGCACGTCGAGGACGGCCTCCTGCTCGACGATGTGCGTCCGGCCGCCCACCAGGAGCGCCGACACCAGCTGCCACAGCGAGATGTCGAAGCACTGCGGGGCGGTCTGCGCGACCACCTCGCCCTCCGCCATGCCGAGGTCCTCGATCTTGGCGTACAGGTGGTTGAGGAAGCCCGCGTGTTCGCACATCGCGCCCTTGGGCTCGCCGGTGGAACCGGAGGTGAAGTAGATGTACGCGAGCTGGTCCGCGGCGACCGGGAGAGCGGGGTCGTCCTCGGGCCGGTCCTCGGCCAGTACGTCGTCGAGGAACGCCCGCTCCACCCCGGGACGTCCGGCGAGGGCCGCGTCCAGGTGGGGTACGCCGCGCTCGGCGAGCACCCAGCGGCTGCCGCTGCGCGCCAGCACGGTGGCGATCCGGTCGGCCGGGAACGACGGTTCGAGGGGCAGGTAGCAGCCGCCGGCCTTGAGGACGCCGATCACCGCCGCCAGCCACTCCAAGGTGCGTTCGGTCACCACGGCGACCACGTCCTCCGGGCGCAGCCCGCGGTGGTGCAGCGACCAGGCGATCCGGTTGGCGCGTACGTTCAGTTCGCGGTAGGTCCAGCGACGGTCTCCCCGGACCGCGGCGACCGCGTCGGGGTGCCGGCGCACCCGCTCCTCGAACAGCTCGTGGAACCGGCGGTCGGGCAGTTCCCGGACCGGTCCCGCGAACTCCTCCAAGAGGGTGTGCGTCTCGTCCGCCGAGAGCAGGCCGCGCGCGTGGTGCGGCGCGTCCGGGGCGGCGGTCAGCAGGGTGAGCGCGGTGTGCAGGTAGCCGCTGACCCGCTCGGGGGAGACGTACTCCTGCTCCTCGGCGTGCCGCCAGGCCAGGAGGGCGTCGGCCCGGCCGTCCGGGGTGGCAACGCGGGCGATCAGGTCCCGCCAGGTGCCCTCCGCCACCGTGCCCTCGTGGAAACCGGAGACGGTGGCCGCCACTTTGGCCCGCGCCGCGAGCCACACCGTTTCGGTGTCGACATCGCATTCCCCGGCCACCCGGTCGATCGCGGCCTCGAGGTCCGCGGACACGGCGGGAAGAAGACCCGGCCGCGATTCCCCCTGGCCTGACGCGCCCGTCGCGCTGTCACTCACAAGCGTTGCCCCCACACCGGAAGTCCGTCGGACCGTGAAACCGGTCATCCGATTCCACGCTGAGCGCCGACGACGTTAGGAGGTGCCTATATCGCCGCCCTATCGATCTGCCTCGCGGGGGCCAATACGGGGTCAATACCCGGCGCACGCCGGGGCGTCGGCGGGCCGTGTCAAGGCCGCCCGAACACCGGTGTGCGGTCCCCGGCGGCCATCTCGCGCGACACGCGCACCCAGTGGTCCAGCAGTTCCGCGGCGGCCCCGGAGTCGATCGACAGCCGGGCGTCTGGCAAGCAGGCGGCGATGCGTTCGGCGACCGGCCGGTCGTCGGGACGCAGCGAGGCCAGTCCGGCCGCGGCGGACAGCAGCACCGCATCCCGCACGGGACCGCGCTCACCGGCCAGCACGTCCCGCGCCACCCGGGCGTTGTACCTCCGGTCGCCGCCGCGCAGCGCGTCGGCGCCGGCGTGGGGTATGCCGACCTCCCGCGGGTCGAAGGTCGTCGTCGTCACCTCGCCGCCGGAGACGGTCCACACCGTGGAGGTGGTGGTGACCGTCAGCTCGTCCATGCCGTCGTCGCCCCGGACCACCAGGCCCGACGTGCCGCGGCGGGCCAGCACCCGGGCGGCGAGCGGGCCGAACCGGGGATCGGCGACGCCCAGCGTCTGGGCGGCGGGCCGGGCCGGGTTGGCCAGCGGGCCGAGCAGGTTGAACACGGTCGGCACGCCGAGTTCCCGGCGGACCGGTGCCGCGTGCCGCAGCGCGGGATGGAAGACGGGCGCGAAGCAGAAGATGAGGCCGGTCTCCTCGAACAGGTCGGGCAGGCAGGCGGGCGGCAGGTCGAGGACGACCCCCAGCTCCTCCAGCACGTCCGCCGAGCCGCAGGCCGAGGACGCCGCGCGCCCGCCGTGCTTGACCACGCGTGCCCCGGCGCCGGCCGCGACGATCGCCGCCATGGTCGAGAGGTTCACGCTGTGGGAACGGTCGCCGCCCGTGCCCACGATGTCGAGCACCGGGCCCGGCACCGGAAGCGGCACCGCGTGCTCGTACAGCGTCCGGAGCAGGCCCTCGATCTCCTCGGCCACCTCGCCCTTCGCCCGCAGCGCCACCAGCAACCCGGCCAGCCGGGCGGGCGGCACCTCCCCGCACATCACCTGGCGCAGCGCCCAGGCGGTGTCGTCCGGGGTCAGGTCCCGGCCGGTGAGCAGCGTCTCGATCAGCTGCGGCCAGGACCGTTCCGCGTACCGGGCGGTCATCCGACGTTGCATGCGCGCTGTCTCCTCTCCGCTCGTCCGGCGCGGGGAGCGGCGGCCGGCCCGGAACGGGGCGCCGGAACGGAGCCACGGCCGCTCGCACCGCCGCCGGACCGGGGGCCGGATCGGCCGGGCCCTGTGCCGGAGCGCTTCTTGGGTGGCCGGTCCGCGCCGGGCCGTCCGGACGGTGCGGCGCACGGACCGGGGGCGCCGTGACAGCCGGCGCGGGTACGGAGGACCGGCACCGGGAGCCGGCCGGCGCAGCGGGCCGGGACGGCGCCGGTCGTGGGAGGGTGAGGTGTCGTCATGGGAGAGGGAATCCGTCCAAGATCGTCAGGAGGGGCGGACCCGGCACAGCAAAGCAGCCGCGGACCGGCCGCGCCCACACCACTTGGCCGTCGCTTCACCGGACCACTCGGACATTCCTTGACGCTGTCGGCTCCGGGTCGGTGCAATCGCCGTGCCCGGCCCGCGGCGAAGGCCGCGGCGTCCGCTCCAGAACGGGTACGGTCCTCGTGACCGGAGCGGGGGACGGGCCACCGCGGCCACGTGCAGCCACCCTGCCGGTCGGCTCCGGGCGTTCACCGCCTCGGGTCCGAACGGGGTCACCGCTGCGGGCGTTCACTGCATCGGGTCCGAACCGGGCTTACCCGTAAGGACGTTCACCGCCTCGGGTCCGAAC
>NZ_MUMF01000257.1 GCF_002155905.1 Streptomyces tricolor | reverse complement strand
GCCGCAGCCGGTGAGGGCGAGCAGGCAGACGAGCGCGGCCGGTCCGAGGAGTGCTGCACGGGACGTCATGGGTCGGTCTCTCAGTCCTGGGGCAGATGGACGGCGTACGCGTCGGGCAGGCCGTTGTTGCTGGCCTTCGCCATGCCGCCGTTGACGAAGTCGTCCTCGCTGACCCAGGTGGTCTGGCCCCACGGGTTGTAGATCTGCAGCATGTCACCCTCCTGGCCGACGATCATCATGGCGTGGCCGGACCGCTTGCCCTGGTCGTCGTACCCCTCGACGCCGATCGGCACCGGCTTGCCCTCCGCCACCGCCTTCTCGATCTCGGGCAGGACGTTGCGCCGGGCGTCCGCGTCCCGGACCTCCTGCAGCTCGTAGGAGGTGCCGGTGTCCGGGCTGACCTCCTTGTTGAGGACCTCCGTCTTGCCCTTCTGGTCCATGCCGTTCCAGTTGGCGCCGCCCTTGCCCTCCGTGTGCACCCGGTGCTGCTCCTCCACCAGGCGGCGCCGGAAGGCCGCGGGGTCGTTCTCCTGCCCGCTGGGCCCGCCCGTGAGCGAGAGGGCGTAGACGGGGTCGACCATGGCGCGGGCGGTGACGGTGGAGGAGGCGACACAGGTGCCCTCGCTGCCGTCGCCGCCCTGGGCCCACTGCTGGCCGCGGAAGCTCTGCAGGTCGGTGTTGATGTTGCTGCCGTTGCTCGGGTCGGTCCCCTCGTTCTTGAGGCTGTCGCCCTGGGTGACGATCGGCGTGAGGTGCTCCTGGAGCCAGGCCGGGTCCTTGCCGTGGATCTTCTTGCCGAACGTCTCGATGTCGTTCACGCCGTGGCCCGCGGCGAGGGCCTTCATCAGGTACGCCTTCTCCTGCGGGGAGGACGCCCCTGCCAGGAGCTGCTCCATCCGGGCCCGGTCGGCCGCGGACAGCTTCTCCATGGCCTGGCCGGAGCGTGCCAGCTCGTTGGCGGTGAGGATCTCGTTGTAGTCGGCCGCGCCGGCCGCGCCGCTGGTGTCGGCGAGCATCAGCCGGTCCACGGCGGTCAGGTCGTCGGTGCGCAGCTTCCCGGCGCGTGCCTCGGCCGCCCACTTGTTGAGGTCGCGGGCGGCGGCGCGGACGGCGTCGTCGGCGGTGACCGCGCCCTGGTGCATCAGGTCGACGCCGGCGGCGGCGAGGGTCCGGGCCGCCGCCAGCTCGGCCTTCTCCTCGTCCGTCTCCACCATGCGGTCGAAGAAGCCGTCCTTGCCGCCGAGCTGCCGTCTGGCGTCCGCCACCTTGGCGCGGCCGTCGGCGTCCTGCTTCTTCGCGCGCTCGAGCGCGTCCGCGAGGGTGACCAGTGCCTTCGCGCCGCCGTCGAACGCCTCGGACATCTGCGTCGCGGCGCGGGCGGCGGCGGCCACCGCGTCGGAGGCGCGCACGCTGGTGTCGCCGACCCACACCTCCGGCAGGCCCTTGCGGGCGACCTTGTTCACCCGGTCGTGCAGGTCGCCGGCCTTGTCGACCTGGCCGCGGTACCTCTTGGCGAGCGACTCCAGGGTCGCCGGGTCGCCCTCCGGCTCGGGGACGAAGAGCGCGCCGTCGATCTGGTCCAGCAGGTCGTTCTTGGTCGCCGCCTTGGGGATGCTCTCGCGCAGGCCGGCCAGCCAGGAGCGGCGGGCGGCGGGCGTGCCGAGCGGGCCGGAGAACAGCGAGTCGAAGAATCCCGTCATCGGTCCGCCCTCAGTAGCCGGTGAGGGCCGACGGCCGCTCGGCGTACACGGGCATGGTGGTGAGGGCGCTGTCACCGGCCGGGGTGGGCATGGTGGTGAGCGTGCCGCCGGCGGGCACGGCGGCGGCCCGGGTGGCGACGGCGTGGTCGCTGCCCCGGTAGGCGCCCTTGGCCAGGCGCACCTTGCCCGCGAGTTCGTGCAGCGCGGAGCCGAGGGTGGTGGCCTCGGTCTCCCAGGCGGTGGCGAACGCGTTGAACGCCTCCGCCGATTCCGGGCCGCCGAGCACATTGTCGGTGTAGGAGCGGCCCGGGCGGACCGCTTCGGCGATGTGCCCCGCGTCGTCGCCCGCGCCGTCCAGTTCCTTCGCCTGCCCGGACATGCCGGACTTGACCGTGTAGCCGTCCGAAGACGCGCCCATCACGTTCCCCCGTTGCGATCGATCATGGCTGCGGGGGAGGCTAACACGCGGCGGCCGTACGGCCGTCCACGCGTCACAGGCCTCGCACGGGGCCGCCACACCTTCCACGCGTCAGCAGCGTTCCTGCTGGGAGAGAGCCGTCGCACATGCCAGGCCGCGCAGACCGCAAGCACCGCCTCGTCACCCGCTTCCAGCGGTACGTCGCCAATCCGCTCAACCGGCGCCTGCCGTGGCAGACCCTGCTGGAGACCACCGGCCGCACCTCCGGCCTGCCCCGGCGGACCCCGGTCGGCGGGCGCCGGGTCGGCGACTCCTTCTGGCTGGTCTCCGAGTTCGGCCTGCGGTCGCACTACGTGCGCAACATCCAGGCCGACCCGGCGGTCCGGGTGCGCATCGCGGGCCGCTGGCACCACGGCACCGCCCGTCTCCTCCCCGACGACGACCCCGTGGCCCGGCTGCGGGCCCTGCCCCGCTTCAACAGCGCGGCGGTACGGGCGTTCGGCACCCAGCTGCTGACGGTCCGGGTGGACCTGACGGACTGAGCCGCCTCATCCGGCCCGGTCGCACAGCTCCGTCACCAGCCGCACCACCGTCTCCGGGACCCGCAGGGTCGGCAGGTGGTCGCACTCCGCGACCCGGACCAGCCGGCAGCCGGGGATGCGGGCCGCCATGGCCTCGTTGCAGGCGACCACCCGGGGCGTGTCCCGCTCCCCCAGCAACAGGGCGGTGGGCAGGTCCAGTTCGGTCAGCCGGTCGAAGGCGGGCGGCTCGGGCCGGTCGTACCCGTAGGTGGCGAACCAGCCCGGGAACGAGTCCCGGATCAGCTCGGCGGCCCGGGTGTCCGGCGGGCTGCCGGCCGCGGCGAAGGTCCGCAGGGACAGCGCGAGCAGCCCGTCCATGTCGCCCGCCTGCGCCAGCCGGCCGATCTCGGCGGTCAGTTCGGGATCCTCCAGATCCGGATACCCGGTCACGCCCGGCACCAGCAGCCCCAGGGCCGCCACCCGTTCCGGCTCGCTCAGCGCGAAGCCGATCGCGGTCTTCCCGCCCAGGCTGCTGCCGACCAGCACCGCCCGGTCCAGCCCGAAGTGGTCCAGCACCCGCCCCAGGTCCGCGGTCTGCGTGTACGGCACCGTGGGCGCCGGGGACCGGCCGAAGCCCCGCGCCTCGTACCGGATCACCCGGTGACGCGCGGTCAGTGCGGGCAGCACCGGGTCCCACACCCGCGCGTCCGCGATCCCCGGGTGCAGCAGCACCAGGGGCAGTCCCTCGCCGCCGGAGTCGTCCGCCCAGACCTCGCCGCCGTCGACCTTCACCGTCTGCTCCATGGTGCCCACGGTGCCAGACGCTCAGCCCGGCCACACGAGGGACTGCACCTCGCTGTAGGCGTGCAGGGCGTACACGCCCACGTCCCGGCCGACGCCGCTGCGCTTGAACCCGCCGAACGGCGCCTCCATGTTGCGGCCGACCGTGTTGATGCCCACGCCGCCGGCCCGCAGCCGCCGGGCCACCCGGAAGGCCCGGGCCACGTCGCCGGACCAGACGTAGTCGATGAGCCCGTAGTCGGAGTCGTTGGCGAGGGCCACCGCCTCCTCCTCGTCCTCGACGGGGATCACCACCACGACGGGCCCGAAGATCTCCTCCCGGGCCACCCGCATGTCGTTGCCGCAGTCGGCGAGCAGGGTCGGCGCGACGAAGAACCCCCGTTCCAGCGGCGGCCGTTCGCCGCCGGCCACCAGCACGGCGCCCTCCTTCCGCCCGAGCGCGACGTACGACTCCACGCGCGCCCGGTGCTCGGCGGAGATCACCGGCCCGACCACCGTGCCCGGCTTGCCCGGGTCCCCCACCGTCAGCCCGCGGGCGTACGCGGCGAGGTGCTCCACCAGCCGCTCGTACACCCCGCGCTGGGCCAGCACCCGGGTCGGTGCCGTGCAGATCTGCCCGCTGTAGAAGGAGAAGGTGGTGCCGATGCCGGCGACGGCCGAGCCGAGGTCGGCGTCGTCGAAGACGAGCGCGGCCCCCTTCCCGCCCAGCTCCATCAACTGCCGTTTCATGTCCCGCCCGCACACCTCGGCGATGCGCCGGCCGACGGCCGTGGACCCGGTGAAGCTCACCATGTCGACGTCCCCGGAGGCCACCACGGCCTCGCCCACCGCGACGTCCCGCCCGGAGACCACGTTCACCACCCCCGGCGGCGCCCCGGCCGCCTGAAGCGCCTCGGCCATCCGGTACACCGACAGCGGATCCTGCGGGGCGGGCTTCACCACCACCGTGTTCCCCATGGCCAGCGCCGGGGCGATCTTGCCCGCCGGGTTCGCCCACGGGTTGTTGTACGAGGTGACGCAGGCGACGACCCCGACGGGCTGCCGTACCGCCAGCGCCCCCGTCACGCCGGCCTTCCCCATCGGCCCGGCCTCGTGGATCTGCGGGGCGATGGGCCACTCGGCGGGCTCCACGCGCGCGTACCGGCGGAACCGGGCCGCGGCCACCCCCACCTGCATCGCGCGGGCCGTCCCCGTGGTCGCGCCGGTCTCGGCCCGGGCCAGGTCCGCGTAGGGCACCAGCCGATCCCGGATGATCTCCGCGGCCCGCGCGAGCACCGCCGCCCGCTCCTCCGGCCGGGTCCGCGACCACGCCCCGAACGCCTCCCGGGCCGCCGCGCAGGCCGCCCGCGCCTGCTCCGGGGAGGCCTCCGGCGCCCAGCCGACGGTCTCCTCGGTGGCCGGGTCGGTCACCGGGTGGTGCCCGCCGTCCGGCGCCACCCACGCCCCGCCGACGAACAGCGGCTGCCCCTCGCTCACCGGGTGCTCACCGTCCGCGTGTCCCGCCCGGACCGCAGCACCCGGCCCGGTACGGCCCCCGACACCACGTCGTCCCGGACCGTCTCCACCCCGTTGACCCACACGGCCCGCACCCCGGTCGCCCGGGAGTCCAGCCGGGGGCTGTCCCCCGGCAGGTCGTGCACCAGCCGGGCCCGGCCGGCGTCGATCCGCTCGGGGTCGAACAGCACCAGGTCGGCGTGCCAGCCCTCGGCCACCCGGCCGCGCTCGCGCAGCCCGAAGAGCCGCGCCGGATCGTCGGTCAGCATCTTCACCGCCTGCTCCAGACCGACCAGCCTCCGCCCGCGCAGACAGTCCCCGAGGAACCGGGTGGTGTACGGCGCCCCGCACATCCGGTCCAGGTGCGCGCCCGCGTCGGAGCCGCCGAGCAGGACGTCCTCGTGCTGCCAGGTCTCGGCGCGCAGCGCCCAGGAGGCCGGGTCGTTGTCGCTCGGCATGGGCCACAGCACGGTCCGCAGCTCGTCCTGGGCGCAGATCTCCACCAGGCAGGCGAACGGGTCCTGCCCGCGCTCGGCCGCGATGTCCCGCACGACCCGGCCGGTGAGCCCCCGGTTGGCCGCGCTGTAGGTGTCCCCGATGACGTACCGCCCGAAGTCCGTGAGCCGCCGGAAGACGCCGGCCTCCTTGGACCGGGCCCGCCGCAGCAGCTCCTCGCGGACCCCGGGATCGCGCAGCCGGGCGATCCGCTCGGGCACGGGCAGCCCCAGGACCGGCCCCCACCCCGGGATGAGGTTGAGGGCGCAGAAGGTGCCCAGCGACATGTTCATGGGGGTCAGGATCGGCATGGTGAGCGCCACCACCCGCCCGCCGGCCTTCCGGGCCCGTTCGCTCGCGCTCAGCTGCCGCGGCACCCGCTCCGGCACGGCCGCGTCGATGGTGAGCACGTTCCAGTTCAACGGCCGTCCGGCCGCCGCGCTCATCTCCACGAGCAGCTCGATCTCGTCGTCGCCGAACTGGTCCAGGCACCCGGCGACGATCGCCTCGATCTGCGTCCCCTCGTGCTCGCCGACGGCCCGGGAGAGGGCCAGCAGTTCCTCGGGCCGCGCGTACCGGGAGGCGACCGGCCGCCCGTCCCCGTCGGAGTGCGTACCGGACTGGGTGGTGGACAGCCCCCAGGCGCCGGCGTCCATGGCCTCGTGCAGCAGCCGCAGCATGGCCGCGAGCTGTTCGTCGCCGGGCTGCCCGCCGACGGCGTCCGGGCCCATGACGTACCGCCGCAGCGCGCAGTGCCCCACCATGAACCCGGCGTTCACGGCGATCCGCCCCTCCAGGGCGTCCAGGTACTCACCGAAGGAGTGCCAGCTCCAGGGCGCCCCCTCCTCCAGCGCGACCAGGGACATCCCCTCCACCTTGGCCATCATGCGCCGTGTGTAGTCGGCGTCCTCGGGCCGGTCCGGATGCAGCGGCGCGAGTGTGAACCCGCAGTTCCCGCCGACCACGGTGGTCACGCCGTGCCGGAGGGAGGGGGTGGCGTACGGGTCCCAGAACAGCTGGGCGTCGTAGTGGGTGTGCGGGTCGACGAAGCCGGGGGCGAGGACGAGCCCGCGGGCGTCCTCGCTGGTGCGGGCCTCCTCGGTGACGGTACCGACGACGGCGATACGACCGTCCCGGATGCCGACGTCGGCGACGGAACCCGGCGCCCCCGTCCCGTCGACGACGGTCGCGCCTTTGACGAGGTGATCGAGCATGAACGGCTCCTCTTCAACTCGGATGCGAGCATCGCCCCGAAGGGGCGCGGGGAACTGCGCGAGCGACCACGGACCACCCGCACCCGCCGACGGTGATCAAGCCCCCTGTCGGAACCGCGAAGTCCGGTGGACCGGATCCGTGTCGATCCTCGGAATCACCTGCTCCCCGATCAGCCGGATCGTCCGCAGCGTCTCCTCCTTCGGCACCCCCACCGGCAGCCCGAAGCTCAGCTGGTCGGCCCCCGCCTGCTCCCACCGCTTGCACTGCCGCAGCACCTCGTCCGGGTCCCCGCAGATCAGCAGCTCCTCCTCGATCAGCAGCTCCACGAACTCCGGCGTGTACGGGGGCAGCGTCTCCGGCCACACCGGGAACCCCTCCGGCCGGGGGAACGTGTCGTGGTACCGGAACACCAGCGACGGCAGGTAGTGCAGCCCGCCGTTCACCGCGGTCTCGACGGCCTCGGCGTGCGTGGGCGCGCAGATCGCGGTCGTCGTGACCATCACGTTGTCGTTGACGAAGTCCCCCACCGGCTCGGCGTCCACGATCGCCGTCTTGTACTGCTCCAGCACCCACTCCATGTCGGACACCTTCTGGACGCTGAAGCCCAGCACGCCGAGCCCCTTGCGCGCGGCCATGGCGTACGACGGCGGGGAGCCGGCCGCGTACCACATCGCCGGGTGCGACTTCCCGTACGGCTTCGGCAGGACCTTGCGCGGCGGCAGCTGCCAGTGCTTGCCCTGGAAGCCGGCGTACTCGTCCTGGAGCCACATCTTCGGGAACTCGGCGATGGTCTCCTCCCAGATCTCCTTCGTGTGGTTCATGTCGGTGATGCCGGGCAGGAAGCCGAGGATCTCGTGCGACCCGGCCCCGCGCCCGCTGCCGAACTCGAAGCGGCCCTCGCTGAGGTGGTCGAGCATGGCGACCTTCTCGGCGACCTTCACCGGGTGGTTGACCGGGGCGAGCGGGTTGAAGATCCCGGAGCCCAGATGGATCCGCTCGGTGGCGTGGGCGAGGTAGCCGAGGAAGACGTCGTTGGCGGACAGGTGGGAGTACTCCTCCAGGAAGTGGTGCTCGGAGGCCCAGGCGTACTTGAAGCCGGACCTGTCCGCCTGGATGACGTACTCGGTCTCCTCCATCAGCGCCTTGTGCTCGGCCAGCGGGTCGGTCTCGGCGCGCTTGCCCACGTACCCCTGTACAAAGATCCCGAATTCCACGGCGGTTCACCGTCCTCGTCGTATCTGACGATCCGTCAGTTCTGTCCGTCGGGCGACTGTCGCACCGGCCGCGACCACCGTCAATAGCCGACGGTCCGTCAGACCACGCTGATCCCCGCCAGCCAGCCGCCGTCGATCACGAACGGCTGCCCGGTGATGTACGAGGAGTCGTCCGAGGTGAGGAAGAGGGCGAGCCGGGCCACCTCCTCCGGCCGGCCGATCCGGCCGAGCGGCACGAGTCCCCGGTACAGCTCGTCCAGGGCCCGGCTCGTCTCCTCCGGGTCGGCGTCCGGGTCCAGCCGGGCCGGGTTCGCCATCGCGGTGTCGACGGCGCCCGGGCAGATGGCGTTGACCCGGATCCGCCGGGCCGCCAGCTCCAGCGCGGCCACCCGGGTCAGCCCGAGCACCGCGTGCTTGGTGGCGGCGTACGCGCCCACGGCCGCCATGCCCGTCAGCGCCGTGTACGACGCGGTGTTGACGATCGTGCCGCCGTCGGCCATCTCCGGCGCCACCGCCTTCATCCCCAGGAAGCAGCCGACCTGGTTCACCCGCACCACCTGCATGAACTCGTCCAGCGGGGTGTCCACGAGGGCGTTGAAGCGCAGGATGCCCGCGTTGTTGACCAGCCCGTCGATCCGCCCGTACGTCCGCTTGACGGCGGCCACGGCCTCCCGCCAGTCGTCCTCCGTGCCCACGTCCAGGTGGACATAGGACGCCCCGATCTCCTCGGCGAGCGCCTTCCCCCGGCCGTCCAGCACGTCGGCCACGACCACCCGCGCGCCCTCCGCCCGGAACAGCCGCGCCTCCTGCTCGCCCTGCCCGCGCGCCGCCCCGGTGACGAGGACGACCCGCCCGTCCAGCTTGCCCATACCGCCTCCTCAGTCCAGCCGGGGCGCGACCTCCGCCCCGAACGCGTGGATCTGCTCGATGAGTTCGGCCCGGCTCCGGCTGCGGAACCGCACCTGGATCTGGTCCGCGCCCAGCGCCCGGTAGGCGCGCAGCGACCCGGCGATCTCCTCGGGCGGACCGGCGAGCGTGCGCCGTCCGACGTCCCAGCCGGGCCGGCCGACGTACAGCGGCTCGGTGAGGGCGCCGACGGTGTACGGCCCGCCGAGGCCGGCGTCCGCGCGCAGCCGCCTGATGCGCGCGATCTTCCGCGGCAGCCGCTCCCTGGGGTCGCCCTGCGGCAGCCAGCCGTCGCCCTTCAGCGCGGCCCGGCGGACGGCGGCGGGCGAGGAGCCGCCGACCCAGAGCGGGACCTGCGGCCGGGCGGGGCGGGGGCGCTGGCCGAGCCCCGCGAAGTCGTAGGTCTTCCCGTGGTGCTCGGGGTACTCGTCGGGCCCCAGGGCGGCGCGCAGCGCGTCCATCGTCTCGTCCAGCACGGCCCCGCGGCGCTCGAAGTCCACGCCGAGCGCCTCGAACTCCTCCCGCACGTGTCCGGCCCCCACCCCGAGGATCAGCCGGCCGCCGGAGAGGTGGTCGAGCGTGGCGTACTGCTTGGCGGTGAGCAGCGGGTGCCGGAGGCCGACGACGGCCACATGGCTGAGCAGCCGGATCCGCTCGGTGACGGCGGCGAGGTGGGCGAGGGTGGCCACCGGGTCGTACCAGACGGTGCTCATGGCCGGGGCGAGGCGGCGCGGGATCGCCACGTGGTCGCAGCAGGCGACGTACGCGAACCCCGCCGCGTCGGCCGCCCGGGCGACGGCGACCAGGTCATCGGGCCCGGCCCCGGTCTCCCACGGCTCGGCGTAGAGGGTGCTCTGCGACTGGACGGGCAGCTGGATGCCGTACGCCAGGGCGCTCACGCCCGCCACAGCCCTTCCGGGGTGAGCCCCAGCAGCTCGATGGCGTTCCCCCGGACGATCCGCTCCACCACGTCCGCCGCCAGGTGCCCCATCTGGGCCTCGCCGACCTCGCGGGACGCGGGCCAGGTGGAGTCGGAGTGCGGGTAGTCGGTCTCGTACAGGACGTTGCCGGCGCCGATGGCGTCGAGGTTGCGCAGCCCGAAGGCGTCGTCGAAGAAGCAGCCGTAGACGTGCTCGGCGAACAGCTCGGACGGCGGCCGGCGGACCTTGTCGGCGACCCCGCCCCACCCCCGGTTCTCCTCCCACACGACGTCCGCGCGTTCGAGGATGTACGGAATCCACCCGATCTGCCCCTCGGCGTACATGACCCTGAGGTGCGGGAAGCGCTCGAACTTGCCGCTCATCAGCCAGTCGACCATGGAGAAGCAGCAGTTGGCGAAGGTGATCGTGGAGCCGACGGCGGGCGGGGCGTCGGCGGAGGTGGACGGCATCCGGCTGCTGGAGCCGATGTGCATCGCGATCACCGTGCCGGTCTCGTCGCAGGCGGCGAGGAACGGATCCCAGGCGTCGGTGTGGACGGACGGCAGGCCCAGGTGCGGGGGGATCTCGGAGAAGGCGACGGCCCGGACGCCGCGGGCGGCGTTGCGCCGGACCTCCTCGGCGGCGAGGCGGGCGTCCCACAGGGGTATGAGCGTGAGCGGTATCAGCCGCCCGTGCGCCGCCGGCCCGCACCACTCCTCCACCATCCAGTCGTTGTAGGCGCGGACGCAGAGCAGGGCGAGTTCCCTGTCGGCGGCCTCGGTGAAGGTCTGTCCGCAAAAGCGCGGGAAGGTCGGGAAGCACAGGGCCGACTGCACGTGGTTGACGTCCATGTCGGCGAGCCGGGCGGACACGTCGTACGAGCCGGGGCGCATCTGCTCGTACGTGATGACCTCCAGCCGGACCTCGTCCCTGGCGCAGCCGACGGCGGTGTCGAGCCGGGTGAGGGGCCGGTGCAGGTCCTCGTACACCCACCAGTCGCCGAGGGGGCCCTCGTCACCGCCCGGCGTCCCCATGACGGGCTTGAACCGCCCCCCGAGGAAGGTCATCTCCTTCAGCGGGGCGCGCACGATCCGGGGCCCGACGTCCCGGTACTTCCTCGGCAGCCGGTCCTGCCACACGGCGGCGGGCTCAACGGTGTGGTCGTCGACGGAGATGATCAGCGGGAACTGTGTGGTCTCCATGAGCCTCACGGTAGCGCTGATCTGACGGTCCGTCAGCTACTGGTTTTCGGGTACCGGCATGCGGAGAGATTGTGAGGACCTTGTGGACCGAGGCGCGGCCTCTGTGATCGGCTGTGATCGGCGTCTCCCACGGCTGACGCAACCGCCCGGAACAAGGCAAACTGACGGGGTTGTTCGTGATGCCGAGGGGGGCGAACGCATGGACGGTGGGCCGCGAGTACCCGAGCAGCGGCGTGCCGGATCCGCGCCCGTCGCGGAAACCGGCCCGCTGCGCTTCGGCGTGCTCGGTCCCGTGCGGGCCTGGCGCGGCGAGGAGGCGCTCCACACGGGCTCCCCCCAGCAGCGCGCCCTGCTGGCCGCACTGCTGCTGCGCGAGGGCCGTACGGCCACGGCGGCGGAGCTGATCGACGCCCTGTGGGGATCCGAGCCGCCGTCCCAGGCACTGGCGGCGGTCCGCACCTACGCGTCCCGGCTCCGCAAGGTCCTCGACCCCGGGGTCCTGGTCAGCGAGTCCGGCGGCTACGCCGTCCGCGGCCTGGGCGAGGGCGCCCTGGACCTGGTCACCGCGCAGGACCTGGCGGCGGAGGCGGAGAAGGCGCGGGGCGCCGGGGACCTCGGGCACGCCCGCGAGCTGCTCAACCAGGCCCTGGCGCTCTGGGACGGCGAAGTCCTGGCCGGCGTGCCCGGCCCGTACGCCGAGGCCCAGCGGGCCCGGCTGGAGGAGTGGCGCCTCGGCCTCCTGGAAACCCGGCTGGACCTGGACCTGGAGCAGGGCTGCCACGCCGAGGCGGTCTCGGAACTCACGGCGCTGACCGCGGCGCATCCCCTGCGGGAGCGCCTGCGGGAGCTGCTGATGCTGGCGCTGTACCGCAGCGGGCGGCAGGCGGAGGCGCTGGCCGTCTACGCCGACACCCGCCGCCTGCTCGCCGAGGAACTGGGCGTGGACCCGCGCCCCGGCCTCAGCGAACTCCAGCAGCGCATCCTTCGGGCGGACCCGTCCCTGGCGGAGCCCGCCTCCCCGCTCGCGGAACCCACGTCGAGCCCCGTCCGCCCCGCCCAGCTGCCCGCCTCCGTGCCCGACTTCACGGGCCGCGCCTCCTTCGTGTCGGAACTGACCGAGGTCCTGTCCTCCGCGTCCGAGTCGGAGGGCCGGGTGATGGCGGTGTCGGCCCTGGCCGGCATCGGCGGGGTCGGCAAGACCACCCTGGCCGTCCACGTGGCCCACCGGGCGCGCTCGGCGTTCCCGGACGGCCAGCTGTACGTGGACCTCCAGGGCGCGGGCCCCCGCCCGGCGGAACCGGAGACGGTCCTGGGCTCGTTCCTCCGGGCGCTCGGCACGGCGGACGCGTCCGTCCCCGACAGCCTGGAGGAACGGGCGGCCCTCTACCGCTCGGTGCTGGACGGCCGCCGGGTCCTGGTCCTGCTGGACAACGCCAAGGACGCGGCCCAGGTACGGCCGCTGCTGCCGGGGACGGAGGGCTGCGCGGCCCTGGTCACCTCCCGGGTCCGCATGCTCGACCTCGCCGGGGCGCACCTGGTCGACCTCGACGTCATGTCCCCCGAAGAGGCCCTCGACCTCTTCACGAAGATCGTCGGCGAGGAACGGGTGGCGGCGGAGCGGGAGGCGGCCCTGGACGTGGTCGCCGCCTGCGGCTTCCTGCCGCTGGCGATCCGCATCGCGGCCTCCCGCCTGGCGGCCCGGCGCACCTGGACGGTCTCGGTCCTGGCCGCCAAGCTCGCCGACGAACGCCGTCGGCTTGATGAGTTGCAGGCCGGCGACCTGGCGGTGAAGGCCACCTTCGAACTGGGCTACGGCCAACTGGAACCACCCCAGGCCCGGGCCTTCCGCCTGCTGGGCCTGGCCGACGGCCCGGACATCTCCCTCGCAGCCGCGGCAGCCGTCCTGGACCTCCCCCCGGAGGACACGGAGGACCTCCTGGAGTCCCTGGTCGACACCTCCCTCCTGGAATCAGCAGCCCCCGGCCGCTACCGCTTCCACGACCTGGTCCGCCTGTACGCACGGGCCTGCGCGGAGAGGGACGAACAGCCGCCTTGCGAACGGGAGGCGGCGATGTCGCGGTTGCTGGACTTCTATCTGGCCACGACTGCCGGCGTGTACGCCATCGAGCGGCCCGGGGACAGGCTGGTGGACGACCTGGAGCCGACGGAGCATCCGGGGTTGCGGTTCACGGAAGCGGCGGCGGCGCTGGACTGGCTGTACACCGAAGCAGCACCGCTGCTCGCGTGCGTGCGGCAGTCCGCGGGGACGGAACGGCTGCGGCGGGGGGTGGACCTGTTGTGGGCCGCCCGGGACCTGGCCGAGTCGGGCGCCAACTCCCACCAGTACGAGACGACGGCGATGGCCATGTGCGAGGCGACGCAGGCGGCCGGCGACGTCCACGCCGAGGGCAGGGCCCGCACGACCCTCACGGGCGTGCTGCTGGTCTCCGGCCGGATCCAGCAAGCCGAAGAGGAGGCGCGGCTGGCCATGGAGTGCGCGATTGCCGCCGGCGACTCCACCGCCGCCAGCTGGGCAGCCCAGGACCGCGGGCTCATCGCCCTTCACCAACACCGCTACGCGGACGGCAAGGTCTTCTTCGATCGAGCCATAGACGGGTTCCGCGCTGCGGCCAACGGGCTGTGCGAGGCGACGGCCTTGTGCAATCTCTCGCGTGCCTACATGGGGATGGGGAACATCGCGAAGGCCATCGAGTTCGCTCAGCACGGTCTCGCCGTCCACGTCGAAGTGGGCAGCACCATGCGGTTGGCCAACGGGCACTACGCACTGGGTGTGGCGCTGACCAAGGCCGACCGGCACGCCGAAGCCCTCAACCAGTTCTCCGAGGCACTGACCATCTTCACCGACCACCGGCAAAGGCTCTGGGAGGGGACCACTCACTTCCGGATCTCCGAGGCGCACATCGCGGCCTGTCGTCCCGCTCAAGCGGCGCAGCACGCCGAACAGGCCCTGGCACTGGGGTGCATCGGTGGCGACCGGACGCGGGGCAGTGTCCTGACGCTCCTGGGCCGTGCCCTCGCCGCCCTGGGCCAGGCGGACCGCGCGAGGGCGTGCTGGCGGGAGGCGCTCAACCTCTACGAACAGAACGGCGCGGAGGAAGCCCGAGAAGTGCGCGCCTTGCTCTCGCCGGCCACGGCGGCATAGGCAGGCCCGTACCAGCGCCCTCCGGCGTTCAGCATTCGTTTATCGGGACCCGGCACTCTCGTACGTGTCACACCGACGCTGCGGGGGGCAGGCGGTCTGACCAGGAGCCCGCCAGCTAGTGTGCGGCTCCGAACGCCCGTCCGGCGGCACTCGGGGGAGCTACCGGGCGGGCGTTCCGAACTCGCCAACACAGCAGAGGACTCAAGCTCATGAGCGACACCAAGAAGGCAGTGGACGCCACTCCGCTCGACAACAACATGCCGAGCGAGCCGCTGGCGGACGAGGACATCACCACGCTCGACAACAACATGCCGATCGGGCCGGCCAAGGATGCCATCAGGACGATGGACAACAACATGCCCGCGCCGCCCGCCCTGGACCTGGACGGCAAGAAGTAAGCCACCACCCCGACGGGGATCGGCCGCGGCGGCGCGGAGGGGGAGCCGTCGCGGCCGAGGTGTGTTCCGGGCGCGTCCCGAGCGCGCCCATACACGCAACAACGGGAGGACACCATGACGCTCGCCAAGAAGATCGTGGCCACCGTTGCCCTGATCCTCGGTGCCACCGCCGCGGCTGCGAGCCCGGCGCCGGCCGACAACCACATGCCGGTGAGCCCGGACGGCTCGCAGAGCACGGTCGTCGTGCCGCTGGACAGTCACGCCGGCTGAAGCCGGCACCGCCCGACGGGAACGGCCCGGCGCCCCGCGCCGGGCCGTTCCCGTGCGTCCGGGTGGCGTCATCCCCTCCCCCGCAACTCCCCCTTCACCACCTTCCCGCTCGCGTTGCGCGGGAGCGCCGGTACGAATTCCACCGCCCTCGGGACCTTGTAGTTCGCCATCTCGCGGCGGGACCAGGCGATCAGGTCGGCCGCGGTGAGGAGGGAGCCGGGGGCGCGGACGACGTAGGCCTTGGCGACCTCGCCGAGGCGGGGGTCCGGGATGCCGATGACGGCCGCGTCGACCACCTCGGGGTGGGTGACGAGGCGTTGCTCTATCTCCGCCGGGTAGGCGTTGAAGCCGCCGACGATGAACATGTCCTTCAGGCGGTCGGTGATGCGGAGGTTGCCGGACGGGTCCAGGACGCCTATGTCGCCGGTGCGGAGCCAGCCGTCCGGCGTCATCGCGTCCGCCGTCGCCTGCGGGTCGGCGTAGTAGCCCTGCATCACGTTGAAGCCGCGGACCTGCACCTCCCCGGGGGTGCCGGAGGGGGCCGCCACTCTCACCTCCGTGCCGGGGACGGCCCGGCCGGAGGTGGTCGCGATCAGGGACGGGGCGTCGCCGCGCCGGCACATCGTGACGATGCCGCTCGCCTCCGAGAGGCCGTAGGCGGTGAGGACCGTGTCCACGGCCAGTTCGTCGCCCAGGCGTTCCACCAGCCTGAGCGGCACCACGGCCGCGCCCGTCACCACCAGGCGGAGGGACGACAGGTCGTGGGCGTCCCGGGCCGGATGGTCCAGGAGCTGCTGGAGGAGGGTCGGCGGGCCCGGCAGGACCGAGATCCGTTCCGCGGCGATGTTGGCCAGGGCCGTCTCGACGTTGAACACCGGCTGCGGGACCATCGTCGCCCCGCGCAGGAGGCAGGCGACCACCCCGGCCTTGTAGCCGAAGGCGTGGAAGAACGGGTTGATGATCAGGTAGCGGTCGGACGGGCGCAGGCCGGCCAGGTCGGCCCAGATGTCGTACGCCCGCAGGGTCTGGCCGTGCGTGATCACCGCGCCCTTGGGGCGGCCCGTCGTACCCGACGTGTAGATGATGTCCGAGGTGGACGTCCCCGTCAGCTGCTCCTCCCGGAGCCTCACGTCCCGCGCGGGGACGCCCGCGCCCGCCGCCAGGAAGTCCTTCCACGTCTCGAACTCCGCCGGGGCGTCGTCGGACAGGACCACCACCCGTTCCAGGCCGGGGAGGGCCGGGAGGGGGCGTTGCGCGGCCGGGCCCTCGCCAACCGCCCTCCGCAGGGAGGCGACGTACGACGTGCCCAGGAAGGTGCCGGTGACGAACAGCAGGCGGGCCCCGCTGCGGCGCAGTACGTCCGCGGCCTCCGCGCCCTTGAAGCGGGTGTTCAGCGGGACCAGTACCGCCCCCGCCGAGACCGCGCCCAGGGCCGCCACCATCCAGTCCAGGGAGTTGGGGGCCCAGACGGCCACCCGGTCGCCCACCTCCACGCCGCCGGCCAGGCAGGCCGCCGCCGTGCGTTCGACGCGGGCGCCCAGTTCGGCGTACGTGATCCGGTGACGGCCGTCCACCACGGCCTCCGCGTCCGCGTACCGCTCGGCCGCCGACCGCACCAGTTCCGGGATGGTCTCCCACTCCCCAGCCATGGACGCCTCCAGCGCAGACCCTCAC
This sequence comes from Streptomyces tricolor, assembly GCF_002155905.1. Taxonomy (GTDB): domain Bacteria; phylum Actinomycetota; class Actinomycetes; order Streptomycetales; family Streptomycetaceae; genus Streptomyces; species Streptomyces tricolor. The sequence continues at coordinate 3,364 of NZ_MUMF01000257.1, read as the reverse complement.
CCAGCTGACTCCTCGTCAGGTTAGCTGTAATCTGACGAGTCGTCAGGAGAGGGGGCTCATATGACAGCCTCAGGGCTCAAGGACGCCGTCGCCATCGTCGGGATCGGGCAGACCGCGTTCGCCAGGCAGCTCGCCGAGGACGAGAAGACGCTCGCCTGCCGGGCCGTGCTCGCCGCGCTCGACGACGCGGGCATCGCGCCCGGTGAGGTCGACGCGCTCGCCTCCTACACCATGGAGGAGACCGACGAGGTGGAGCTGGCCAAGGCCGTCGGCTTCGGGGATCTGACCTTCTTCAGCAGGGTGGGGTACGGAGGGGGCGGCTCCTGCGCGACCGTCGCGCACCTCGCCGCAGCCATCGCCACGGGGCAGGCCACCGTGGGCGTCGCCTGGCGGTCGCGGAAACGGGGGAGCGGGCCCCGGCCGTGGACCGACACCAGCGCTCGACTGCCCACCCCGGCCCAGTGGACCCGGCCCTTCGGGCTGCTGCGGCCCGTCGACGAGATCGCCATGCTCGCGCGCCGCTACATGCACGAGTACGGCGTCACCCGCGACCACCTCTTCAACGTCGCGCTGGCCTGCCGGAACCGCGCCAACCAGAACCCCGCCGCCGTGATGTACGACCGGCCGCTCACCCGCGAGATGTACATGACCTCCCGCTGGATCAGCGAGCCGCTGTGCCTCTACGACAACTGCCTGGAGACGGACGGGGCGCTGGCCTGCGTGGTCGTCGGCAGGGAGCGGGCCCGGGACTGCGCCGAGAAGCCCGTGTACGTCCACGCCGCCGCGCAGGGCCTGCCCGCGCAGCACCACGGCATGGTCAACTACTGGAACGACGACCCGCTCACCGGCCCCGCCTGGACCGCCGCCCGGCATCTGTGGAAGCACGCCGACTTCACGCCGCGGGAGGTCGACGTGGCGCAGATCTACGACGCCTTCACCGCCCTGATCCCGCTCTCCCTGGAGGGCTACGGCTTCTGCGGGCGGGGCGAGGGCGGGGCCTTCACCGAGCAGGGCGGCCTGGAGATCGGCGGGCGGCTGCCGCTCAACACCGGCGGGGGCGGGCTGAGCGAGGCCTACGTGCACGGCTTCAACCTCGTCAACGAGGGCGTCAAGCAACTGCGCGGGACCAGTACCGCGCAGGTTCCCGGTGCCGAGACCTGCCTGGTCACGGCCGGTGAAGGCGTCCCCACCTCCGCCCTTCTGCTGAGGAGCTGACCGCCATGCTGAGTCCGGTCCCCGACGCCGACGGCGCCCCCTTCTGGGAGTACGCGGCCCGTGGCGAGCTGCGCGTCCAGCGTTGCGCCGACTGCGGGGAACCGCGTTTCCCGCCCCGGCCCTGCTGCCCGCACTGCCAGTCCTTCGCGAGCGCGTGGCGGGCGGTGTCGGGGCGCGGGCGGGTGTGGTCGTACGTCGTGCCGCATCCGCCGCTGCTGCCCGGGTACGCGGAGCTGGCGCCGTACAACGTGGTCGTCGTGGAGCTGGAGGAGGCGCCGCGGATACGGCTCGTGGGGAACGTGGTGGCGCACGCCGGGGCGCCGCCGGACTCCGTCGATCCGGCGCGGCTGCGGATCGGCGCCCCGGTGCGGGCGGTCTTCTCCGGCGGGCTGCCGCAGTGGGTGCCGGCGTGAGCACCGTCCGCCTCGCCGTCGACGAGGACAGCGGTATCGCCGTCGTCACCCTGGACCGGCCCGCGCGGCTCAACGCCATCGATCTCCGGACGGCCAAGGAACTCGGCCGCACCTGGCGGGCCTTGCGGTTCGACGACCGGGTGCGGGCCGTCGTGCTCACCGGGAGCGGGCGGCGGGCGTTCTGCACGGGGATCGACCGGGACGCCGTCGTGCCGCAGCCGAACTCGCCGTACATGCAGGACGATCCGCTGCTGGGCGTCGGGCCGAAGACGAACGGGCTGTGGAAGCCGGTCGTCGCCGCGGTGGAGGGGATGGCCTGCGGGGGCGCCTTCTATCTGCTCGGGGAGTGCGACTTCCTCGTCGCCGGAGCCGACGCCGTCTTCTTCGACCCGCACACCACCTACGGGATGGTCAGCGCCTACGAGTCGATGCTCATGGCGCAGCGCATGCCGTACGGCGAGGTCGCTCGGATGGTGCTCATGGGCGGCGCCGAGCGGCTCTCGGCGCGGCGGGCGTACGAGGTCGGTCTCGTCTCGGAAGTGACCGAGCCGGGTGCGGCGTCGGGGGCGGCCACGGACTGCGCCGCGGTGATCGCCGGGTATCCGACGGAGGCCGTGCAGGGGTCGGTGCGGGCGCTGTGGGCGGCCCGGGAGGCCGGTCTGGCCCAGGCGTTCGCGCAGGCCCCGCACCTGATCTCGCTGGGGAACCTGCCGAGCGCGCGGCAGGCGGAGCTGTTCGCCGCCCGCCGCGCGGAGTTCAGGACGCGGTGAGTCCAGGACGCGGCGGGCTCACCAGTGGTAGGACGCGACCGGGTCCAGGTCGCAGTGGTCGACCTGCGGGGCGCTCTCCTCGGCGTTGTCCACCGGCACCCGGACGGTCCTCGTGCCGTTCGCGGGCACGGTGACCTCCTCGATGGTGCCGTTGACCGTCATGTCGTCCGCGTCCTCGAAGACGAGGTGGACGTCGAAGGTGCTCGTGGCGGCGTTCGGGTTGGTGACCTCGACGGTCGCGTAGGGGTGCCGCACCGTCGCGCAGCTCACCAGCCGTGCCGTTCCGTCCTCGTGGCCGGAGGCGGACGAACCGCCGGACGAGCCGCCGGAGCTGTCGTCGCCGTAGTCGTCATCGTCGTAGTCGTGGTGCGTGCCGGAGCCGTAGCCGCCGCCCGACGACGTGGACGAGGAGCTGTCGTGGTCCTGGCCGGAGCTGCTGCACCCGCCACCGCCGCCGCCGTCACCGCCNNGCGGCCCTTGAAGCCGGTCAGGGCCAGGACGACCAGGACCGATACCGCCGTGAGTCTGAGCATGTGTCCCCGTCGATGCATGCCAGCACCCTAGGGCACGCCTGTCACGGTCATGTCACTGTGTGGCGACCGCCGCGTACCCGGCGTAGCGTCTGCCCTGAGAGCGGTGACCGAACGCCGCTCCCCCGCGACGACGGCCGCCGTCCGAAGCCCTTCCGTGTGACCGGTGCGACGGCCGTCACCCCCTCACGCGGTCCGCGCGGTCCCCGTGCCCTTCTCCGCGTCCAGCGCGTACACGCACCGGTCCTTGCTGCACGCGTACACCACGCCGTCCTTGACCACCGGGGAGCCGGTGATCTCGCCGCCGGTCGCCAGCTTCCAGCGCAGGCGTCCGTCGTCGGCCTTCAGGGTGTAGAGCAGGTGGTCGGTGGAGCCGAAGTGGATCCGGCCCTCGGCCACCGCGGGCGCGCCCACGACCTCGCCGCCCGCCTGGAAG
>NZ_MUMF01000256.1 GCF_002155905.1 Streptomyces tricolor | reverse complement strand
CCCCCGTAGCTTCCCCTTCTCCCTGCAAGGCCTGCACTTCCCCATGTTCGACATCGCCGTCTTCGGCTCCCTGTTCCTGACCCTTTTTGTCATCATGGATCCCCCTGGGATCACCCCGATCTTCCTCGCCCTGACCGCCGGACGGCCGGCCAAGGTGCAGCGGCGGATGGCGTTCCAGGCCGTCTGCGTGGCGGGCGGGGTCATCGCCGTGTTCGGCGTCCTGGGCCACCAGATCCTCGACTACCTGCACGTGTCCGTGCCCGCGCTGATGATCGCGGGCGGGCTGCTGCTCCTGCTGATCGCGCTGGACCTGCTCACCGGCAAGACCGACGAGCCGAAGCAGACCAAGGACGTCAACGTGGCGCTCGTCCCGCTGGGCATGCCGCTGCTGGCGGGGCCCGGTGCGATCGTGTCCGTGATCCTGGCCGTGCAGAAGGCCGACAGTGTCTCCATGCAGCTCTCGGTGTGGTCCGCGATCCTCGCGATCCACGTCGTGCTGTGGCTGGTGATGCGCTACTCGCTGCTGATCATCCGGGTCATCAAGGACGGCGGCGTCGTCCTGGTGACGCGCCTCGCGGGCATGATGCTCTCCGCGATCGCCGTGCAGCAGATCATCAACGGGGTCACCCAGGTGATCCGGGGAAGCTGAGACCTCCCGGAACACCAGCGCGGCCCCCGTGCGGAACAGGTCCGCGCGGGGGCCGCGAAAGCTTCTGCGCAAGCGCGTGTTATGAGGCCGGGGTGTCGGCCGGGCGGATCCACAGGCGCTGTCCGATGGCGGCGGCCTGCTGCACGATCCGGTTGACGGAGGCGGCGTCCACGACGGTGCTGTCCACGGCGGTGCCGTCGATCTCGTCGAGTCGCATGATTTCGAAGCGCACGGGCTTCTCCCTTCGTCTGGTCATCCTCCTGCGGAGAACTACTTGGTGTGACGCGTGGTGTATCCACCGTCATACGTAACTCAACACTCCGTTTGTTACGAACATTCCCTACGCTAAAGAAATTTTTCGAACGACTAATTACTGACCGGTAAGCCTCAGCCCAGGAACCGACCGGGACCGGTTGTGTTCGCAGTGTGACCACCGGGACAATGGAGGCAATGAACGACGACCTGGCCGCCCTCGGCGCCCGTATCGACCGCACGAACGAGCTGCTGGAACGCATGCTCGCCGAGGTGGCGAAGACGCCCTCGACCCACGCGATCTTCGTCGACGCGGGCTATTTGTATGCAGCCGCCGGCCGGCTGATCGCCGGGACCGAGGACCGCCGCGCCTTCGACGTCGACGCCGAGGGCCTGATCGACGCGCTGATCGACAAGGCCCGCACGATCTTCGCGGACAGCCGGCTGCTCCGCGTGTACTGGTACGACGGCGCCCGGCGCCGCATCCACACGGCCGAACAGCAGTCCATCGCCGAACTGCCCGACGTCAAGGTCCGCCTCGGCAACCTCAACGCCAACAACCAGCAGAAGGGCGTCGACTCCCTGATCCGGTCCGACCTGGAGTCCCTGGCGCGGCACCGCGCGATCAGCGACGCGGCCCTCCTCGGCGGCGACGAGGACCTGGTCTCGGCGGTGGAGGCGGCCCAGGGCTACGGCGCCCGCGTCCACCTCTGGGGCATCGAGGCGCCCGAGGGCCGCAACCAGGCCGAGCCGCTGCTCTGGGAGGTCGACAGCCAGCGCACCTTCGACCTGGAGTTCTTCAAGCCGTACGTCTCCCGGCGCACCGCCGCCGCGTACGACGCCGCCGCCGGCACCCGCCCCACCCGCGAGGACGTCCGCTTCGTCGGCGCCCAGATCGCGGCGCGCTGGCTGGCCTCCCGGGGCCGCGAGGCACTGGTCGAACTGTTCCCCGGCCACCCCTACCTGCCCGGCTCCGTCGACCAGGACCTGCTGGTCGAGGCCGAGGCGCTGCTCCAGTACTCCCTGCGCGGCCAGGCGGATCTGCGGCGGGCGCTGCGGGACGGGTTCTGGGAGCACCTGCAGGCGCAGTTCTAGCCCCTCCCCGGCGCTACGACCGGGCCGTGCCGTCCCAGAAGTCGGCGAGCGCCCGGGCCGTCTCCAGGGGGCGGTCCGTGTTGGGGGAGTGCTCGGCGCCCTCGATGACCGTCCGGCGCGCCTTCAGCCGTACGGCCATGTCGTCGAGCAGCGGCAGCGGCCAGGTGTCGTCCCGCGCACCGGACAGCACGTGGAACGGCAGCGGTACGGACGCCAGTTCGGCGACCCGGTCCGGCTCCGTGCACAACTGACGCCCGGTGGCGATCAGTTGGGCGGGCTTGGTGCCCAGCCAGCGGCGCCGCAGGTCGTCCCGCTCGTCCAGCCCGGGGTCGAGCGCGGGTGTCTCCGTCTCCTCCGGCGGCTCCATCGCCCGCATCGCCTCCCACACCTCCGCCATGCCCAGCACGGCGAGCGCGTCCCGGAGCAGCTTCACGCGCTCCTGCTGGGACGTCGAGATCTGCGCCGGTCCGGAGGCCATCAGGGTGAACGACACGAAGGGCGTGTGGTCGAGCAGGACGGCCGCGCGCGCGATCTGCCCACCGAGGGAGTGCCCCAGCAGGTGCACCGGGCCGCCGAGCGCCTCCGCCTGCGCCAGCACGTCCCGCGCCAACTCCTCCTGCGCGTAGGCGGACTCGTCCGTCGCGGGGCCGTCCGACTCGAACTGGCCCCGCCCGTCCACGGCGACGGTGCGGTATCCGCGCTCGGCGA
>NZ_MUMF01000255.1 GCF_002155905.1 Streptomyces tricolor | reverse complement strand
GCGGTCGAAGCCCTTGCGGGGCACGAGCCGGCCGCCGGCTGCTGGCCGTCGGCCGGCTCGTGCCCCGCAAGTGCTTCGACCGCGCCATCCGCGCCCTGGCCGACGTCCCCGACGCCGAACTCCTCATCGCCGGCGGCGGGCGCCGGGTGGGCGGGTGCGGGCGCCCGGGGTGAACTGGTCGGGGTCGACGCCGCAGGGCACGACGCTGATCCGGTCCTCCGGCAGCCCCATGGCCTTCAGTTCGGCCACCTCGTCGCTGCACGTGGCGATGATCCGGGCGCACTCGTGGCCGACGGCCTCCTCGACGGCGAGGCGCTGCGGCGGGCTGGTGTCGGCGTCGCCCTGGTAGCGCTTCTTCACCGTGCCCAGCGCGTGGTAGGTCTGCACGACGGGGATGCCGAGTTCCCGGGCGCCGGCCAGGGCGGCCAGGCCCGACATCCAGAAGTGGGCGTGCACCACGTCGGGCGGGCTCTGGGCCCACTGCCGGGCCAGGAAGGTCCCGAACTCGGTCATGTGGGGCAGCAGTTCGTCCTTGGGGACGGGTGCGGGCGGCCCGGCGGGCACGTGCACCACCTGCACGCCGTCGATGAGGGTCACCCGGTCCGGCAGGCCCGCCGCGTCCCGCCGGGTGTACACCGTGACGCGGTATCCCTTTCTGGCGAGCTGCCGGGCGACCTGCGCGACGTACACGTTCTGGCCGCCCGCGTCCGGCCCGCCGAGCGCGGCCAGCGGGCTGGCGTGCTCGGAGACCATGGCGACGCGCCCGGCCGTGTGCGGAATGCGGCTCATCGGGTGACCTCCTTGATCAGGCGTTCCCAGTCGTCCAGGAAACGCCGCTCTCCGTAGCGGGCCTGGGCCGCGGCCCGGGCCGCCGCGCCGGTGCGGCGGGCCGGCTCGGGCTCGGCGAGGAAGGTCCGTACGGCGTCCTCCAGGACGTCGAGGCGGTTGGAGACCACCCCGGCGCCGTCGGGTATCGCGTCCCGGACCTCCGTGGTGTCCAGGGCGACCACGGGCATGCCCAGGAACATGGCCTCCAGCAGGGACAGGCCGAGCGAGGTCCAGCGCACGGGGTGCAGATAGACCCGGCACCGGGCCATCTCCCGGTGCAGTTCGTGCTGCGGCAGGTCCCGGGTGCGGCAGCGCTCGGGCGGCAGGCCGAGGTGTTCGGCGAGGCCCTCGGTGCGCATCCCGAAGACGTCCAGGGGGGCGGAGCGGGCGAACCGGGGCAGCAGGTCGGTGCCGGTGGTACGGCCCCGGCGCACGGGGTCGTTGACCACGACGGCCGCGCGCCGCTCGGTGCCGGTCCACAGCGGGCCGGGGTCGACGATGCCGTGCTCGACGACCTCGGTCGGGGCCTGGCCGTTGTCCCACATCAGCCGGTTGAAGTGGGTGACATGGACGATCGGGATCCGCGACTGCCCGGCCAGCGGGTGGAGTTGCCGCTCGGGTGACGCGTCGGGGCTGTTGTGCTCGACGTACACGGCGGGCACGTCCACGCCGGGCCGGCGGCCGGTCCAGCGCAGGGCCAGGTCGAGTTCGTGCGGGCGTTGCAGGACCATCAGGTCGATGTCGGCGTCCCACAGCTCCTTGGGGGTGCGTTCTTCGACGGACCGCGGCCAGTCCCAGGTCACCGCCCGGCCCAGGCCGTCCGGTCCGCGGTCGTCGGTGACCGGGACGAGGTAGGTGTGCGGGCCCTGCACGAAGGCGGTGAGCCAGGATCCGTGCACGTGCCAGACGAGGATGTTCATGACTGCCGCTCCTGGATGAGCTTGTGCACCGCGCGCACCACGTCCTGTCCGGTGACCTCGTCCAGGCAGGGGTGGCCGGGCACCGGACAGGTGAGGGCCCGGGTGTCCGCGCACGGCGCCGACTGGTCGCCGAGCAGGATGACGGGGACGCCGTACGGTGCCCAGCGTTCGGCCGGTACGACGGGGGCGAACAGCGAGACGACCGGGGTGCCGACGGCGGCGGCGAGGTGGGCGGGTCCGGTGTTGGCGCTGATCACGACGTCGGCCATGCGGAGCACCCCGGCGAGGGTGCGGGGGGACGTCCGGCCGCCGAGGTCCACGGCCAGGTCGCCGCTGACCCGCCGGGTCAGGTCGGTCTCGTCGGGACCGCCGGTGACCACCACCCGGTGCCCGGCGTCGGCGAGCAGCGCGACCGCCTCGGCGCAGCGGTGCGGGCTCCAGGCGCGGGCGGGGGCGCTGGCGCCTGGGTGCAGGACCACGTAGGGGCCGTTGCCGGTCAGGCCGCCGGTGTCCGGGGGCGGCAGCACGCGCAGCCGGCCGTCGTCGCCCGGAGGTGCCGTGAACCCCATGGCGGCGGCGGTGTCGAGGGCCGCCTCGGCCTCGTGCCGGCCCTCCCGCCGCCGGTGGCGTACGTCGAGCAGCCGGCCGGGGTGGTCGACGCTGTCGGCGCCGATCCGGCCGACACCGGCGAGCCGGAGCAGCAGCGCGGTGGGCAGCGGGCTCTGGTGGAAGGAGGTGAGGACGAGCGCGGTGTCGTAGGCCCCGGCCCGCAGCCGCCCGACCAGCGCGTCGATGTCCGACGGGAGCACCGGCGGCGGATCGAACCCCTCCCAGGGCGCCTCCCACACCAGCACCTCGTCGACCCCGGGCAGCAGCCGCGCCGCGTCCGCGCCCCGGGGGCCGCACAGCAGGGTGACGTGCGAGGAGCGGGCGGCGACGGCGCGTACGGCGGGCCCGGCGAGCAGCACATCGCCGAAGCTGTCGAGCCGGACGACGAGAGACCTCATCCGGCACACCTCCTCGCCGGGCCGGCCCGCCACGGCGCGCGGACCACCGGGTCCGCGCCGGAGTCCCGGTCCTGCCCGGAACCCGAGGCGTCGCGCCAGGACAGCCGCACACCGCTCGCCGCCGCACCGGGGACGGACGGCCGCCGGCCGGCGACCCCCGCGCCCGGCACGGACGGCCCTGTGCGGTCCCGCAGATGCGCAGCGGGCGGAGGCGCCGCTTCCGGGACGGACGGCCGCCGGTCGGGGGGCGGCGTGCCCGGGGAGGGGCGACGCCTGTCCGCCCGTGCCCCGGCCTCGATCAGGGCCGCGCGGACCGCGGTGAGGGGGTCGGGGGCGCTCTCCGTGGCGAAGCGTCGTACCTCCGCCGGGTCGGTGGCCGCGTTCGGGATCAGGACGCCGCGGGCGCCGGCGGCGCGCGCGGCCAGGACGTCGGCGGCTATGTCGCCGATCACCAGACACTCGTCCGGCGGTACGCCGAGCCGGGCGGCGGCGGTGAGGATCAGGCCGGGGCGGGGCTTGCGGCAGGCGCAGCCGACGTCGGGGGCGTGCGGGCAGAACACCCAGGTGTCCAGCCCGCCCAGCAGTTCGTCGGCGCGCGCGTTGACGCGGCGCACCTGCTCCACGGTGAGCAGTCCGCGGCCGATGCCGGACTGGTTGCTGACCACGCCGGTGGCCAGGCCGTGGGACCGGGCCAGCGCGACGGCCGCGGCGGCGCCCGGCAGCAGCCGGACCCGGTCGGGGTCGCCGTTGTACGGCACGTCCACCACGAGGGTGCCGTCGCGGTCGAACAGGACGGCGGACAGCCGGTTCACTCGGCACCTCCCAGGGGCTCGGCGTGCCGGTGCCGGACGACTCCGCGCAGCCAGTGCCGCACGGCGAGCGGCGGGATGAGCACGCTGGTGCCGAGCATCCCGGCGATCTCGCGGCCGGTGCGCGGGCCGGGCAGGATCCGGGCGAGCGCGAACTCTGCGGTGCCCAGCGTCCACAGGGCGGCACAGACGCGCGCGGCCCGGTGCCGCCCGGCCAGGGCGCAGCCGGCGGCGGCGAGGGCCGCGCCGGTGACCGCGAGGTGCCGGGGCAGCCGGCCGCGGGGCGCCTGCGCGCGGTCCCACCAGTCGTGGCCGTGCAGCCGGTTCATCAGGGCGTCGTCGGCGTTGCCGCGCTGCGCGGGCAGCGAGGCCCACCAGTGGGCCGGCCGGACCGGGTGCCGGGTGACCCGCGTGCCCCGGATCAGGGACCAGCCGGCCCGCTGCACGCGCAGCGCGAGGTCGGCGTCCTCGCGGAAGGCCCGCGGGAAGCGTTCGTCGAAGCCGCCGGTCCGTTTCAGCGCCTCGGTGCGGTAGGCCATGTCGGCGGTGGCCCAGGCGGCGTTCTCCAGGCCCTTGGTGGTGCGTTCCCAGTCGGTCGGCCGACGGTCCGGGGGCAGGGGGACTCGCAACCGCCCCTGGACACCGCCGACGTCGGGGCCGGCCTCCCGCAGGTCGTCGGCGAGCCGCCGGGACCAGTCCGGCAGCACCTGGACGTCGTCGTCCAGGAACACCGTCCACGGGGTGCGGACGGTCCGCCAGCCGGCGTTGCGGGCGGCGGCCGGGCCCTTGCCGCCGGTGCGCAGCGTGCGCACCCGGTCGAGCAGCTGCCCGGCCGTCTGCAGCGTCAGATCGCCGTCGGGCGCGGGCCGGTCGTCCACGACGACCACCTCGTGCGGCGGATGGCCGTCGGCCGCGGCGAGCGCGCGCAGGCACTCGGCGAGGCAGGGGCGGCCGATCGTCGGGACGACGACGGTGTAGGCGGGCGCGTCGCTCATGCGAACGCCTTTCCGCGGCGGATCGCGAACGGGCCGAGCACCAGCAGGTCCACGGGGGCCGAGCCGAAGCACTCCAGGGCGTCCCGGGGGTCGTCGACCATGGGCCGCCCGGCGGTGTTCAGGCTGGTGTTGACCACCACGGGCAGCCCGGTGCGCCGTTCGAAGCCCTCGATCATCCGTGCCACCAGGGGCTCCTGGGTACGGTCCACGGTCTGGATGCGGGCCGTGCCGTCGACGTGCACCACGGCCGGGATGCGGGCCTTCCACTCGGCGGCGACGTCGTGCACGAACAGCATGTGCGGGCTGGGCAGCGGCCCGTCGAAGATCTCGCCCGCGCGTTCGGCAAGCACCATGGGCGCGACGGGCCGGAACTCCTCGCGTCCCTTGACCGCGTTGAGCCGCTCCAGGTTCTCCGCCTTGCCGGGGTGCGCGAGCAGCGAGCGGTGCCCGAGGGCGCGCGGCCCGTACTCGCTGCGCCCCTGGAACCAGGCCACGATCCCGTCGTCCGCCAGCGCCTCGGCGGCCGTCTCGGCGATGTCGGCGGGCTCCTCGTACGGGACTGCGGCCCGCTCCAGCCACGCGCGCAGCTCGGCGTCGCTCCAGCCGCGGCCGAGGGCGGCCGTCGGCATCGGCTCCAGGGTGTCCTTCTGCCCGGCGACATGGGCCGCCGCGCCGAGGGCCGTACCGGCGTCGCCGGCGGCGGGCTGCACCCACACGTGCCGGAAGCCGCTCTCCCGCCACAGGCGGGTGTTGGCGACGCAGTTGAGGGCGAC
>NZ_MUMF01000254.1 GCF_002155905.1 Streptomyces tricolor | reverse complement strand
AGCCCGGGTACGGCTACCCGGGCGCGCAGCAGAACCCGTACGCGCAGCAGCCGCCGGCCCACCCCGCCCCGCAGCCTCCCGCTCCCGGGTACGGCGCCCAGCCGCACAACCCGTACGCCCAGCCCACGCAGCCCATGCAGGCCGTGCAGCCGGGGTACGGCTATCCGGGCCAGGGGCAGCCGCCGACCGTGCCGATGCAGCCCCAGCCGGCGCCGGGCGGCGGCGGGCGGAACAACAGCACGCTGTTCATCGTCGTCGCGGCGGTCGTCGCCATCGCGCTGATCGTCGGCGGCGGCATCTGGTACGCCAAGTCCTCCGGCGACGACGACAAGAAGAACGACACCGCCTCCTCCAGCGGCGGCACCGGCGGCTCGAACGGCAAGGGCTCCGGCGGCTCCGGGGGCGGTGGCGGCAAGGAGAAGGTGCCGTCCGACCCGGCCGCCAAGGTGCTCTTCCAGGTGCCGCTGCCCCAGACGGACGACACCGTCGTCACCTCGGGCTCGTGGCTGACGGACACGGTGTACGCCAAGAGCGGCATCGCGGAGATCGTCGGCTACGACCCGGCCAAGGGCACCGAGCTGTGGACGCTCAAGCTGCCCGGACCGATCTGCGCGGCCAGCGGCCACGTCACCGCGGACGGCCGGACCGCGATCACCTTCCAGCCGAAGATGCCCGCCAAGAACTCCTCCGCGGGCTGTAGCCAGATCGCGGCGATCGACCTCACCGCAGGGAAGAAGCTGTGGACGAAGTCGATCAACTCCGGTGACTACCCGATCACCTTCCAGAATGTGACGGTCGCTCAGCAGACGGTCGCGGTCGGCAGCTCCGACGGCGGCGCCGCGTTCGACATCGACTCCGGCAAGGCGCTGTGGCAGCCCAAGCCGGACGACACCTGCTACGACGCGGGGTACGGCGGCGGCTCCCGGCTGGTCGCGGTGCGCAAGTGCGGTGAGTACGGCGACCGGAAGCTGAGCATCCAGACCATCGACCCGAAGAGCGGGAAGGTGATCTCCGAGTACAAGATGCCCGACGGCGTCGAGTACGCGGCCGTCGTCTCCACCGACCCGCTGGTGATCGCCGCCGACGTCGGCGACGCCGCGGGCGACGGCAGCGGCATCTCGGACTACTTCTCCATCGACGCCGCGACCGGCAAGCTGCTCGCCCGCATCCCCGCGCCCGGCGACACCTACGGGGGCCGCTGCGACGGCATCACGCGCATCGAGGGCTGCCGACAGGTCGTCGCCGGCAACGGCAGGCTGTACCTGATGACCGAGCCGCACGACGGCAAGGGCGATTTCAGCAGGACCAACGAGATCGTCTCCTTCGACCTGAAGACCGGAAAGCCGACCGGCCAGCGCGCCGAGGCCGGCGACGGCTACACGCTCTCCCCGCTGCGCATGGACGGCGGCAACCTCCTCGCCTACAACGCGCCGCCCTACGACAAGGGCGGCCAGGTCGTCAGCATCGACGGCGGCAGCTTCAAGGCGACCAAGCTGCTGGAGAACCCCGCCGAGCGGAGCGTGCGCCAGGCCGAGACCAGCCTGCTGCCGGACTACGCGGAACTCCTCTTCGCCAAGGGCCGCCTGTACATGTCGGCCGTGTACGCGCACAAGAGCAGCTCGTCGTACGGCAAGGAGTACCTGGTGATGGCCTTCGGCACGGACGGCTGACCGCCCCCGTCGCCACCCGCGCCGGCTTCGCCCGAATGGGTGACTTGCCGAGAAGTGCCCCGGATTTCATCGATCCGGGGCACTTCTCATGAAGAGGGGCAGCGCGACGTCGAACAAGCGTGTAGCTTCCGGGGGCATACAGGGCGGGGGTGCCGGGG
>NZ_MUMF01000253.1 GCF_002155905.1 Streptomyces tricolor | reverse complement strand
GCCCTGCTGTACACGGCCCGCACGGCGGAGCCCGGCGTCCCGGCCCAGCCCACGGCCGACAGCCCGCACCGGCCACCGCAGTACGCGGAGGCGGTGCTCACCGGCCTCGCGGCGCTGACCCTGCACGGTTTCTCGGCCACCCCGCCGCTGTCCGACCTGGACCACGTCGACGTCCTCGTCCCCCGCCAGCGCCGGCTGCGCTCCACCGGCTACGTCCGCGTCCTGCGCACCCCCGCCCTGCCCGTCGCACACCCGGTGGCGGGCCTGCCGGTGGCGCCGGTGCCGCGGGCGCTGGCGGACGCGGTGGCCGAGCTGACGGACGCGGAGGCGGTACGGCGGCTGCTGACCGAGGCGGTGCGCGGCGGCCACTGCGAACCGGCGGCCGTGGTCCGGGAGCTGACCCGGGCCCGGCTGCTGGACCGCCCGCACGTGGTCGACGCGGTGGACGCGCTGCTCGCCGAGGGCCGCTCGATCGCCGAGGACCGCCTCTACCGGATGGTCCGCGAGTACGGCCTGCCCGACCCGGTGTGGAACGTCGACCTGCGCCTGCCCGGCGGCCCGCACCTCGGCGGCCTGGACGCCTACTGGCCGGACCATGCGGTCGCCGTCGAACTCGACACCCGCGCGCCCCGGCAGGACGACGACGCCCTGTGGTCGGAGTACGCCCGCAAGCGCGAGCACCTGGAGCGCCTCGGCATCACGGTCGTGCACCTCACGCCGAGGAAGCTCCGGGACTCCCTGGAGCAGCAGGCGACGGTGGTGCGGACCGCGCTGATGGCGTCCGCGGACCGCGACCCGGCCGCGTACGTCGTGGTGCTGCCCCGGTAGCGGCGGGCCGCCCGCTCTTCCTGTTCTCCTGCGCCGTCCGGGTGAGGACTCACCGGAACGGACGAACAGAGCGGGCGGGGCGGGAGCCGGCGGCGGTAGAGGAGAGTCATGAGACAGTCCCGAATAGCGGCCGGCGCGTGCTCCCTCCTCCTCGCCGCCGCCTGCGCGTTCGCCGGCCCCGCGACGGCCCAGGTGGCACCGCGGACCGCGGCCACCGGCTATGTCGCCCTCGGCGACTCCTACTCCTCCGGGGTCGGAGCCGGCGACTACCTGGCCTCCGGCAAGGAGTGCAAGCGCAGCAGCCGGGCGTACCCCGTGCTGTGGGCCGAGGCCCACGCGCCCGCGTCCTTCAGCTTCGCCGCGTGCAACGGCGCCGGCGTGGACGAGGTCCTGACCGAGCAGCTCGGCCACCTCAGCCCGCGCACCGGCCTGGTCACCCTCACCGTCGGCGGCAGCGACACGGGCTTCGTCGGCGTCCTGGCGACCTGTGCGCTGGGCGGCACCGGCGGGTGCCGGTCCGCCCTGTCCCGGGCCCGCACCACCATGGACGGCTCCCTCGCGGCGAACCTCGACCGTCTCTACACGGCCATCCGGAACCGGGCTCCCGCCGCCCGTGTCGTGGTGCTCGGCTACCCGCACCTGTACCACCTCCAGGGCGCCTGCCGACTGGGCCTCGGGGACAGCGAGCGCGCCGACCTGAACGACGCCGTGGACCACCTCAACGCCGTGATCGCCCGGCGCGCCGCCGCCCACGGGTTCACCTTCGCCGACGTCACCGCCGCCTTCGCCGGCCACGAGATCTGTTCCGCCCGGCCCTGGCTGCGCAGCGTCGACGTGCTGGCGATCACGGAGTCGTACCACCCCACGGCACCGGGGCAGTCCCTCGGCTACCTCCCGGTCCTCAGCCGGGTGTCCTGACCGCCCTGGTGGCTAGCAGAACTCCGCCTCGACCACCTCCTGCGTGTCCCCGGCCCAGTCCCCGTTGAAGTTGACCGCCAGGGAGTGCCGGCCGTCCGCCGTCGTCGCCGCGTCGGAGGCCGAGCCGTGGATCCCGCCGTTGTGGCCCCAGACATGGACGCCGCAGCTCAGCCGGGTGTCCATGAGGCCGAGGCCGTACCGCACACCGGGTGCGATCCCGGTGGCCACGGTGGTCTTCATCTCCTTCAGCTGCCGCGCCGGGAGCAGCCGGCCGCCGAGGAGGGCACCGTAGAAGCGGGACAGGTCGGCGGAGTTGGAGATCATCTCGCCGGAGGAGGAGGCCAGGGACGGGTTGAGGGCCGTGACGTCGTACACCCGGCCGCCGGGGACCTTGAACGTCGAGTACGCCCTGCCGCTCGGCCGCGGGAGGGTGACCCGCGTGCCGGGCACGGAGGTGGCCTCCAGGCGCAGGGGGCCGATGATGCGGCGGGAGATCTCGGTGGCGTACGAGCGTCCCGTCGCCTTCTCGATCACCATGCCGGCCAGGACGTAGTTGGTGTTGGAGTACCGCCAGGAGGTGCCCGGCGCGAAGTCCGGCTCGTGCCGCAGCGCGAAGTCCACCAGCTCCTGGGGGGTGAGGGTGTCGTAGCGGTGCCGGAGGAAGCCCTCAGGGGTGAAGTAGGCGCGGCGGAAGTCGGGGTCGGCGAGATAGTCGTGGACGCCGCTGGTGTGGTTCAGCAGCTGCCGCAGGGTGATCCCGCGGCCGTCGTGGCCGTGGCCGCGGACCACGCCGGGCAGCCACCGCTCCACCGAGTCGTCCAGCGAGAGCCGGCCCTCCGCCTCCAGCTGGAGCAGGACGGTGGCGACGAAGGTCTTGGTGATGCTGGCGACGCGGTAGCGGTCGGCGGCCGAGCGCGGCTTGCCCGTGCGGGTGTCGCCCACGCCGGCGGCGGCGGACCAGCTGCCGTGGGTGTCCCGTACGGTGGCGGTCGCGCCGGGTACGCCGGCCGCGACCGCCGCCTCGACGGCCTCGCGGGTGTGCTCGTGGCGGGCGGGTGCGGGGCCGGCCGCCACGGCCGGGGCCGCGAGGGCCGCCGACAGGAGCAGGGCGGTGGTCCCCACCAGGGCCGTACGTGCGCGCATGTCTTCCCCCATACCAGTGGTGTGTGCGGTGCGGTCGGGGGGAGGGACCCGGTACGGTGCGCGAAGGTTGCCGCGGTGTAGGCCGGTTGAGTGACTTTCAGCCCTTCTTGAGCACCAGCTCGGTGTTCCGGTCGGCCGCGCCGCCGGCGAGGGTCCGGTTGGCGCCGGGCGCGTTGTACGACAGCTCGCGGTACAGGGCGGCGAGGCCGGTCTGGGAGAGGTCGGCGTAGTCGGTGCGGTGCGGGGCGGCGGACTCGATCAGCGTGGTGAACAGGGAGACCGTGCCGTCCTTGTTGTCGACCAGCTCGATGATCCGGGCGAGCTGCGGGAAGTCGACGTGCGAGGCCGTGGAGATCTCCCAGAAGGAGCGCCCGCCGGAGGCCCGGTGCGGGGTGATGACGTTCTTGTGGATGTGGCCGTTCACCCAGGCCAGGACGTTGGCGTGGGCGGACAGCACGGAGACCACCGCGGCGCCGTCGTGCCGCTTCTCGCCGGGGCGGGCCGGGTCGGGCCGGGTGTTGGTCATGGTCTTGCTGGTGTGGTGGCTGAAGACGACGGCGTAGGAGTCCTTGTTGGCCTTCAGCGTCCGGTCCAGCCACTTCAGCTGGGCGGTGCCGATGGAGCCCTCGTAGTGGCCGCCGGCGTCGGTGGTGTCGAGGCTGATGCCGATGACGTCGTCGGAGACGCGGAAGGCGTAGTACTGGGTGCCCGTGTCCAGGTTCGCCGAGGAGTAGCCGTGGCCGACCGGGCCGCGGCCCTGGTGGGCGGGGTCCAGGTGGGCCTTCAGATAGTCGGCCTGGGTGTACGGGGCCCGCTTCTCGTCCGGGGTGACCGGGCGCATCGAGCGGGCGTGGGCCTTGAGGAAGTCGCGGTAGCCGGTGCCCCGGGGGTCCTTGGCCTTCTTGATGGTGTCCTGGAGCTTCTTGGCGTCGGCGGCGGAGACGCTCATCAGCTTCCTGCCGCCGATGGCCGCCTCGGCGAGGTGGCGGTCGCCGTGGGAGCCGTAGCAGCCCAGCGGGAGGGAGTCGTGGTTGCCGACGGTGGAGTACCAGGGCAGGCGGAGGCCGGGGCTGCGCACCTCGCGGATCGCGGCGGCGAGGAAGTCCTTCAGGTGCGGGAAGCCGAGCGCCTTGTCCTGGTCGCGGGTGGCGGAGCCGGGCTGCCAGTACAGCTTCAGACCGCTGTTCTGCACGCCCTCGTAGTGCCGCGGGTCCCCGGAGTTGGGGGTGATCCGGCCGCCGCTCATCACCTTCATGAACCACTCCAGCTCGGAGTGGGCGTTGTTGTCGGTGTTGTCGCCGGTGGTCATCACGAAGCGCAGGGGGGCGCCGGTGACGGGGGCGCCGCGCAGCGCGTTGACCCGCTCCACGAGGGAGATCGCGCCGGGCACGGTGAGCGCCTCGTGCGGGCGCCAGGCGTGCACGTCGTGGGCGCGCAGGTACTCCAGGCGCAGCGGGTGCTGGACGTCCATCAGGTGCAGGTCGGTGAACTGCACGAACGCGGCCAGCGTGGTGCGGCGGCCGGCCCGGCCGGACTGCGGTGCCGCCAGCTCGGCGCGCACGACCCGCTTCCAGCCGGGGCCGTCGCCGAGGCGGCGGTAGCCGGAACCGTTCCGCGGGGCGGCGACGGAGGCGAGGGTGGTGCCCTTGGTGTAGGGGG
>NZ_MUMF01000252.1 GCF_002155905.1 Streptomyces tricolor | reverse complement strand
GGCAAGTCGACCCTGCTGCGCATCCTCGCGGGTCTGGACCGGGACATCGAGGGCACGGCCCTGGTGCCGCGCCGCCGGGCCGTCGCCTTCCAGGCACCCCGGCTCATGCCGTGGAAGAAGGTGTGGCGCAATGTGCTGCTGGGACTGCCGGGCAGGCCGGAACGGGCCCGTGCGGAGCGCGCGTTGGACGAGGTCGGTCTCGGCCACCGCGCCCACGCCTGGCCGAAGACCCTGTCCGGCGGCGAGGCCCAGCGCGCCTCCCTGGCCCGCGCCCTGGTCCGCGAGCCCGACCTGCTGCTGCTGGACGAGCCGTTCGGCGCCCTCGACGCCCTGACCCGGATCCGGGCCCAGCGCCTGGTCGGTGAGGTGTGGCAGCGCCGGGGCTGCGCGGTGCTCCTGGTCACGCACGACGTGGAGGAGGCGGTGCTGCTCGCCGACCGCGTCCTCGTGATGGACGGCGGCCGGATCGCCCACGAAGAGCCCGTCGGCCTGGACCGGCCGCGCGAGATCACCGACCCCCGGTTCGCCGCCCTGCGCGCCCGACTGCTCGAACTGCTCGGCGTCGACACCGCCGCCGAAGCCGCCTGACCGCCCGCCCGCGCACACGAACGGAACCCCATGCGACGACGACTCCTCCCCGCCGCGCTGCTCCTGCCCCTCGCGCTCCTGCTCACCGCCTGCGGCGGGAACTCGTCCGCCGGCACCGACACCGACGGCACGGGCTCCGTCACCCTCGACGTCGGTGACCAGAAGGGCGGCTCGGAGGCCATCCTGCGCGCCGCCGGGGAGCTGGAGAACCTGCACTACAAGATCAAGTGGTCGACCTTCACCTCCGGCCCGCCGCTGCTGGAGGCCGTGAACGCGCGGGCCGTCGACATCGGCGGGGTCGGCAACACCCCGCCCGTCTTCGCGGCCGGAGCCGGCTCGAAGATCACCGTCGTGGCCGCCTGGCACGGCACCTCAAGGGGCGACACCATCCTCGTGCCGAAAGGCTCCGCGCTGACCCGGCCGCAGCAGCTCAAGGGCAGGTCCGTCGCCGTCGCGCAGGGTTCCTCCGCGCACTACCAGCTGATCGCCTCGCTCCGGGCGGCCGGGCTGAGCCTGTCCGACGTCAAGGTCACGTACCTCCAGCCGGCCGACGCGCTCGCCGCGTTCACCTCCGGCAAGGTCGACGCGTGGGCGGTCTGGGATCCGTACACCTCGCAGATCCTCCAGGCCGGGCAGGGCCGGGTGCTCACCACCGGCGACGGCGTCACCAACGGCCTCACCTTCCAGGTCGCCGCGCCCGCCGCGCTGAAGGACCCGGAGAAGGCCGCAGCGATCAAGGACTACCTGGCGCGGCTGCGGCGGGCCACGGCCTGGGTGTACGACCACCAGGAGGAGTGGGCCAAGGTGTGGGCGAAGGACACCGGGCTGCCGTACGAGGTGGCGCTGGCCTCCGTGAAGCGCACCAACTCCACCCGTGTCGCGGTCGCCGTCGACAAGCCGCTGGTCGCCTCCGAGCAGCGGATCGCCGACGCGTTCACCGAGCTGAAGCTGATCCCGAAGAAGGTGGACTTCGCCGACTTCGTGGATCCGCGGTACAACGGGGACCTGCCGCCGTCGACGACCCCGGCCAAGGACTGAGCCCCCGGGAAGATCCACGCGCGGCCCCTTGTTAGTTGAGGTGTGAACAAGGTCCGTGAGGTCGAGGTTGTCGTCATCGGCGCCGGTCAGGCCGGTCTGGCCGCCGCCTACCACCTGCGGCGCACCGGCTTCGAGCCGGACCGCGACGCCGTGGTCCTCGACCACTCCCCCGGGCCGGGCGGCGCCTGGCAGTTCCGGTGGCCTTCGCTGACCTTCGGCAAGGTGCACGGGATGCACGCGCTGCCCGGCATGGAGCTGACCGGCGCCGACCCTGCGCGCCCCTCGGCCGAGGTCGTCCGGGAGTACTTCGACCGCTACGAGCGCACCTTCGACCTGCGGGTGCGGCGGCCCGTGGACGTGCGCGCGGTGCGCGAGGGCACCGGGGGGCGCCTGCTCGTGGAGACGTCGGACGGCACCTGGTCGACGCGGGCACTGATCAACGCGACCGGCACCTGGGACCGGCCGTTCTGGCCGCGTTACCCGGGCCAGGAGACCTTCCGCGGGCGGCAGTTGCACACCGCGCAGTACACCGGTCCGGAGGAGTTCGCCGGGCAGCGGGTCGTGGTCGTGGGCGGGGGCGCCTCGGGCACCCAGCACCTGCTGGAGCTGGCGCCGTACGCCGCCGCGACCACCTGGGTCACCCGGCGGCCCCCGGTCTTCCGCGAGGGGCCGTTCGATCAGGACGCGGGCCGTGCGGCCGTCGCGATGGTGGAGGATCGGGTGCGGCAGGGGTTGCCGCCGAGCAGTGTGGTCTCGGTCACCGGGCTGCCTCTGAACGACGCGATGCGGCAGGGTCTCGCGGACGGGGTCCTGGACCGGCAGCCGATGTTCGACCGGATCACCCCGGAGGGCGTGGAGTGGCTCGGGGAAGGCCGGCGGGTGGCCGCCGACGTGATCCTGTGGGCGACCGGGTTCCGGGCCGCGCTCGACCATCTCGCTCCGCTGCGGCTGCGCGAGCCGGGCGGCGGTATCCGGGTGGAGGGCACGCGCGCGGTCGCCGATGCGCGGATCCACCTGGTCGGCTACGGGCCCTCGGCCAGCACCATCGGGGCCAACCGGGCGGGGCGGGCGGCCGTCCGGGACATCAGGCGGCTGCTCGCGCAGGAGGCGATCGCCGCGTGACGGCCCGCCGGCTCAGTTGCCCGACGGCTCCGGGGAGGCCGGGGACGACACCAGCGGGCCGCTGCTCGGCGGCTGGGTCGCCGCCGCTCCCCGGTGGAGGGCGTTGAACTCGGCGACGTTGCGCAGGTGCTCGTTGTAGTTGGCGGTGAAACGCGTGTCCCCGGGCGCGACCGTGACGAAGTAGAGCCAGTCGCCCGGCGTCGGGTTGAGCGCGGCGCGCATCGCGTCCTCGCCGGGGTTGTCGATCGGCGTGGGCGGCAGACCCATGCGCTGGTAGGAGTTGTACGGGCTTTCGAGCCGGGTGCCGCTCTGGCCGGTGTTCACGGTGTCGTGGTTCAGCGCGTAGTGGACGGTCGAGTCCATCTGCAGGGGCATGCCGCTGTTCAGCCGGTTGAGGATGACGCGGGCGACCTTGCCCATGTCCGCCTTCGTCGCGGCCTCGGCCTGGACGATGCTGGCGATGGTGACGGCCTGGTAGACGTTCATCGCGTTGCGCTGGGCGCCGGCCGCGACGGGTGCGCCGTTGAACTTCTTGTCCGCGGTGTCGACCATCAGCTGGAGCAGGGATTCGGGTGTCGCCCCCTTCTGGACGGGATACGCCGCCGGGAAGAGATAGCCCTCCGGGTTGCCGCCGGCCTCGCTCGGCAGTTTGAGAGCGGCCTTGTCGAGGGACTTGCGGGTGCTGCCCGGGGGCAGCTCCAGGGCCTTGTCGATCGCGTCGTAGATCTGGTCGGCGCGCCAGCCCTCCGGGATGACCAGCGTGGCGGGCTGCGCCTGCTCGCGGTCGGCCCCCAGCGTCAGCAGCGGCACCGCCACGGCGGTGCCGGCCACGACGGCGCCGGCCACGACGACGGCGAGTCTGCCCCGGCGGGTCAGTCGGATCGTGCTCCGTGGCGGAGTGTTCGTCTGCATGCGGGCACGGTAATACGCATATCGTCATAAACCCGGCATATGTTCAGTTTGTCGGTTGCAGTTGCGCGTCCCGGCGCACCAGGGCCGCGTACCGGCCGTCCCGCTCCAGGAGTTCCCCGTGGGTGCCGCGTTCGGCGACGCGTCCGGACTCCAGGACCACGATCTGGTCGGCGTCGCGGACGGTGGACAGGCGATGGGCGATGGTGATGGTGGTGCGGTCGGCCGAGAGGGCGTCGATGGCGTCCTGGACGGCGGCCTCCGTGCGGGTGTCGAGGGCGCTGGTCGCCTCGTCCAGGATGAGGACCGGCGGGTCCCGCAGGATGGTCCGGGCTATCGCGAGCCGCTGCTTCTCGCCGCCGGAGAAGCGGTGGCCGCGTTCGCCGACGACCGTGTCGTAGCCCTCGGGCAGGGCGGCTATGTGGTCGTGGATCTGGGCCGCCTTGGCCGCCGCGTGCAGCTCCTCGTCGGTGGCGTCCGGCTTGGCGAAGCGCAGGTTGTCGGCGACCGAGGCGTGGAAGAGGTACGTCTCCTGGGAGACGACGCCGACCGCGCGCGCGAGGGTGTCGAAGTCGAGGTCGCGTACGTCGACGCCGTCCAGCGTGACACGGCCGCCGGTGACGTCGTACAGACGGGGCACCAGGTAGCCGAGCGTGGACTTGCCGGCGCCGGTCGGGCCGACGACGGCGAGGCTGCCGCCGGCCGGCACGGTGATGTCGACGCCGTCGAGGACGGGACCGCCCTTGTCGTCGTACCGGAACTCGACGTCCTCGAAGCGGACTTCGCCCTTGATCCGGTCGAGGCGGACCGGCCGCTCGCGCTCGGTGATGTCGACGGGCAGGTCCAGGTACTCGAAGATGCGCTGGAAGAGGGCCAGCGAGGTCTGGATCTGGACGCCGGTCGCGAGCAGGCTCACGGCCGGGCGGAACAGGCCCTGCTGGAGCGAGACGAAGGCGACGATGGTGCCGAGGGAGATGTCGGGGCCGCCGAACCGGAGGGCGAGGCCGGCGGTCCAGTAGATGACGGCGGGCATCGCGGCCATGACGATCGTGATCACGGCCATGCGCCAGCGCCCGGCCATGTTCGCTCTGACCTCCAGGCCGACCAGGCGCTCGGACTCCTGGGCGAAGGACGCGGTCAGCGAGTCGGAGCGGCCCATGGTGCGGCCGAGCAGGATGCCGCTGACGGAGAGCGACTCGGTGACCGTGGCCGCCATCGCGGCCATCTGTTTCTGCCGCTGGGTGGTGATCCTCTTGCGTTCGTTGCCGACGCGGCGGCTGATCCACACGAACACCGGCAGCAGGACCAGCGAGACGATCGTCAGCCGCCAGTCCAGGGCGATCATCGCGACGACGGTGGCGGTCACGCTGGTGGCGTTGGACACCAGGGAGGTGGCGGTGGAGGTCACGGTGGCCTGCATCCCGCCGATGTCGTTGGCGATGCGGGACTGCACCTCGCCGGTGCGGGTGCGGGTGAAGAAGGCCAGGGACATGCGCTGCAGCCGGCCGTAGACGGCGGTGCGCAGGTCGTGCATGACCCGCTGCCCGACGGTGGTCGAGATCAGCGTCTGCAGGACGCCGAAGACGCCGGACAGGACGGCGCTGAGGATCATGCCGAGCGCGAGCAGGCTCAGCAGGCCGGTGCGGCCCTGCGGGATCGCGACGTCGAGCGTCTCCTTCAGCAGGAACGGCGTGGCCACCGAGACCAGTGACGAGGCGCCGACGAGCAGGCCGACGATCGCCAGCCGCCCGCGGTAGGGACGGAAGAGCCGCAGGATGCGGCGCACCTGCCGGGGCTGCTCGCCGGCGTCGGCAGGTGGGGTCCAGGAGTTTTCACGGTCGGGGTGCATGGGCTCCTACGGCGGTGACGGACGCCGGTCAGGGGTCGGCCGACGATGACGGAACGGATCGTAGCTCATTGTTACCTATACTCACAATGAACGGCATCCTGATATTGTTCCCGCATGACCACCCCCGATCCCGACGGCCTGCTCGCCGAGCAGTTGCTACGGCTCACCCGCCGGGTGCACCGCATCCAGAAACGCCATCTGGAGGAGCGCGAACTGGGCGTCACCCCGGCCCAGTCCCGGCTGCTGCGCACCCTCGCGCACTACGCCTCCCCGCCGCGCATGGCCGACCTGGCCGAGCGCCTGGAGGTCGTGCCCCGCGCGGTGACGACGCTGGTCGACGGGCTGGAAGCGAGCGGCAAGGTACGGCGGGTGCCGGATCCGGCGAACCGGCGTGTGACCCGGATCGAGCTGACGGACGAGGGGCACGCGACCCTGCGCGAACTGCGCGGCGCCCGCCGTTCCGCGGCCGAGGAGATACTGGCGCCGCTGACGGAGAAGGAGCGCGCGGTGCTCGGCGTCCTGCTGGACACGCTGATCGACGGGGACGCCGCCAACCGCTGCTGACCGGCCCCGATCAGGGCCTGGAGTCCGGTCCGCCCGAAGGCCTGGAGGTCGCCGCCTTTGGCGATGCCGGCGGCGACCACGCAGAACAGCAGCGGCGAGATCAGCACCCTCCGCACCGCCACACTCCCCGCCGGTCTCAGCAGCGGCTGCGGTCCTCCGTGAGCACCCCCTGAACCGTGGTCAGGGAACGGTCGTAGCAGCCGTCCGAGCCGAGGAGGCGGTAGCGCTCGGTCGACGTGCCGACCGCGTGCCGCTGGTCGCGCGGAACGTCGGTCGTGTACGCGGCGTCGCCGCTGTAGGTGTCGTCCAGCCGCGACCACGCGATGCGCCGGCCGCCCTCCCGGACCACCGAGGAGGCCCGGTCGCCGAGAGTCAGGACGGTGCGCAGCCGCGCGTCGGAGCCGAGGGTGACGGCGCCGTTCATGGTGTATGTCCGGTGCGTGTGCGTCGTCCGGGCGGGACCGTGGCCGGCGGTCCGGACCGTCTCGTCGTCGGTCCAGGTCGCGTCGAGTCCGTCCGTGGTCTCGCCGTCGGTCCAGCGGTGGACGGAGGAGTTGGCGAGTGTGCGGGTGACGGTGGTGGTCACCCGGCCGTGCGAGGTGTCCAGGTATCCGGAGACGGTGAGCCGGTGCCCCGCCTCGGTGCGCACCCGGTGCTCCGCGCCGGGCGTGTAGAGGGAGGAGTCGGCGAGGTCGGTCGCCTTGTCCTCGATGAGCGCGCCGGGCACGTGGGCGCGATGCGGGTCCTGCCAGACCAGGACGTTCACCGGGGTGCTCCAGCCCGACTGCCCCGCGGGCACGCCGGCGACGGACACCTCGACGCGGTGCGGGCGCCCGTCGTTGAGGAGGCCGGCGAAGGGGGTGAGGTCGTACTCGACGGGCCGGACGTCGAAGGCGCGCGGGGCCGGGACGACGTACCACAGGAAGGGGTTGGACCAGCCGCCCGTCCACACGTGCGGGAACGGCGCCGCGATCCCGGCGAGCCGGCCGTCGACGGTGATCTGCACCTCGCGGTACGGGCCGCGGTCGGCCTTGCACGAGTACGGCGCCGGGGCGGCCACGGTCAGGTACCAGAACTCCTCGCACCCGCCGCCCGAACCGGTCGCGTACACCTCGGCGACGATCCGTTCGCTGTTGCGCGGGGTGGTGAGCGTCGTACCGGCGGGCGTGTCGGCGAGGGTGAGGACACGGTCGGGGGCGGGGGTCTCGGGACGGCCCGTATAGAAGGTGAGGGTGACGTGGACGTCGATGACACCGGTGTACGTGTCGTCCACCACGTTGCCGATGAGCATCTCGACGTCGCCGGAGGCGCGGAAGGTGTCGCTGTAGCGGGTGACGTCCTTCTCCACGTGCCACGCGATGCCGTCGGGTGAGGGCTCCGGCGTGGAGGTGCGCAGGATCTCGACCCCGCCGACGTGCAGGTAGCCGAGCCGGTCGTACTGACGGCCCTTCACCTTGCCGTCCAGGCGCAGGACGACTTTGCTCCAGCGGTCGCCGCACCCCTCGGGGGGCGTGTACGTGCCCCGGTAGGGCGTGAAGTCGCGAAACTGCGCGTCGGCGAGGGTGACCCGGCAGGACGTGCTGTGCGGCCGGTCGACGGGCGGGGCCGCGGTCATCGGGTCGTGCCAGTCGGTGCCGAACTCGGCCGGCACTTCGGCGGCTTGGGCCGTCGGAGCACCGGTGCCGAAGAGCGCGCTCACCAGGAGGGTCGCTCCCGCGAGCATGGACATGACCATCCGTCTTCTCATGGGCGGTGTTCTACGGCGAGACGGGCCGCCCCGCAATGACGCCTCGGCAGATCGGCGCGATACGGACGCCCGGCGACGCCGTCCCGACGAGCACCGGAGGAGCACCGGAGGAGACCCGAGGACCGTCCCCCGAGCACCCGACGAAGGAACATTTAGTGATATACACGGACCTTACTGGCATAGTGCGCTCATGGAGATCGCAAAGGGGTCACTCTCCCGTCGCTCGGTCCTCACCCTCACCCTCGGCCTCGCCGGAACGGGCGCGGTGGCCGGTGCCGTCATCGTCACCGGCATGCTCCCGCGGGGCTCCGACGGCTCGCCCGCACCCGGTCCGGCCGCCTCGTCGGGCCCGGCCCCCGCCCCCGGCGCGCCGGGCATCGGCGACCCGCTCATGCCGCTCGCCGGCAACGGCGGCTACACCGTCCGCCGTTACACACTGGACTTCGACTGGCGGGCACCACGGACGCCCTTCGAGGCCGGCGCCACCATCAGCGCCACCGCCACGCAGGCCCTGTCCCGCTTCGACCTCGACTTCGCGGGCAACGCGCTGCACCGCGTCACCGTCGACGGCGCACCGGCCGCCGCCCGACGCGACGGCGACGAACTCGTGGTCACGCCCGCCCGGCCGATCCCCCGCGGCACCGCCTTCACCGTCCGCGTCGCCTACACCGCCGACCCCACGCAAGGACGCCATCGCGACGACGCGATCCAGGACTACGGCTGGGTCCCCACACCCGACGGCACCATGGTCTGCGCGCAGCCCGACGGAGCCAGAATGATCTTCCCGGCCAACGACCACCCGAGCCTGCGGGCACCGGTCACCTTCCACGTCACCACACCTCCCGGGCTCAGCGCGGTGGCCAACGGGCGGCTCACCGGCACCGTACGGCGGCCCGACGGGCGCACCCGGTGGACGTACGACTCCGAGCATCCGATCGCGCCCCAGCTGGTCCAGCTGGCGATCGGGCGGTTCACGTTCGTCGACGGCAGGGGTCCGCGCGGGCTGCCCGTCCGGGACGTGGTCCCGGAGCACCTGGTCTCGGACACCGAGGAGTACCGCTCGCTGACCCCGGATCACCTGGCCTGGCTGGAGCGCCGGCTCGGCCCCTACCCCTTCCGCCGCTACGGCGTGCTGGTCGGCGACACCGACCTGCCGGTGGCACTGGAGACCCAGTCGCTCTCCGTCGTACCGCGGGACGACCTGCTGGGCGACCGGGTCGACGCCGAACGCAATCTCGTCCACGAGCTGACGCACCATTGGACGGGCGACAGCGTCGCCATCGAACGATGGTCCGACCTGTGGCTGAGCGAGGGTCACGCCCGTTTCTACGAACGGCTGTACTCCGCCGAGCACGGCGGCGTGAGCCTGGAATCCATGATGCGGGCCGCCTACGAGCAGCACGACCAGTGGCGGCACGACGAAGGGGCGCCTGCCGAGCCCACCGACGCGACGCTCTTCAAGGTGATGCGGTACGACGGCTCGGCGCTGGTGCTGTTCGCACTGCGGGAGAAGGTCGGTGAGGAGACCTTCGACCGGATCGAACGCACCTGGGTGACCGAGTACCGGGGCCGCACGGCCGGCACCCGGGACTTCATCGCGCTCGCCTCCCGGGTCGCGGGCGAGGACCTGACACCGTTTCTGAAGCCGTGGCTGTACG
Source organism: Streptomyces tricolor (assembly GCF_002155905.1). Lineage (GTDB taxonomy): Bacteria > Actinomycetota > Actinomycetes > Streptomycetales > Streptomycetaceae > Streptomyces > Streptomyces tricolor. Next base: position 2,341 of record NZ_MUMF01000252.1, on the reverse strand, counting down.
GCCCGCACACCCCGCCCATGCCGGGCCACGCCGACTGGCAGGTGGACCCGGTGGAGGAGTGAGCCGTGTGCGGTCGCGCGTGGTTGCCCCAGGCAGCGGAGTCACTGCCGCCGACCGGGTGGCCTCAGCCGGACCGCTGGTCCACCCCGGTGACGCTCGCCACGACACGGCGCGCCAGGCACGGAAACGTACGAGGGGTGGCGCGACGGGCAACTCGTTTGCCCCGGTTGCGATCGAGCGTGGTTGGGAGAGCCTCTGCGATGAGAAGAAATGTTTCTGCACATGCCCCCGGGGCCATCCGGAGGTGCCGCCGTACCGCTTGTGTGATCGCGGGTGCGGCCCTGCTGCCGCCGCTGCTGATCCTCCCGATGTCCGGCACCGACGACGCGGCGGACCGGCGCCTGCAGGACGCCTTCACGAACGCCGCGCGCGAGTTCCATGTGCCGCGCAGCGTGCTCATGAGCGTCTCGTACATGCAGTCGCGCTGGGACTCCCACCCGGGCGCGCCCAGCGTCACGGGCGGCTTCGGTCCGATGCACCTGGTGGACGCCGACCGCGTCCGGGCCGCGACACCCGCACCCGACCCGCACGCACGGCTCGATGGCCATGACCGTCCGCGCACGGGTGCGGCGGGGTCCCCCACCGCCGTGGGTGACTCGGCCGGCCACGCCGTGCAGCCCGCGGACCTCCAGCACGCGGCACGCCTGATCCAGGTCCCGGCCGGGCGCCTGCGCACGGACGCCGTCGCCAACGTACGCGGTGGTGCGGCGCTCCTGGCCGCCACGCAGCGACAGCTCGGCAAGCCCCTGAGCGACGACCCGGCGGACTGGTGGGAGGCGGTGGCACGCTTCCCGGGCACTCGTGACGTCACGTCAGCCGCGGCCTATGCCGACGACGTGTTCGCGGTGATCCGGCGGGGAGCGCATCGCACCACCGCCGAGGGACAGGACGTCGCCCTCCCCGCCAACCCCGCCGTCCGGCCGCATCCGCGCGCCCCCCAGGCCCAGGGCCCGCAGCGGCCGAAGCAGGTCGAGTGCCCGGCCGAACTGGCCTGTGACTGGCTCGGCGCGCCGTACGAGGAGATCGACGACAGCTCGTACGGCAACCACGACCTCGCCGACCGGCCCAGGGACCAGCCGATCGAGTACATCGTCATCCACGACACCGAGGCGGAGCTGCCGAGCATGTTCCAGACGGTGCAGGATCCGACGGAGTCCTCGTGGCACTACTCGATCCGCTCCAGCGACGGGCATGTCACCCAGCACGTCCGCACCAAGGACGAGGCCTGGCACTCCGGCAGCCAGTTCGTGAACGCCCGGTCGATCGGCATCGAGCACGAGGGATTCCTCACCCAGCCCGGCACCTGGTACACGGAACGGATGTACCGGGCGTCGGCGCGCCTGGTGCGGTACCTGGCGCAGAAGTACGCCATTCCGCTGGACCGGCAGCACATCTTCGGCCATGACAACGTGCCGGCCCCGACCGCCGACACCATCCCCGACATGCACGACGACCCCGGCCCCTTCTGGGACTGGCGGCACTATTTCGACCTCCTCGGCGCGCCGCTGCGCGCCACTGCGGGACCCGACAGCGACATGGTGACCATCCTGCCGGACTACGCCAGTCACAAGCCGCCGTTCACGGGCTGCACCAGCAGTGGTTCACCGTGTCGGCCGCACGGCTCCAGCGCCGTGCGGCTGCACACCGAACCGAACGAGAACGCTCCGCTGATCCAGGACCCGGGCCGGAAACCGGACGGTGAGGAGTCCACGGAGGACGTCAACGACCTGGGGTCCCGCGTCTCCGCGGGGCAGACCTTCGCCGTCGCCGACCGCAGCGGCGACTGGACGGCGATCTGGTTCCAGGGGCGGAAGGCCTGGTTCAAGAACCCCCGGAACCATCCGACCGCCGTCGGTGCGGCCGGGCGCATGGTCACGCCGAAGGACGGCCTGGACGAGATCCCGGTGTACGGGCGCGCGCTCCCGGAGGAGGAGGCCTACCCGGACGACGTGGACGGGCCGACCGAGTCGCCGCTCCCCTACGGCTTCCTGGCGGGCCAGCGGTACGTGACGCAGGCCGGCGTCGGCAGCTCCTACACCGCCAAGTCCTTCAGCGACACGCCCAACCCGGTGGTGTGGGGCCGGGAGCGGTACTACGAGATCCAGTTCGGCCACCGGCTGGCGTACGTCCGGGCCAGCGACGTGGACGTGGTCAGCTCGTCGAGCACGGCGGCCGGGAGCGCGGGAGCGTCGGGGCGGCCGGCCGAGCCAGTCGCGCCGGCCGAGCCAGTCGCGCCGGTCGCGCCGGTCGCACCGGTTGATCCGGTCGCACCGGTTGATCC
>NZ_MUMF01000251.1 GCF_002155905.1 Streptomyces tricolor | reverse complement strand
GTCGATCAGGCCGCCCCAGCGCTCGGGGTGTTCGAGGGCGACGACCCGGCCGAGGCCCCAGGTCTGCGCCTGGGCGGGCGCGGTGACGCGGTCGGCGGGGCCGGTGGCGACGGCGCCCCGGGTGGCGCACCACAGCGGCGCGGTGACGCCGGCGTCGCCGAGGGCCTGCACCAGGGCGACGGTCAGGGCCAGTCCGGTGGGCAGGGCGGGGTGGCCGGGGTGCGGGGCGTCGTCCAGGGCGAGCAGGGACAGCACCCCGGCCGGCCGGTGGCCGGCGAGCCGGTCCGCGAGCGCGGCGCGGTCGGTGTCGTCCGCGCCGAGGGTGAGCGTGCCGACCTCGGCGCCGCGCGCGGTGAGGGCGGCGGCCACGTGCGCGGCGAGCGGGTCGTCGGCCCGTGCCGCTGGTACGACGAGCAGCCACGGACCGGTCGGCCGGGCGTCGTCGGGAACGGCGAGCCGCTCCCAGGTGACGGTGTAGCGCCAGCCGTCCACGGCCGACTGCTCGCGCAGCAGGCGGCGCCGGCGGGCCAGGGCCGGTACGACGGCCGTGAGCGGGTCGTCGGTGTCGACGCCGAGGGCGCGGGAGAGTTCGGCGACGTCGGCGCGGTCCACGATGTCCCAGAACCGGCCGTCCCACGGGTCGCTGCCGGTGCCGGCGGCGAGCGCGGCGCGCCGCTGCGGGGTGAGCCAGTAGCGCTCGCGCTGGAAGGCGTAGGTGGGCAGGTCGACCCGGCGGGGCGTGTACGGCGCGAGTTCGGCGGCCCAGTCCACGGGCGCGCCGAGGACGGCGGCCTCGGCCAGGGCGGTGCGGAAGCGGAGCAGGTCGCCGTGGTCCCGGCGGAGGGTGGCGACCGCGGTGGCGGGCACGTCCATCGCCTCGGCGGTCTGCTGGACGCCGAGGGTGAGGACGGGGTGCGGGCCGACCTCGATGAACACGCGGTGGCCCTGGGCGAGGGCGCGCCGGGTGGCCGCCTCGAAGCGGACCGGTTCGCGCAGGTTCCGGTACCAGTAGCCGGCGTCGAGCGCGGTGGTGTCGAGCGGCTCGCCGGTGAGGGTGGACAGGAAGGTCACTTCCGCCGGGCGCGGGGTGAGGCCGGCGAGGTCGGCGGCGAGGCGGTCGCGGACCTCGGTGACGTGCGGGGAGTGGGAGGCGTAGTCGACGGGGATGCGGCGCACCCGGATGCCGTCGGCCTCCCAGGCGGCCTGGGCGGCGTCGAGGGCCGCCGTCTCGCCGGAGACCACCACCGTGGACGGTCCGTTGACGGCGGCTATGCCGAGGCCGGGCCGGTGGTCGAGCCGGGCCCGGACCTCCGCCTCGGGCAGCGGGACGGACAGCATGCCGCCGCGGCCCGCGAGCGCGAGCAGGGCCTTGGCGCGCAGCGCGACGACCTTCGCGCCGTCCTCCAGGGACAGGGCGCCGGCGACGCAGGCGGCGGCGATCTCGCCCTGCGAGTGGCCGATCACGGCGTCGGGCCGGACGCCCGCGGCCCGCCACAGCTCGGCGAGGCTGACCATGACGGCCCACAGCACGGGCTGCACGACGTCGACCCGCTCCAGCGCCTGCGGGGAGCGGATCGCCTCGTCCGGCGACCAGTCGACCCAGGGCGCGAGGGCGCGGGCGCACTCCGCCCATGCCGCCGCGAACACCGGGGAGGTGCCCAGCAGGGGTACGGCCATGCCGGCCCACTGGGCGCCCTGGCCGGGGAAGACGAAGGTGACGCGGCGCGCGCCGGCCGCGGCGGTGCCGGTGACGACGGCGGGGCTGGGCCGTTCCTCGGCCAGCGCGGCGAGGGCGTCCAGCAG
>NZ_MUMF01000250.1 GCF_002155905.1 Streptomyces tricolor | reverse complement strand
TCCCGATGCCGGGGGCCGCGGCGCGGAGGGCGGCTGCCACGGGGGGGACCGCCTCGGCCGGTGGACACGGAGGACGGGCCAGGAGCAGGCGCCGCTGTTCCTGGCCCGTCCTCCGCACACCGGCAGGGCCCGCACGGCGGGGCCGGCGCCCGGACGAGCGCCGCCGGGATCCCCCGGGCCGCCCGCGACCGGCTCGCCCCTCCCCCGTACGCGCCGGCGCCCCGCACGGGCGCGGCGATCCGCCGGGACACGGCCGTGCACGTTTGGCCCCCGCTGGTCCGCCGCCCCGGGATGGGCGGACCGGCGCCTTCGAGAGGCGCCCTCGCGGGGTATACGGAACCTACGCCTCAGCCAGCCCCGACGAAAGACCCGGGCGCGTGGTCCAGGTCACATCACGCGGTGCCACAGCGCCCGCGCGCTCGCCGTTTCGGCCACCCCCGTTGCGCGGCCCGCCCCCGGCACGGCAAGAGCCGCCGCACCGCGCACACCGCGGTGACGGCAGAGGCGCAGAGCGAGGGAAGCCGCAGGTGCGGGCCCCGGTGGCGGGGGAAAACCCCCGAGCGCGGGTGGGGCCGGCCGCGTCCGCATACGGTGGCTGGCAGGCTTCTTCGGACCGTACGGTCATCTCCAGGATGTCCGTATGACGATCTCTCCCGATGTCCCCGTCACGACCCACCGCTCCGCCGCCGACGCGGACCCGCCGCACCCCGCCGCCGACGCGGACCCGTGGCGCCCCGCCACCGAGGCGGACCCGTCACGCCGCGGCGCCGGCAGTGACTTCGCGCGGCTGTCGCAACGGATCACCGAGGCCGGCCTGCTGAAGCGGCGCCCCGGCTACTACACGGTGCGGCTCGGTCTCGTGGTCGGGGCGTTCGCCGCCGGCTGGGGAGTCTTCTTCGCCCTCGGCGACACCTGGTGGCAGCTGGCCGTGGCCGCCTTTCTGGCCCTGGTGTTCGGGCAGGTCGCCCTGGTGGCGCACGATCTGGCGCACCGGCAGGTGTTCCGCAGGCGCCGGCACAGCGAGATCGGAGGGCGGCTGTTCGGCAATCTCGGCATCGGCATGAGCTACGGGTGGTGGATGAACAAGCACACCCGCCACCACGCCCATCCCAACCACGAGGAACTCGACCCCGATGTCGCCCCGGACATCCTGGTGTGGTCCACCGACCAGGCCCGCGCCAGTCGGGGCCTGGCCCGCCTCCTCGGGGGGCATCAGGCGCTGCTGTTCTTCCCGTTGCTGACCCTGGAGGGCTTCAACCTGCACGTCGCGAGCGTGCGGGCGCTGCGCTCACCGTTCATGAAGAACCGGCTGCTGGAGGGCGCGCTGCTCCTGCTGCACGTCGCCGCTCTGCTCTCCGCCCTGTTCCTGGTGCTCTCCCCGGGCAAGGCGGTGGCGTTCCTCGCCGTGAACCAGTGCCTGTTCGGCGTCTACCTGGGCTGCACTTTCGCGCCCAACCACAAGGGCATGCCGACGCTCACCGGTGAGCAGCGGCTCGACTTCCTGCGACGCCAGGTCCTGACGTCCCGCAACGTGCGCGGCGGCTGGTTCACCGACGTACTGCTGGGCGGGCTCAACTACCAGATCGAGCACCACCTGTTCCCGAGCATGCCCACGGTGCATCTGCGCCGGGCCCAGGTGATCGTGCGGCAGTACTGCGCCGAGATCGGGGTGCCGTACCACGAGACCGGTCTGATCCGGTCGTACCGCGAGGCGCTGACGCACCTGCACCGCGTGGGAGAGCCGATCCGGCGGCAGCGCCGCAAGTGAGCGGCGGGCGGGCCGTGCCCGGCCCGCCCGCGCGGTGGTGTGCTTCAGCTGGCCGGGGACGAGGCCCGGCGCGGCAGCTTCCAGTTCGGCCGCGGGAAGTGGCAGGTGTAGCCGTCCGGATAGCGTTCCAGGTAGTCCTGGTGCTCCGGCTCGGCCTCCCAGAAGTCGCCCACGGGTTCGACCTCGGTGACCACCTTGCCCGGCCACAGGCCGCTCGCCTCGACGTCCGCGATGGTGTCCAGGGCGACGCGGTGCTGCTCTTCGTCGGTGTAGAAGATGGCCGACCGGTAGCTGCGCCCGATGTCGTTGCCCTGGCGGTCCTTCGTGGTCGGGTCGTGGATCTGGAAGAAGAACTCCAGGATGTCGCGGTAGCTGGTGACCGCGGGATCGAAGAGGATCTCGATGGCCTCCGCGTGGTCGCCGTGGTTGCGGTAGGTGGCGTTCGGCGTGTCACCGCCGCTGTACCCGACGCGGGTGGACACCACGCCCGGCTGCCTGCGGATCAGGTCCTGCATGCCCCAGAAACAACCGCCTGCCAGTACGGCTCGCTCGGTTTCCGATGTCATCGGTCGCTCCTCACGTTCGAGCCGCTGTCCGGCGCGGTCGTCTACGTACGGTTCTCACGTCCGTCCAGCTTATTACTACGCACGGGTAACCATCGAACCGATCCCGGGGCCCGAGTCTTGACTCGGACGGCGGCACTGGCGATTCTCATGGCGCACAGTTTACGCAGACATGACAAATGGAATATCGCCTACCGAGGGACGTGGGCCGTGGCCATGACCAGCCGCCCGTACAGTCGCCCGTACCGCCGACGCACAGACGTCGTCCTCATGCCGCTGCTCCTCCTCGTCCTGGCCGTCGTGCTCGGACCCACCCCGAGCGCGGCGGCCGGGAACGACTGGTGGGTGCCGAGCGCACGGCCGGCCCCGGACTCCGGGATCGGCGTCACCGGCGAGCCGTTCACGGGCACCGGCGCCGACGGCGAGGTGCGCGGGTTCGTCGACGCCCACGACCACCTGTTCTCGAACGAGGCCTTCGGCGGCCGGCTCATCTGCGGCAGGGTCTTCTCCGAGGCCGGGATCGCCGACGCCCTCAAGGACTGCCCGGAGCACTACCCCGACGGCTCGCTGGCCGTCTTCGACTTCATCACCAAGGGCGGCGACGGCAGGCACGACCCCGTCGGCTGGCCCACGTTCAAGGACTGGCCGGCGCACGACTCGCTGACCCACCAGCAGAACTACTACGCGTGGGTGGAACGGGCCTGGCGCGGCGGCCAGCGGGTGCTCGTCAACGACCTCGTCACCAACGGCGTGATCTGCTCCGTGTACTTCTTCAAGGACCGCGGCTGCGACGAGATGACGTCCATCCGGCTCCAGGCGAAGCTGACGTACGACCTCCAGGCGTACGTCGACAGGATGTACGGCGGCCCGGGCAAGGGCTGGTTCCGGATCGTCACCGACAGCGCCCAGGCCCGTGACGTCATCGAGCAGGGCAAGCTGGCCGTCGTCCTGGGGGTGGAGACCTCCGAGCCCTTCGGGTGCAAGCAGATCCTGGACGTCCCGCAGTGCGACCGGAAGGACATCGACGCCGGCCTGGACGAGCTGTACGCGCTGGGCGTGCGCAGCATGTTCCTGTGCCACAAGTTCGACAACGCGCTGTGCGGTGTCCGCTTCGACTCGGGCACCCTCGGGACGGCCATCAACGTCGGCCAGTTCCTGTCGACCGGCACCTTCTGGAAGACCGAGAAGTGCACCGGCCCGCAGCACGACAACCCGATCGGCTCGGCCGCGGCGCCCGGCGCCGAGGCGAAACTCCCGGCGGGAGTGCGGGTCCCCGCGTACGACGCCGACGCGCGGTGCAACGTCCGCGGGCTGACCGACCTCGGTGAGTACGCCGTGCGCGGCATGATGCAACGCAAGATGATGCTGGAGATCGACCACATGAGCGTCAAGGCCGCCGGCCGCGCGCTCGACATCTTCGAGGCCGGCTCCTACCCCGGCGTGCTCTCCTCGCACAGCTGGATGGACCTCAACTGGACCGAGCGGGTCTACGGCCTCGGCGGCTTCATCGCCCAGTACATGCACGGCTCCGAGGGGTTCGTGGCCGAGGCGAACCGCACCAAGGCGCTGCGGGACAAGTACGACGTGGGCTACGGCTACGGCACGGACATGAACGGCGTCGGCGGCTGGCCGGGCCCCCGCGGTGCCGACGCGCCGAACAAGGTCACCTACCCCTTCCGCAGCGCCGACGGCGGCTCCCTCGTCGACCGGCAGACCACCGGTGAGCGCACCTGGGACCTGAACACCGACGGAGCCGCGCACTACGGCCTGGTCCCGGACTGGATCGAGGACATCAGGCTCGTCGGCGGCCAGGAGGTGGTGAACGACCTCTTCCGGGGCGCCGAGTCCTACCTCGACACCTGGGGAGCGACCGAGCGCCACCGGGCGGGCGCCAACCTCGCCGAGGGGGCGTCGGCCACGGCCAGTTCGACCGAGTGGAACCCGTTCACCAGCTATGCGCCGAGCCGTGCGGTGGACGGCAGGCGGGACACCCGCTGGGCCGGCGACTGGAGCGACGACCAGTGGCTGCGCATCGACCTGGGCTCCACCCACCGGGTCGGGCGGGTCACGCTCGACTGGGAGCGGGCGTACGGGAAAGCGTACCGCATCCAGCTCTCCACGGACGGCGCGAGCTGGCAGACGGTCTGGTCGACCAGCACCGGCGACGGCGGCCTCGACACCGCGCGGTTCACCGGCACACCGGCGCGCTACGTCCGTGTCCTGGGCACGGAGCGGGGCACCGGGTGGGGGTACTCGCTGTACGAGGTCGGCGTGCACAGCACCTGACACACCCCCGGATACGCGACGAGCGACGGCGATTGGGCTGGCTCACGCCGGGAACCCGCCACCGGGCTGCTCCCATGAAGCGGCCCGGCGGTGCCGCCGTCCTACACACGGCGGCACCGCCGGGCTCCACTGTCCCGGAGGACTACTCGGCCACCTTCAGCAGCTTGTTGGGCGTTCCGCCGCTCGGGTTGGTGATCTTGTCGCTGGTGGCCGCTCCGGTGAGCGCGGCGGCCACCTCAGCGGGGGTGGCGTCCGGGTGCCCGGCCAGGTAGACGGCGGCGGCTCCGGTGACGTGGGGGGTCGCCATGGAGGTGCCGGAGATCGTCTTGGTCCCCTGGTCGCTGTCGTTCCAGTCGGAGGTGATGTCCGAGCCCGGCGCGTACAGGTCCACGACCTTGCCGAAGTTGGAGAAGTCCGACTGGGCGTCGTCCTTGGTGCTGGAGGCGACGGTGAGGGCCTCGGGCACCCGGGCCGGCGATCCCTGCCCCGCGTCCGCCGACTCGTTTCCGGCGGCGACCGCGAAGGTGACACCCGAGGCGATGGCCTTCGCGACCGCCTCGTCGAGGGCGGGGTCGGCGCCGCCGCCGAGGCTCATGTTGGCCACCGAGGGACCCTGGTGGTTCTTGGTCACCCAGTCGATGCCGGCGACGACCTGCTCGGTGGTGCCGGAGCCGTTGTCGTCGAGCACACGGACCGCGACGATCTTGGCCTTCTTGGCCACACCGTGGGCGGCACCGGCGATGGTTCCCGCCACGTGGGTGCCGTGGCCGTTGCCGTCGTCGGCCGTGTCGTCGTTGTCGACGGCGTCGAACCCGGAGGTGGCGCGGCCCTCGAAGTCCTTGTGGCTGACGCGTACGCCGGTGTCGATGACGTACGCGGTCACCCCCTCCCCGGCCTTGTCCGGGTAGGTGTACTTGCCGTCGCCGGCCGTGTCCTTCTGGTCGACGCGGTCCAGGCCCCAGGACGGCGGCTTGTCCTGGGTGGCATTGATGTGGAACTTCTTGTTCTGGACCACCGTGGACACCGCGGGGTCGGCCGCGAGGCGCTTGGCCTCCGTCTCGGTGAGACTGGTGGCGGAGAAGCCGTTGACCGCCGAGCCGTAGGTCCGGCTGAGCTTGCCGCCGTACTCGGTGGCCAGGTCCCGCTTCTCGGCCGACGAGGCCTTCTGGTCGAGCAGGACGATGTAGCTGCCGGCCACGGCTCCTTCGGCGTTCAGACCGTGGACCGTGCCCTCCGCGGGCTGTCCCGCCTGGGCGACGGGGGACACGGCGAAGGCGGTGCCGATGACGGTTGCGGCTGCCGCGATCGCGGTGGCGGTCTTGGCCTTGCCTATGCGTTTGTGTTGCGCCGTCAAGAGGGGTCTCCTCGTGAAGTGGGGGGATTGCGTTCGAACGGCAGCGCTGCGCGTGCTCTGGAGCGTGCCGACTTGTCGCGAGCAGATCAATCCCTTGATGTGCTCCTGACAGCCTGCGGATGATCGATCTCCACAGGATTCACGCACATCCGAGGCAACCGAAGCGCAAACGTGCAGCCCTTCACGCTGGTTGAAACACCAAGGAACGCCCTCGAATTATCCGTGCCGATTTCTTCACCGTCTGCTCACGTTCGGCGGGTCCGGCCGGTCGCCCGCCCCTGGGGACGCCCGTCGGCCAGGCCTCCCGAGGGGTCGCGGTCCACGGTCGCCCTTCAGGGCGCCGCCGATGTGGGTGGTGGAGCCGGGGGGCCGGCGGGCGGACGACTGCGACCGCGCTCGGTCGGCTCGGGAGAAGTCGCCCGTGCCGGTGACGGCACGCGTGGCTGATGCGACAGAGAAACGGGGCCCGGGACCGACGGCTTCTGGAGGATCCGCCGATAGGTCGGTGCGAGCGGAACTGGATAAAGTTCCAGCGATCTGACAGCCGGTCAATCACTCGGGCGGCCGGCGCCTCACCGAAAATTCCGCCGCACATCGCGGAGAAGGAAAGGGACTTGCTCATGACGAGGAATTCGGAAATCGCGTCGATATCGGCAGGTGCACGATGAGCGCGCAGTTGTACGACGAGATCGGCGAGGCCTTCGAGGGCTTCAAGTCCCTGCCGCTTGCGCATTACGCGGAGGTACCCGGATTCCTGGCCATGGTCGGGGACGTGCGCGGCAGGTCGGTGCTCGACCTGGCCTCCGGCACCGGCTTCTACAGCAGGGAGTTCAAGCGGCGCGGCGCCACGGAGGTGCTCGGGATCGACATCTCCGGTGAAATGGTGGCCGTGGCCCGGCAGTTCGAGCAGGCCGCTCCGCTGGGCGTGCGCTACGAGGTCGGCGATGTGTCCGACCTGCGGCCTCTCGGCCGGCGCTTCGACATCGCCACGGCGGTCCAGCTGCTCAACTACGCGGAGGACATCGCCGCGACGGAGCGGATGTGCCAGGCCGTGCACCGCAGCCTGGTGCCGGGCGGCGAGTTCTTCGTGCTCGCCCAGTCACCCGACTACCGCTTCGACGGGCCGCCGCTGGACAAATACGGCTTCCGCTGCGAGCCGACCGGAGAAGAGGCCGAGACGGGGCCGCGCGTACGGATCACGGCGCTGCTCGACCCGCCGATCGAGTTCGTCACCACCTGCCCGCGCCGCGAGGTCTACGAAAAGTGCCTGCGGGCGGCCGGATTCGGTGAGGTGACCTGGGTCCCCCTTGAGGTGTCCGACGCCGGTGTGCGCGCATTCGGCGCCGATTTCTGGGCGGACTTCCTCGCCAATCCGCCGCTGGAAATGCTGCGCTGCCGCGCCTGACGACCGACCGGAGAACCGAGTCGGTTCCGCCCCCGGAATCGCTCAGGGCTGGGCTCGGGCGATGAGGAGAGCGACGTCGTCGTCACCGCCGGGCGGGCGGAGGATCTTCAGGATGCGGTCGCAGGTCTCCTCCAGATCGTGGCCGCGCGTCGCGGCGAGGGCGTCCAGCAGGGCGTCCAGGCGGGCGTCGATGGATTCGCTCCGGGTCTCGACCAGGCCGTCGGTGTAGAGGACGAGTTCGTCGCCGGGCCGGAAGGGAATGGTGGTGGCCTCGAAGGGCACCCCGCCGACGCCCAGCGGGGCGCCGGTGGGGAGGTCGAGCAGCCGGGCCGCCTGGCCGGGGCGCATCAGGGCCGGGGGCAGGTGGCCGGCCAGGCAGATCTCGCACTGGCCCAGCCCGGGGTCGTAGACGCAGTAGATGCAGGTGGTGATGGTCTGCTCGACGCCCTCGGTCAGGTGATCGAGGTGCCGCAGGGCCTCGGCGGGCGGGAGGGCGAGTTCCGCGAACGCCCGGGCCGCGCTGCGCAGTTGGCCCATGGAAGCGGCGGCGGTGATCCCGCTGCCCATGACGTCCCCGACGACCAGGGCGGTCTTGTCGTCCTGGAGCGGAATGGCGTCGTACCAGTCCCCGCCGATCTCGCTCGTGGCGCCGGCCGGCTGGTAGCGGCAGGCGACCTCCAGGCCGGGCACGTGCGACGGGGGCTCGGGAAGCAGGCTGCGCTGGAGCGTGAGGGCCGCGTGCCGCTGGGCCTGGTATCCGCGGGCGTTGTCGATGCAGACGGCGGCGCGAGCGGCCAGCTCCCAGGCGAGGAAGGCGTCGTCGTCGTCGAACGGCGCGGGGTTGCGGGTGCGTTTGAGGTCGAGGGCGCCGAGGACCTCGCCCCGGGCGACGAGCGGTACGGCCAGGTAGGAGTGCACGCCGGCCGCCGCGAGCCGGGAGGCGGCCTCGCTGTGCCGGGCGATGCGCCCCAGGTCCTGCCGGGTGGTGTGGGGCAGCAGAACCGGTTGCCGGGTCCGCACGCACTGGGTGATCAGCCGGTCGCTGTCGTAGGTGGCGAGCCCCCCTGGCGGGTCGGCCGCACGGACCGCCTCGGTGGCGTGGGCCGCGCTCACGGCGAGGGCGCGGAAGCGGGCCGGGCCCTCGTGCGGCGCGATCCGGCCGTCGAGCGCGCTGTCGAGGACGTCGACGGCCGCCACGTCGGCCAGCACCGGCACCACGACGTCCGCCAGCTCGCACGCCGTCGTCACCAGATCGAGGGTGGTGCCCACGGAGGCGGAGGCCTTGGCGATCAGGGCCAGCCGTTGCCGGGCCCGGGTCGCTTCCGCCGCGGCACGGTGACGCTCGGTGACGTCGATGACGGAGTAGGCCAGGCCCAGCACGCGCCCGGCGGAGTCCTCCAGCCGGTAGTACGAGACGGACCAGGCGTGGTCGTGGTCGGGGTCGCCGGGAGGGCGGCACACGATGTTCCGCTCCACGACCGACTCCCCCGTCTCCAGGACCCGGCGCAGACGTGCCTCGGGGTCGGTGTCCAGGTAGGTCAGGACCTCGCCGACCGGCCGGCCGAGACGGTCGGCGGCGGACTGCCCGGTGATGCGTTCGAGGGCGGGGTTCACGGCCACGTACCGCAGGTCCGCGTCGAGGATCGCCAGCCCGATCGGAGACTGGGACACCAGCCGCATGGCCAGGGCGGCGTCCCGCTCGACCCGCTCCACGGCCGCCTGGTCCGCGGCGAGCCCCAGGACGTAGGTGTCCCCGAGGTCGTCCAGCAGCCGCATGTTGCGGAACTCCACCATGCGGGTGCTGCCGTCCTTGCGCCGGATCGGGAAGGCCCCGGCCCAGTCGGTGCCGAACTCCATGACCTCGGCGAACAGCTTGATCACCGCGTCCCGGTGCTCCTCGTGGACCATCAGCGGAGCCGCGTAGCGGCCCAGCGCCTCCGCCGCGGTGTAGCCGAACAGTTCCTCGGCCTTCGGGCTCCAGAAGACCACCTGGCCGTCCGCGTTCAGCACCACCGCGGCGACGCTCAGGAGATCGAGCAGGCCACTGGGCGGCGCGGCGGGGCCGGGCGCCGACCGGGCGCCGCCTGCTCGGCGGGAGGCCGACCGGTCGTCGCCTGCTCGGGAGGAGTCCGTCGTGCCCATGCCTCATCTTCCCTCCCGCTCGGCGTCATGGCTCGTGCCGTAACCGGGCGTTCTTCTCATCCATGGTCGTCCCAGACCGAGGCTGTACACACCTGGACCGACTGGTGGACACAGTGGCCCACCGGGGGTGAGCGCGCGGCTACGGCGCGGAGGCCGGGTTGAGCGGTGCGGCCACTGTGCCAAGCTGGAGCCGGTCACGAGCGCCACGGTGAGTGCACCGGAAGAACGGTGAGTGCAGATGACGTCCACGTCGCCCGATGCCCCCCGTCCCGGACCGGATGCCCCCGGCCCCGGTCCAGCCGATCCCGGTGCAGCCGTCGCCGGCAACGGGCCCGCCGTCTCGCGCCGGGAGTTCGACGCGCTCTTCGAGGCGCTCCGCACCTGGGGGCGCTGGACCCCGGCCGATCGCGGTGCCTGGAACCGTGTGACCGCGGACCATGTGCGGCGGGCCGTGGCCGGAGTGCGCTCCGGTGTGGTCGTGCCGTTGGCGCTGCCCTGGAACACCCGGCCCGGCCCCGACAACCCGAGGCCCGCTCTGCACCACATGACCGATCTCGGTGACGTGGAGCCCCCGGAGCCCTCCGCCCACAAGGACTTCATCGGCGCCGACTACCACGGCAAGGGCGTCACGCACCTCGACGCGCTGTGCCACATCGCCTACCGGGGGCAGCTCTACGACGGCCGGACGGCCGGTGACGTCGTCGGCGCGGCGGGGGCCCGCTTCGCGGCGGTGTCGACGCTCGGGCCGCTCGTCACGCGGGGCGTGCTCCTCGACCTCCCCGCCGTCCTCGGGATCCGCTGGCTGGAGCCGGGACGGGCGGTGCACGCCGGCGACATCACCGCCGCGGAGAGGGCGCTCGACGTGACGATCGGCGAGGGCGACGCGGTGCTCCTGCGGTCGGGGCAGGTGCGCCGCCGCACGGAGCGGGGCGCCTGGGACCCCGACACGGCGAGCGCGGGCTTCCACGTGGACGCCCTGCCGCTGCTGGCCGAGCGCGGTGTCGCCCTGCTCGGCGGGGACGGCGACAGCGATGTACGGCCCTCGCCCGTGGCGGGTGTGCATGCGCCGGTCCATGTGCTGGCCATGACCGCGATGGGGGTCCCGCTGCTGGACAACCTCGATCTGGAGGCCCTGTCCGCCGCCGCGGCGGAGGCCGGGCGGTATGAGTTCCTGCTGGTCGTGGCGCCGTTGAAGGTACCGGGCGGGACGGGTTCGCCCGTCAACCCGGTGGCGGTCCTGTGACCGCCGGACCCCTTCGGCCGTGACCCATGCACTGTATGTCCGTATTCTCATCTATGTCAGACTGTTTCCGAAAAGCTGACTATCGCGAATGAGGCGAAGCGTGGTTCGGTTCGGCGGGGCAGCGACGCCGACGGGGCGTGCGACGGGCGGCACAGGGCCCGTCCTTTCGCGCGAGCGGTTTCTGGAGGGCGGTCCGGTCGACGCGGGCGTGCGTGCGCCCATCTCCCATTCCTGGCAGCGCTGCCGGTCCCTGGGGCTCTCGCCGGACCGGTCCGACCTCCCCTTCCGGGAGGACTTCGACACGGAAGCACGGATCGTCCGCGCGGCCGTCCCGGTGCTCGACCGGCTGCAGTACACGTTCGCCGGCACGCCGATGAACATCTGCGTCGCGGACGCGAGCGGCACGGTCCTGCTGCGCCGTTTCGGTGAGGCCTCCATGGCCGGCAGCCTCCCGGCGATCCAGCGCGTGCCGGGATTCGTCTTCGCCGAGCGGTTCGCGGGGACCAACGGCATCGGTCTCGCCCTGGCGGAGCGGCAGCTCATCCGTGTCTACGGTGCCGAGCACTTCGCCGAGCGCGCCCAGCAGAGCGCCTGCCGCGCGCTCCCGGTCCGCGACCCGCTCAGCGGCCGTATCGAGGGCGTCCTGTGCCTCGGCTATCCCCGCAGCCTCGACGACCCCGCGCTGGCCACCGTGATCCGCAAGGCGGCGCGCGCCATCGAACGGCGCCTGCTCCGCCACAGCTCCGCACGCGAGCGCGCCCTGCTGCGGGCGTATCTGGAGACCGAGGCCGAGGCCGCCGTCGGCCGCCACCACACCGTCGGACTGGACGAACTGGCCCTCGGGCAGCGCCCCGACGACCGGACGCTGCTGCTGGAGAAGGCCACCGAACTGCTCTCCTGCGCGCAGCGGGCCGCCGTCCACGTCCGCCTGTCCGACGGCCGGCGGGTCACGCTGCTGAGCCGTCCGATGACGAGTGCCGACGGCGTGGAGGGCCTGGCCGTCGAGGCCGTCCTGCCCGGCCCCGCACCGCGGCGCCCCCTCATCACCCCACGGCAGATCGACGCCCTGCCGGGCTTCCCCGACGAACCCGCCGAACCCGCGGCCGCCGACCGCGCCGCCCGTGTCGTCCTGCCCTCGGGCGCCGCCGCCCTCGCCGCGCCCGCCCGGGTCGCCACGGACGGCGAGGCCGGCGGGAGCGGCCTCGGGGTCCCCCGCGTCCCGGCGGAGGACGTCACCGCGCCCCCGCCGAGAGGGCTGCTGCTCGTGGGCGAGCCGGAGGTGGCGCGGCACGCCCTCGCCGCACGCCGCCGCCTGGAGCTGCTGTCCGAGGCAAGTACGCGCATCGGCACCACCCTGGACGTGCGCCGCACCGCCCGGGAACTGGCGGAGACGGCGGTGCGGCGCACGTCCA
>NZ_MUMF01000249.1 GCF_002155905.1 Streptomyces tricolor | reverse complement strand
CGGTGCCGGCGGGGGCGGAGCTGGACCTGGACACCGTGCAGCACCTGGTCAGCGCGGCGGCCGGGGAGAACGCGGGGTCCGCGGGGGCGCGGCGGGGGTTCCGGGACCGCCTGTCACGGCTGACGGAGGCCCTGACGGCTCCACCGCCGGCGCCCTGGTGACGTGCCCCGGCGGGTTCAGCTCTCGTCGGGGTTCCGGCCGGCGGGCGCGTCGTGCCAGCGGGGGTCGTTCTCCCACTGGAGGTTGCGCTCGGCGGCGGTGTCCATCGCGCGCTGGGCCTCCTCCCGGGAGGCGTACGGTCCGAAGCGGTCCTTGCCCGGGCAGTCCGGGCCCTCCTCGACCGTCTTGTGCTCCAGGCAGTAGTACCACTCGCCCGGCTTGCCGGCGGTGCGCTTCTTGAACAGGGCCATGGACAGCTCCTCTCGCCACCGACATGTTCCCCCATGGACGCTGGTTAGACTCGCTGGCATGTCTGGCCAGTCGCTGCTCGTACCAGGGGAGCTGTCTCCCACCCGTCCGGTTCCCGGAAACATCCGCCGCCCCGAGTACGTCGGCAAGCCCGCGCCGGCGCCGTACACGGGTCCGGAGGTGCAGACTCCCGAGACCGTCGAGGCGATGCGGATCGCCGGCCGTATCGCCGCGCGGGCGATGGCGGAGGCCGCGAAGATCATCGCGCCCGGGGTGACCACGGACCAGCTGGACAAGGTCGCCCACGAGTACATGTGCGACCACGGCGCCTACCCGTCCACGCTGGGCTACCGCGGCTTCCCGAAGTCGCTGTGCACCTCGGTCAACGAGGTCATCTGCCACGGCATCCCGGACTCGACCGTCCTGCGCGACGGCGACATCGTCAACCTGGACGTGACGGCGTACATCGGCGGGGTGCACGGCGACAACAACGCCACCTACCTGGTCGGTGACGTGGACGAGGAGTCGCGGCTGCTGGTGGAGCGCACCCGCGAGGCGCTGAACCGGGCGATCAAGGCGGTGAAGCCCGGCCGGCAGATCAATGTCATCGGCCGGGTCATCGAGTCGTACGCCAAGCGCTTCGGCTACGGCGTCGTCCGGGACTTCACCGGCCACGGCATCAGCACGTCGTTCCACTCGGGGCTGATCATCCCGCACTACGACAGCCCGCACGCGACGACGGTGATGCAGCCGGGGATGACGTTCACGATCGAGCCGATGCTGACGCTCGGCACCCACGAGTACGACATGTGGGACGACGGCTGGACGGTCGTGACGAAGGACCGCAAGCGGACCGCCCAGTTCGAGCACACCCTGGTGGTGACGGACACCGGCGCGGAGATCCTGACCCTCCCCTGACCGCCGCCCCGGCCCGCCGAGCCCGCTCCCTGCCGGAGCGGGCTTTCTCTTGTACGCTTTTACCGACAGACTGTCGGAAACGTTCCCGACACGGAGTCGCCAAGGCGTTGACTTAGGTAAGGCTTACCTTAGAGGATGGCCGCATGGACTCCTTCTCGTCCCTCATCCGGACCGCCTCCCACGAACAGCACGTGGCGGCCGAGACCTCGACGTTCATGAGCGACCTGCTCGGCGGCCGGCTCGGCGTGGCGGCCTACGCGCGCTACACCGAGCAGCTCTGGTTCGTCTACGAGGCCCTGGAGAGCACGGCCGAGCGCCTGGCGGCGGACCCGGTGGCCGGTCCGTTCGTCCGGCCGGAACTGTTCCGGCTGCCCGCGCTGGAGCGGGACCTGGCCCATCTGCGCGGCCCCGGCTGGCGGGCGGGCCTGAGCGCGCTGCCCGCGACCCGGGCGTACGCGGACCGGGTGCGGGAGTGCGCCGAGCGCTGGCCCGGCGGTTACGTCGCCCACCACTACACCCGCTACCTCGGCGACCTCTCCGGCGGCCAGATCATCCGGGACCGGGCGGAGAAGACGTGGGGCTTCGCCAGGAAGGGCGACGGGGTCCGCTTCTACGTCTTCGACGCGATCCCCAACCCGGCCGCGTTCAAGCGGGACTACCGCGAACTGCTGGACCGGATAGGGGTGGACGACCTGGAGAAGCAGCGGGTCGTCTCGGAGTGCAAGCGGGCGTTCGCGCTGAACACGGCGGTCTTCGGTGCCCTGGGCGAGGAGTTCCCGCTGAGCGCGTGAGCCCGGGACGACCGGGTCCCCGTGCCGGCTGCGGCAGGGGACCCGGGTCGCGTCAGCGCAGGTAGTCGCTGCAGTGCGCGCCGGCCCAGGCGATCTGGTTCTCCAGCGAGTTGAGGTGGCCGGCGTACGGGCTGCAGACGGCCCCGTCGTCGTCCTTGGTGTCGTGGGTGTGGGCGCTGGCCGTCGACGCGCCGGTCGCGGCGAGAGCGGCGGCGAGGGCGGTCGCGGCCACGACTGATCTGATGCGCATGGTGCTCCTCTCGGGGAGGCGGAGTGGTCACGCCCAGTGGTCCCCGCTCGCCTGCGCGCGCACACGCGAATCCACCCGGACGGGGGCGCCGCTCGTCCCCCGGACGCCGGTACGCCTCAGCGCTCCAGGCGGACCCGCCCGCCCACCTCGATCCACCCGTGCGGCTGGGGCGCGGTCAGGATCTGCGAGCCCCGGCCCTGGGTGATGTTGAGGGCCCGGCCCAGCCGGTCGGTGAGGAGCAGCGCCGCCGCGCCGGTCGCCTCGTCCTCCTCGATGCCGTCGTCGCGGCCGGGGAAGCCACGGGCCCGGACCCGCCCGGCCGCCTCGTCCTCCCAGGCCCAGGCGTAGATCCACTCCCCCCGGGGCGGGACCGGCAGCGCGTCCACCTCGGCGGCGCTCGGATACGGGCGCAGGGTGCGCGGCGGCGCCCACTCCGCGCGGGCCTCGATCCAGCTGAACTCGCCGTCCTGCCGGGCCCCGACCACCCCGGCCGGGGTGACCAGTTCGGGCACGTCCAGCAGCCAGGCCGTGCCCACGCAGGGGTGGCCGGCGAAGGGCAGCCGCAGGGTGGGCGTGTAGATGTCGATCACTCCGCGCTCGGGGTCGTCCACGAACACCGTCTCGCTGAAGCCCAGTTCGGCCGCCAGCGCCTGCCGGTCGGCGCGCTCGGGCAGCACCGAGCCGTCGCGGACGACGCCCAGCTCGTTGCCGTAGCCGCCGTCCGGGCCGCAGAAGACGCGGAGTACGTCGTAGTCAGTCACCGGGGAATTGAAACATCGCGGCCCGCGCGAGCACCTCCCAGGCGGGGGTGCCACCGGTCAGGGGCCAGGTGCGGACGGCCGACGGTTCGTAGGGCAGGCCGGCGAGCACCGCGCCGTAGCCCTCCTCCAGGGCCGTGCGCTGCCGTTCGGTGCCGGTGAACCGTGCGCTGTGCCGCCGGTGGCCCTCGGCCAGCTGCTTCGCCTCGCGGCGCCACGCGTCCTCGTCGGGCAGCCGGGTGAGGACGACGCAGGGCGGGGTGCGGTCCTCGGCGAGGGCGGCCACCGCGCGGTCGTGCCCGTCGAGGATCAGCCAGCCGTCGAGGAACGGCACCCACCACAGCAGGACGGGGGCCAGGGTGCCGTCGCGGACGTGCTTGCGGTACGCCTTCACGCGGGCGGCGTCCGGCGGGGAGAGCCGCCGCAGGGGCAGTACGCCGTGCCAGCCGCCGCCGCAGTACAGCTCCAGCAGCCCGGCGGGCCAGTCGCGGACGAGGTCGGCGCTCCAGACGCCCGGTTCGAACCAGGTGCGCCGCGCCAGGTGCCAGCGGCCGTCGTCCAGGGGCGTCGCGTCGGACCCCTCCAGCCAGCGGGCGTACTGGTGGGCCCAGTCGACCGCCGACCGCATCCGGGAGGAGGCGATCGGCGGCAGCGGCGAGCGGTATCCGTCCAGCCGGTGCAGCCGCAGGTCGTGGCAGCAGCCCTGGCCGGTGAGCCCGCCGAGCAGCACGGTCCGTTCCCGCTGGCGCAGCACTGTGCGCCGGCCCTCCTCGGCGGTCTCGAAGCGCAGCGCGGGCGGGCCTGGGCGGCCCCGGACGTCCAGCACCAGGCCGCCCGGCCCGAGCAGTTCCCTGGGTGTGCCGGTCATGGGGGCCATTGTGCGGGGACCGCGCCCCGGTCCGGCAACGGGATTACATCGCCGTACGCCTCCTGCGCACCGCGAGCACCACCCCGGCGCCCGCCGCCGCGGTGACGGCCGCCGCCGCGCCCAGGGGGCCGGCCGGGACGCCGGAGCCGGTGGCGGCCAGGCTGCCGCCGACGACACCGCCGCCGACGACGACACCGCCGCCGCCGGCGGCGGCGGAGCCGGTGACGGCGCCGGTCGTGGTGGCGCCGCCCGCCGTGGGCCCGGCGGACGGCAGGGCGGCGGTGGTGGTCAGGGCCACGGAGAGGTTCACCGGGTCGAGTGCGGTGCCCTTCGGGTAGTAGCCGCTGAAGGCCTTGGCGCCCGCGTCGGTGAGGGTGGCGGTGACGCCGTCGAGGGCGATGACGTCGTTCTTCGGGGTGAGGGCGGCGGACCTGGCCTTCAGGTCGGCCAGGACCACGTCCTCGGACTTCTTGCCGAGGCTGGTGACGTCGGCGGTCAGCGTGCCGGTGCCCCGGCCGACCGACGCCTTGAGGTCGCTGAGGGTGAGGTCGAGTCCGTAGGTGCCGTTGTTCTCGTGGCCCTTGAAGGTCACCGCGCCCTTGAAGGCGGCGGACAGGGTGCCGGCCGTGGTGTCGTACGTCCCCGTGGCGCCGGAAAAGGTGAAGGGGCCGTTGCCGGCGGCCTGGGTCGCGCCGCCCGAGGCGGTGATGCGGCCGTGGGCCGCGCCGGTCACCACGTAGGTGCGGAACGAGTCCTTGACGCCCCAGCGGAGCGTGCCGTCGGCTATGGCTCCCTTGGCGGGCGCGGCCGGGGCGGCGG
>NZ_MUMF01000025.1 GCF_002155905.1 Streptomyces tricolor | reverse complement strand
CGGGAGCTTGGTCCAACGGGGTGGGGGCCGAGTCAGGCTCGATCACGGCTTCTGTGGCCGAGCCGGCTTCGACGTCCGGTACCGGCTGCTGAACCGGAGGTTCCGCGTCCTCAGCCTCCGCAACGGGTGCCGACGGAACCGGCTCCGCCTCCGCAACCGACGAGTGAGCGAGGAGCGTGCCACCGAGGAAAGCAAGCGCGGGCCATCCGGCGATGCCGAGGCGGAGTAAGGCGGGCGGGTCGGTCAGGTCGAGGAACCCGGCGGTAGCGATGTTGGCGCCGAGCGAGGCGCATAGCGCGACCAGGAACCAGCACCAGGCCAGCCGGGACGGGCCCTCACTGCGCAGGCGCCGCCAGGCGGCCACCAGGAGCAGGTCGACGCTGACCGGGTAGGCCCATGCCTTCCACCCGTTCTGTCCGGCGGCGGAGGCCAGGTCGTGCAGATGCGCGAAGGACAGTGCGCCGGCGATGACGGCCTGCACCAGGACCGCGTCGACGCGGAGGCCGCGACGGGCGCCCATCAGGAGTCACCCGGGTAGGCGGAGCCACCGTCGGGGTCGTAGCCGTCCGGGAACACGCCGGGCGGCGGCTCGGGCAGGGAAACGGCGAGCGATGGACTGACGGCTTCGACGAAGTCCAGGTCGGCGCCGGTCGTGTCGGCGTAGAGGGCGAGTTGGCCGAGCAGGAGTACGGTCCGGGCGAAGTCCTCGCAGTTCGGGCACACAGCGGGATCTCCCTTCTTCGGGCATGGGGGGTAGGGACTTGGCGCGAAGGCGGTCACGCCGACCGGTGGGGATCCGAGAAGTCAGGCGGTGGCCGGGGACGGCTTGGCCGTCGGTGAGGGAGCGTCGGCCGAGCCGGAGAGAGCGGGCCGGAACGGAGCCAGCTCGGGCAGATCCGGCGTCCGGTCGGCATGCCGGTTGCAAATGTTCACGGCTTGGCGGAGCGAGGTGTGCGGGGCACGGATGCGGTGCCATCCTCCGGACGAGTCGCCCGCGATGGCGAGCCCTCGCATCTCGGCCGGGATCTGGATGGCGGCGAGGACGGCGTCCGGGGCGATGTCGCCGAAGGCCATGTTGGCGGAGGTCTCGTCGTTGACACGGTGCGCGGTACGGCCGGTGAGCTGGGCCCGGAGCATGGTGATGCCCTTGCCGAGTTCGGAGCCGAAGCGCTGCCCGCAGATTTCGAGGTAGATGCCGGCCGCGCGGCCGAGCTGGGCGAGGCGGACCAGGGCGGTGATGATGCGGTCCCGGCGCTTCTCCTCATCCTTGTTGGCATACAGGGCGAGTTCGGCAACCTCGTCGACCAGGACCACGACGGGAGTCGGGCGCAGATCGGACGGCAGGTCCCAGATGTCGGCGGCAATCTCCGCGTCCGCCACATCCGCGGCGATGCGCTGCTGAGCCCGGATGACCTGATAGATGCGCTCCATCCGGGCCACGAGGGCATCAAGCACGTCGGCGGCGGTGTCGGGGTTGTCGGCCAGCGCGGAGAACCGGCGGGCCAGTGGGAACAGCTCAACCCCCTGCTTGCAGTCGATGCCGACGAGGGCGACGTCCATCGGGGCGAGTCCGGCGACCAGGTTGCGCTGGTAGACGGACTTGCCGGACTCCGTGGCCCCGAGGGTGAGGGCGTGGGGTATCGCCCGGTAGTCGCGGTAGTGCACCGAGCCGTCCTGCCGCAGGGCGACCGGGACCCGCATCGGCCGGGTCTCGCTCTCGGCCGGCATCTGCACCCGCTTGAGTACGTCGTAGCCGGTCATCCGCACCTCTACGACGCCGGAGCGCAGTTCCCGCGAGGTCACGCCGTACATGGAGAACGAGTGACGGAGCCGGTCCGAGGCAGCGGCGATGTCGAAGGCGTCCTGTCCGGGGCGGAGCTTGAGCCGCATGACCAGGCCGGTACGAGTCGGCCGCAGCCGCAGGATGCGCGGGGCCCGTGGCCCCGGTATCGGTCGGTTGGTGGCACGGGCGAGGGCGAGCCGCCACCGCGCGGGTGGCACGGTTAACCCGCACGCATCCATGACGGAGCCGTACCGGACCAGGACCCGCACCACGGCCAGCGCGACCCCGAAGGTCAACCAGTACCAGGCGGGGCGCCGCCACCGCAGAAGACCTACGGCGGCGACGACCAGCACCAGGCAGACCGTGAAGCCGGTCATGATCAGGCCGCCTTGGGCCTAGCAGCGGCGTCGGCGAGCGAGGTGACCGCGACCGCGCGGAACGCGATGCCGTGCCGCTTCTGGCCGTTGAAGTCGTTCTCCCAAGGCCGGGCGATCAGGCCGGTAAGCGCGACCGGCGTGCCCATGGCCAGCTCGCCGGTGATGCCGGGCTCCGGGACGGTGATGGAAAGGATCTCCACCTCCTCGTTCGCCGCGAACATCACGTCGACCGTCATCAGCTTGGCCCCGGTCTCGGCGTCGGTGGCGATCTCACCGGTACGGCGGTCACGAACCTTGACCTGCGGGGATTTGGCGACCATCACCACGGCGCCGGAGGTGTCAACGGAAATCTGACGCACAGAGACCACTCCTCTATAGATGCTGAGGTTCGCCACTCATGTACACGAGTGACATGAAGAAGAGTGCCCGACTCCTGTACATGAGTCAACCCGCCACGAAGAAGAACTCGTGACGGGTCGCGGAGAGTTGAGCGCGTGTCAGTCGGTGGCAGGGATCCGGTACTCGAAAACGAACTGGTCAGCGGCCATGAGGGTGTCGCACACCTCGACCACGAGACCCGCGGTCGTACGAGCTTCCCGGATTAGGTGAACCACGGGTGCCCCCGGGCTCAGCGCCAACTCCGAGGCTTCCGCCTTGGAGGCCGGCCGCGCTTGCAGTGTCTCGACGAACTCCGCGAACTCGTAGCCGTGGTCTTCGAGTCGGGCGTAGATGCCACCGCCGCCGGGGTTCTCGGCGAACAGCTCCGGGATGTCCTTCACGACGTCCCAGGGCAGGTACGACGTCGCGGTCTCGACCGGGGTGCCGTTGCGGAAGTAGAGACGCCGGCGAGCCAGCACCTGCGTACCGGCCGGAACGCCCAGCCGCTGGGCCGCATCCTCGGGCACCTCCATGGGCCCGATGTAGAGGACGCTCACCTTGGCGGTGGCGCCGGACTGGGCGGACTCCGCGAGGTAGGCCGCCTGCCCGCCCCGCCGGAGTGAGCGCCGGAAGCGATCGGAGGATCGGTGCCGTACCGGTGGCCGGTTCTTCACGATCGAGCCCTTGCCGTGCCGGGTCTCAACGAGCCCGCTCGCCCGCACTTCGACCATGGCCTTGCGGATCGTCCCGCCGGACACGCCATAGCGCTCGACCAGCTCAGACTCACTCGGCACCATGTCACCAGGCTTGAGAACTCCCGCCCGGATCTGTTTCACGATCTCGTCCGCGATCTGCACGTACCGAGGTCCGGATCCGACCCCTCCAGCCGCAGTTCCCATAGTCCTTCTCTGCCTCCTATGCTCCTTTACATGAGTCAAGCACAGGAAGTGACACCGTCCCCCCTCCACTCCGTCTCCGTGGCCGGAGTGGTGGTACGCGAGGACGGCCGCCTCCTGGCGATCCGCCGAGCCGACAACGGCACCTGGGAACTCCCCGGCGGCATCCTCGAACTCAACGAGACCCCCGAGGCCGGCGTAGCCCGCGAGGTCCTGGAGGAGACAGGCATCCACGTCGAGGTGGACGAGCTGACCGGCGTCTACAAGAACCTCACCCGTGGCATCGTGGCCCTGGTCTTCCGCTGCAAGCCGTCCGGCGGCACCGAGCGCACGTCGAGCGAGTCCACGGCGGTTTCCTGGCTCACGCCCGACGAGGTCAGCGAGCGCATGTCCGAGGTCTTCGCGGTCAGGCTCCTGGACGCCCTGGACGGCAACGGCCCCCACGTACGCAGCCATGACGGCAAGCGCCTCATCCCAGCGGGATAAAACCTTCTCTCCTTCATCAAGGCGGCTCGCTCCGCTCACCGCACGCGGGCCGGCCCCCGGCCGGGCCTGCGCTCCTGTCTCCGCCCCGCTCCAGCCCGGCCGACGCCCGTGCCGCGCACTCAGCAAGCAGTCGCATGACGCTAGAGGGGATACGTCGTGGCTGCGGTCGGTCGGCTCCACGGCTTTAGCCACCTCCCCGGTCCGGGGCCCGCGTCGAGCAAGACCAGGGGGCCACTCGTGCACATTGCGGTCAGACTCAAAGCCTGCCCGAGTTGCCAGCCAGCGTACGGCCCCCTGGCCATGCTCGACCCCAGACCGGGCAGGACACCGGCCAAACCCGCTCCGCCTTAAGTAGGCTTGCCTACGCCGCAACTGTGGCAGCATCAGGTCTGATGGGTATGGCCTGTCGCGACAGACAGGGGGGACTGCAGTGTCAGATGTCGGCCAACAAATGATGACAGTGGTTCGGGAAATAGACTCAGCGATTCGAGCGCCTGGGAACTCCCGCTCGACTGCCGACCAGAGCACCGCGCACGGGGTAGATCTTTCACTTTTGACCCTGCTCGCATCAGAACCCTTCGGCCCTCACTTGGTCCTCGAAAGGTTGATCGCAGATGCACATCAGGATTGAAGCTGAAACCCGCCGCGGCCTCCGAATCATCGGCGAGATTCCCAGCATTCCGCTCTGCAGAATCGAAGGCTACAACGGCATCGGTAAAACAAACGCCATTAAGCTTCTCAGGCTGTGCACGGGAGACCAACCCTTTACAGGGAACGATCATTCCTGGAGAACCTTCCGAAATCAGCTGAAGAGCGCGCGGGTTTCAGTTACCGACCTGCACGGGGCGCAGAAACTGGAGTGGGCACTCGATCCAAGTCGCTGGCCTCAAGTTGCCGAACCACTAGGCGATCTAATCGGTGAGATTAGAATCGACGGACGATCCGCTCGACCACGAGACATCACGCCCCTTCTGAGCGTGCACCATGTCATGGCGGCCGATACGCCCGTAAGCGTCCTATCTGAAAGACTCAGCACTGCACAAAAGCGAATCCAGGAGTGGGACGCCGAAGTTGGAAGGCGGCGCCAAGAAGAGGTAGAGCTCGCCCTGGGAGACCTGCAAAACAAGATCACTGATTGCGCACCATCACAGTTGTCACGCGAGCTCACGATCACATCCGAGGCCGAGAAAATCGCGATTAGCCTGGCTAATCAATTGAAACTCGCACGTGAACGCGTCGAGCGGCTGGATAGAGCTGTCGAGATCTCCGCGCAGCTCACGCAGGTTCGAGGGCGCGGACCTGAAATGGATGAGAAAATTGAGGAGCTAGCGGCACACCTTGCTGATCTCGATCAGCAGCGCCAGAAGCTCGATAGGCAGATCAAAAATGCGAGCGCGCAAAAGCATAAGAACGAGAAAGCCGAGAACGAGTTCGAGAACGCCCAAAAGCATCTAGTTCGTCGAGACAAGGCGCTGCGAACCATACAAAGCCATCTCCAGAACCTCGCGGCAGCTGTAGGAGTGGAGCCGACTGAGGATGCTCTCGCAGCAGCACGCCGTGACACCAGTCAGCATCTGAATAGACTGCTCGAGCGACAGCCTCGCGTTAACGCCACTCCGATGTTGTTGAGTCTGATCAGCAGCCTAACTTCCAGCTTGGAGAACGCAGAGGGAGCAGAGCATCTAGGCAACGAGCTCCTGATCTCTTCTAGTCAGGGGGGCACTGATTGGACTGTCACTGCTTTGAGGGAGGCGCTTCAGCATCGTGAGGCTGTCCTCCGCGAAGAAGCACCTTCAGCTGACGCCGAACAGTTGACGCAGGAGATCGAGGAAACGCGAGGCCGGCTCGGAGCAATCGCGCAAACAGAAGCTGCATTGCGAGAGGTAGAAGCCGCCCAGACAGCCCTCGAAAAGGCCGAGGGCCGCCTACTAAAGGCGACGAAGGGGCTCCCTGAGCAAACAGCGCGCAACCTTGAAGACCTGATGTCAAACCGCGCAAAACTGGACCAAGAGGCTCGTACTGTTCAAGCAGATCACGCCAGGCTTACTCATGCCCGAGAACTACTCGGTGGTGGAAAAACTGAGGATGCTCTAGCGGCGGAGTTGGTGCAGCTATGCCGCGAGGCCAATGTAGAGGTTGCGCGCCTTAGAAAGCATCGCGAGAAAGAGCAGGCTGAGTTCGAGGAGCTGACTCGCCGAGAAGCCCAGGCCGCCCAGCAAGCCACTCTTGCTCACCGCAATTCCGAGAACCGCATTTCCAGGGTCACAGCGACTGCGCGCTTCCTGAGTCAGAATCCTGAACTCTCTTGGCTAAGGAGGGCATTCCCGAAGATCTCCTCCCTGCCCGGGCTCAACGTTGCCGACCAAGCGCAAGCGTTGACAGAGGTGGCCTCTGCAATCGACAAGGCTCGTGACTCCCTAGGGTCCACCTATTCATCACTGCGCGGCATGGAAACAGCACTCGGCCGACTGGAGTCGCGCATTCGCCAAAACAGCGGAGAAACAGGCACCGAGACTGCGTCCGATAGGGCAGCCAAGCGCTGGCTAGCGGATGAGGTTCGTCAGTGGTTCGAGAGCGAAGTCGTAAGAACGGCGCTGTTCAACGGAGGTACCAACGTCGAGTTGGATCCCGACAGTCTGCAGCTTTCATGGACAGCTGCGGACGGGCAGACTAACGAACGCCCACTCGCGGCATTCTCCAGTGGAGAGCAAGCGTTCGCCTACACGCAGGCGCAGGTCGCTCGTCTGGACCGGGACGATAACGCCGCTACCAACCGGCTTATCGCCCTCGATGAGTTTGGCTCATTCATTGACGCCAAAAACATGTCAGCCCTAGCCTCATACCTTCGGGGACGACAGGCACAAGCACCCCACGATCAAGTCCTAGTGGTCCTTCCGCTTGAAGTTTCTCCGGCGATAGCGTCATCAAACGGAACTACGAACGAGCGAGTTAACGCGCTTAGGCAGCGCGGATACTTCGCAGAGGCCTTTCAACTATGAGTACGACCGTGCAGCGAGTGTTCGGGGTTCCCGCCATCTTGACGGGTGACGAGTGCGTAGCGCTGATTCGCGACCTCACTCAGCTCTGGCACCTTTCGTATGACAAGGCGCCGGGCGCATTGGAAGCCGACCTAGCCATGTGTAAACGCTTTTTCGATCCTGTTGCACGTGGCCATTCCCTGCGTGATCGATTGGGCAAGCTTCCACCCACCCCAGCTGACTTGTTGCGTCGCGCCGGCCAGTACGGGGAACCGCTGGTAACTCAAGTGGGCGACAATGTATCGCTCGTGGGTATCGAGGCGCGACTCATGCTGGAATTGCTGGAGGAGCAGTACGCGGGTGATGACCACCTGGTGCTGACGCTGGCTGACATTGAATCAGCAGAACGCCGCGCTATGGAACTCTACAGGGCATGGTCGATGGCGCGGCTAAACCAGGTAGTCGCCCTTAGAAGAGGGCAAGGAAGCGAGGTGATGCAGGCGATCGCTGTAGGGGTCGTAATCGCACTTCTCGTCAACAGGTCGGATACTGAGGATAGAGCCGTAGTCAGGTGGCATCACTCGACAGCGGATGGTCAACAGGTGGACAGTGCCATCTTCGCCGGAGCTGAGGCATTCGCTGCTGAAGTGTCTCGGAACCGAAGCAGCCGCGCTGCCGGAGAACAACGCCTGAAAGGCGGCTACGCCCTTAGTGAGGCGCGTCGGCGTTTGGCTAACCAGCTCGTCGTAGCCCCTAACGGAAAAGATGGCGGCGAGCTCCTGTATATCCCCGCTCGACACAGGACGGAAGTTATCGCATTCCTTGGTCGAGATCTCGCCAGGCGCCCGAGGCTTACACAGGCTGTCCTTGCCTCAGCTTTTGATGCGCTGGTAAGCGCGTATCGCGGTGCCGCTGGCCAGCTAGCTCATCGCGGCATGGTCTTTGAGCGATCTACGGACACTCGCTCCCTTAAGGAAGAACTACTGCGAGAGTTCTCAACAGCGCAGCATCCATGAATTTGTGGTTCTGCGCCTTGATTCGTGAGGCCGGCGTTCTTCCTCGCGGGCTCATAGGAGCTTGTACTCAAGGAAGACGCCGGACCCTTTCAATCACGGCGAAGCAATACCAGCCGCTCTGCGAGTTGCACATTATGACGGGTGGCATTGCTTGCCCATCGCTGCCCACGGTGACGAAGGATTACATCCTCCTCCAGGGTGAATCCTTGACATTTCGCCAGCTTGGCGATCAATCCGGGTGTGTCAACGTAGACCCCATATGGCGCGCTGTCACCAACTAGCAAGACCGCGGGTGCTCCCGAGGCCAGCACTGTGGAAAGATTTTCCATAATTCGTGCGATCGCTACAAAGTAGTCGGGAACTACACGATCATACTCTTTTCCCCTCGATCGATTTCCTCTTTCTTTCTGGAGTCGATCGGCAATTTCACTGATCTCTGTTCCGACCGTCCCGTACGTCTGCAAAAGGGTCCTGGCATCGCTTGCAGCACCTACGCTGCTCTGCTGAGTGGTAGCCGTAAGCATGTCAGAACGCACCTCGGCACACATTTGCGACCAGCTGGTAACGTCACCCCAGAAGTAGAGTTCCAGCCGCGTCGCGTCAGCGTAATCGAAATTGTTCAGATACGGCGGTGAGGTGACACACCCGTGTGCAGTGCCATGCCCCAGTTCACTCCAGTTCATAGCCTCCCGGGAGTCGCCCTGTCTTACTCGGCATGCCGGCGAGGAAGAATAGTTGGCCTCAAACTCCCGAATATCCTCGACCATCCACCCGATACGCTGAAGGAAGCGAGTCAAGGGGTCGGCGAATGTCGGCTGCCGTTGACTTCCGGGTCTTTGGTATGGCCAACCGACACGCACTGATGCGACATCTCTTAGTGTCGCTAGCAATGCCCATTTCAAATGCAAGTGCCACTCATGCGCTTGCATTGCTCGGATCAAATCGCGCAAGCTCACCAAAGTGGCGAGTGTTTCGGGATCAAAACTGCGAAGTGTCAGGTCGGCTTCGCCGCTGATGTCGATGTCTGCCCTCGTCGTTATAACTTGTAGCGTGAGCTCACGGGCAGTCGCGAGGAGCCCATTCGGGTCCTCTGAGGTGCGATCGAGTTTCAGAGCTGCAAGCTCAGCTATGAGCGGATGGGCCTCAACTCCGTAGAAGGCGTGACCAGCTCGCCTAGCCGCGGTACCTGCAACGCCTGACCCGGTGAAGGGATCAACTACAAGTCCTGCGGTGGGCAGCCGCAACTGCTGCAGGAGCAGGGAGGCATAGTCGGACGCGAAGCCTGCTGGGTAGCGAAACCATCGATCGAACGGCTCACTTCGGCTGGTGCCGTGCCGGCGTCCTCGTCCTGAGCTGGGCTCAAACACTGGTGACTCTTCCTGGGGGACCGGGCCCTCCGGCATCGGCCTGTGGTTATCGCTCATCAACACTCGCCCATTGGACCACGGTGACAGCCGTCACCACCACGGTGATGCGGGATCGGATTCAGCTGGCGCCGAGGATGGTGGCCAGCACGACACTGCGCGCTCGCCAACCAGGCTCTCTGTAGTACTCCACGACGTCCTGTCGCGCGCCCAAGACCGGTGCGAGCGCACGGTCAGCCGGGGCCTGGAGGTCGCCCAACCACTCTAGAGTCCGTCTGCGTTGGTCTTGATCCTGCCAGTGGAGTTCGGCGGCGAAGAAGTCTGGCGCGAGATCTTGGGCGTGTCCGAGGTTGTTGTTACCGACCAACGCCTGGAGGACCGTGAGTAGGAAGGCCAGCGGTGTACTTATGTACTCCCTATCTCGATCACCCCAGGAGCCAGCAACAAGATGCTTTGCCAGAACACCTGCCAGCAAAGCGGCTCGCTCGGGGTCAGAGTGGCACCAAGCACGTGTAGGACCAGTGGGTATCTGCGCGAAGTAATCGAAGTACAGGCTAGCGTCGTCTTGATGAGCGTCAACCAGCCGGACTAGCGCCTCTAGGCTTCCCTCCTGTCCGAGCGTGATCCCTTCCACCAGCCTGCGGGCCTTCGTTAGTACAGGCTCATCACGGTCGTTAAGTACCACCTGTACCATGTCCCGCAACTCAGACATGGTCTGCGTCCTCAACGAAGCCTCTTGCCGCGTGCATGCGTTGACAAATAGTCGCCAATGCAGGAACTCGCCGTCAGGGAGCAGCCGTACTCCGCTTGCAGGAGACGTCCCGGTGAGGTACCAAGCAGCAACGCGTCCGAGGCTGTACACATCCGCCGCTGGCGTGGCTTTACGGGGGTCCACACTCAGTTCAGGGGCATCGTATCCTGGCGTGCCCATCCCCTGGCCGGTACGGGTGAGAATTCGGGAAGCCTCTTCAGGCGGACGACGAACCATGCCCCAATCCGCTACTACCCACCGGTATCTTGCACCGCTGTCGCCAGAGAGAGCGAGAATATTTTGGGGAGAGATATCACGATGAACCAGCCCGAGTTGATGAGCCACATCCAGGGCTTCACCGATAGCAAGGAGGATGGACGCTAGCTCCTCTTCGTCCGGCCCTTGGCGAAGGTCTTTGAGATTGCCGACCGCGCGAGGCATCGTGTACCACGTGAAGCCTGGATCGTGATCCAAAATCGGCATGATGTTGGGGTGGGCTAGCCGCTTCTGGTCCTGAATCTCCCGTTTGATCCTGTCCTGAGCATCCTGGCGGTTGTAGGCGCGTTTGAGCGCTACCTCTTCACCCGTTTCCTTGTGCACGGCAGGGAATACCTGGGCATAGCTCCCGTGCCCCAGTGTTCGAGCGCCGAGACGATACCGCTCCTGTGCCTTGATGCTGCTGTCCGACGCACCTGCCATGGGACCCATCCCCCCCTCAGCCGGGTCAACTAGGCGCATATTACTTGACCTTGGCAGGAGTGACTGTTCGTCTGGCCTCTTGTCCCCAACCCGCGGTCACTGGATGCGAGGGTGAGGTCGCCTAGGCTAGAGGGCGTGCTACGGCTGACCAACTAAGGAGTCACGGCAGCCAGGCACAAGAACCGTCCGTGAGGCGCACGCCGAAGCTGTCGTACCAGCCAGATGACTGGTGCACGAGTTGACGCCAGGGTTCCCACCGGCGCTGCGTCGGCGTATGTGTTCGTGCTGATTCTGCGGCTTGTACTGTCGAGTGGAGGGCGTGGGGCTTCACAGCCTGGCCCAACGAGTCTTCCCATGTGAGCTGAAGAGCCGTGGACGACCCGTGGACCGGCAACATCTCAGGGGCGGCTAACGTTACTGTGACCAGCAACATTCGACGGTTCTCACAGCCCCTCCGGAGCCGTGTGCCCGGCAAGTACCTCCGTACTACCCCCACAGACATGGCCAGAGCCTTAATCTGAACCGGTCGCCGAAGGGGGAGCATGGCCGAGGTCAAGCACACATGCCCACACTGTGGTCACGGCGTAGGCCGACTGATGCGCGTCAGAGGCGAAGGTGTTTCTAGCTGCGCGAGCTGTCACAAGAGTGACTGGTCCCGCCGCTTCCCCTTCCCCGAGTCGGACGCCGAACGAGCGCAGCGGGAGGCGCGGGAAGCCCGCCGTGACGAAGTCGAGGCCATCCGCTTCGATTCCTTGTCGAGTGACGAGGAATCCGCTAGCGATGAGATTGCCGACGACGGCGGATTCTCCCCTGCGGAGCGACGCCAGCAGGGGGACGAGGAACTCGTCCAGCGCGTCCGCGATGAGGAGTCCATGAAGTGGGCCAAGGGCGTCGTGATCGGGTTCCTCGCGCTGCTGGTTCTGATCGTGTGGTCGCGCGCCGGCGGCAACGAGGGAGGCCACCCCAACGACCCGACCTGTCAGTACGCCGGAAGATCAATGGAGTGCTGGTGATCCGGGCACTCCTGCACAGGGACAGCAGTGAGTGTCTAACTGCGTGACAGCGCCGACGGACAGCGGCGAACAAGCGCGGACGCCTGTGGACCATCGCCGCAGGTGAGGGACACGCCAGCCCAAGGTCGAGCCCTTACCCGAGTTGCTTCGGGACGAAGCGGTCGCGCACCTAAGGTGCGTTGCCTGACCACCGACACCCCAGCCTGTCCCGAGTGCAACCAACCCACGCGGTCCGGCGGCCTTGTTCTCTGCGAGTGGGAGGACCATGGCCGGCGGACTCGCCGGACACTATGGAGATGTACTAGTCGGCATGTCTGGTGGCGCTGGGCTGACCGGCCAGACGAGCCTTTGGAGGTCTGCCCAGTCCCAGGGCTGTTCCACTGACGTCCAACGCTGACATCAGCGACCCTGGACAGAGGGAACCAGTCGTGGCTCCGGCTCACGACGTAAGCCCCGCCCAGGGCGATGGCAAGGCGGAGACGCGCTGCGGCAGCCGAACCGTCTCCGGACCGTCCGAGGCCGTCCAGCAATGGCAGAAGCCCACGGCAGGGTGTTCAAAGCCGTGGGCTTCGTCGGGCCTCTTGTTCGGCGGGACCGACGGTCAGCAGACCGGCATCTCACGTCGCACCCAGCAGGCCACAGCAGAGGAAGCTGCCTCAGCCTCTGGGACGACGCAGCGACCCCCTTCAGGGTCGATGAGGGTCGCTCACCGCCAGGAGGTGACCGCGGCTGACTGCAACGCGGAGAACATCCCGCAGCGACCCGGCCAGTTCCCTCGCCAGCGGGTGCAAGTCCTCCAGGGCGGCGTCCTGGTCGTCGAGGGTCTCGGCGGCATGCTTCAGCAACTCGGTCGCCGTGCCCAGTTGTACCGCTTCGATGTTGTCCGCCAGGCGGGACATGTAGCTGGCCTTGTCGTCGGTGTCCAAGTAGCAGGGCTTCCCGCCGGGCCCCGACCACGGGAGGAGGCGTAGTTCGTTCGGTGCCGTCATCGTTGGGTTGCCCTCTCATCGGTAACGTGGTGGGTGGTGAAGACCGCATCGACGCGATCCCCTGGGAACACGAGGAGCGCGGCCTCGACGACTCGACCGGTGGAGTCGGTCGCGACCCGGGTGATCGCGAGGGCTGCCGCCGTTGGGCCGATCCGGAGGACGGATGCCTCGTCCGGTGTCGGTGGACGAGCACGTACCGTCTCCCGGACAGTTGCCGGTGCCGAACCGAGGACGGCGAATCGCGTGGCCGTGTTCCGCCATGAGGAGTCGTCGCCCAGCACCCCGGCCGGCGCCAAGTCGCGCGGGATGTAGATGCGGGCCAGACCGTGCGGTGAGTCCCCCTCGTGGCTGATGCAGAAGAACTCAGCGAGAGGACTGCCCGCCGGCACCCTCAGCAAGGACGTCAGATAGCCCTCTGCCTGCACGGTGGCGGTGCGAACAGTCACGCGCATGGCCGCTCCAGCGGCGGTCCATGGATCCAGCGTTCCCCATCCCCCGACGTACACGATCTTGCGGAGTGAGCGGCGGACGAAGTTGCCTTTCCCGTGGATCTTCTCGACGAGACCTTCGCTTTGGAGGACTGCGAGCGCACTTCGCAATGTGGTCGTACTGACCTTGTACCGGTCGGCCAGGTCTGCCTCGGAGGGCAGGCGTTCACCCGGTTTGACTGCGCCGGTTGTGATCTGGCGCCGCAGATCGTCGGCGATGTCGTGATGGCGTGAAGGCACGGACCGGGTCACCGCCTTCTCTGCACGCGAACGGCGGCGAGCCGGGTTCGCGCGTGTATGGTCAGCAGCTCGCCCGACTCGAAGAGGAGTCGTTTGGCCCCTTGGGGCAGTTCAAAGAGGTCCATAACCCGGCACGCTCTGCCGCCCAGTTGGATGACGTCGCCACGCTGCACGGTGGTCGCCGTGACCTCGACTGTGGAAACCAGCGCGCCGCCCGGTGTCCAGCCGCTCACCGCTGTACCTCCCTGGGCTCTGAGCGGCCCTGGATCGAATGACACGGGCAGACGCACGTCTCGTAGACAACCGGCAGGTCAACCGGCGCGGAGACGGGAGAGGACTCCGTGCAGAGCGGGTGTGTGCCCATACGGCAGGCGGTCGACCGGTAGGGGACGGCCGAGGCGTCGGTGACGCGAAGCTGTTGGCGTGGAGACATCAGCCGGCCCCCGCGAGGGTCGCCCAGGCTTCAGGCGGCAGATGGGAGGCGACGACCACCGCCCGTCGCCGTACTCGTTCCTCCCAGGCCAGCACGTAGGGGCGGACGAGTTCGGTGTCCTCCCCTGCGAGCGGGAGTCGATGGTCGGCGCTGTCGGAGAACCGGCCCAATGGCGGCCGCGACGCATCGGCGGACGCCGGGGAGGTGGGGGCGACCGTCGGCAGGGAGGGCGTTAAGGGGCGGCGGTGCCTGCCCTTGGGGGCGTACCGCGCTCTGGCGAGCGAGACGGCACGGCGGATACGGTTGAGCACGCTGCTCAGCTCCTATCGCTGATGGCTCGGTCCCCCGACATCGCCCGTCGCGGGGACCGCTTTGTGTACGACCGCCCAGAGGGTGCGGCCGTTCAGGCTGGTGGCGAGGAGGCCGAACCGATCTGCCTCGGCCACGACTTCCAGGGCCTTCCGCCACGAGTCGGCGGAGAGCGCTTCCGGTACCTCCGCTTCGATCGACGTGTACCGGTCGTGCTCCTCCACGCGCGTGGGGAGTCCGATGGCGGACAGCCGGGCGGCGATGGCCGCCGCGCGAGATCCCGAAGCGGGCACAGGGCAGCCTCCGTCAACCGGCGATCACTTTCAGTGAAGCTAGTTAACTAGATTAGAGCTAGTGGACTAGATTTTCCATATGCCTGAGCAGCCGCCCTATCTCCGCATCGCCGACGAACTCCGGCGCCGGATCGCGGAGCACGTATGGGAGCCCGGGGACCGTCTGCCGTCCCGCGCCCAGATCGGCCAGGAGTACGGGGTCGGCGAGAACGTGGTCCGCCGGGCACAGGAACTGCTGATCTCCCAGGGTGTGCTGGAGGGCCGCGCCGGTTCGGGCACGTACGTCGCCGAGCCCCGGCAGCGCATGCGCATGGTCCGGTCGTCGGCGCGTGAGCGGCCCGACGGGTCTCCGTTCCGGGCGGACATGAAGGCCGCGGGCAGGCAAGGGGACTGGGAGAGCCGGACCGAGGCCAAGGTGCCGGCTCCCGCGGACATCGCGGCGCGGCTCGGCATCAGCGAGGGTGATCTGTGCGTCCGGACGACGTACGAGTTCCTGGGCGACGGCAGGCCGGTGCAGCTGTCCACGAGCTGGGAGCCGTACGACCTCACCGCCGGCACCATCATCGTCCTCCCCGAGGGAGGCCCGCATGCCGGGGCAGGTGTCGTGAACCGCATGGCCGCCATCGGAATCACCGTCAGCCATGCCGTGGAGCAGCCCGAGCCGAGGCAGGCGACCGCCGAGGAGGCGTCACTCCTGGGCATCCAGAAGGCCGCGCTCGTCACGCACATCCGGCGGACGTACTACAGCGACGAGGGGCGGCCCGTGGAGACGGCGGACATCGTGGTGCCCGCCGCCCACTGCGAGATCGTCTATGAGATTCCGATCAATCGGTGACGATTCTGGGCCGTTGCGCTCCCAGTGACTATCCATCACACCTCCCGTACCCCTGTGGCTCCACAGTGCGCGCCACGAGGGGGGAAGTCAGCCTCGTAAAAGAGGCTTTTTGTGATCTTGATGACTCGATCCGGTCTCTACCGGATACTTGGCCGCCGCCAGTCGAATGCGTGTCGAAGGCTGGTCCACGAGACGCCGAGCACGGGAAGAGGGGCAGGTCAGGAAGGGTGCGATTCGCGACCCGCCAAGCGCCTTCTAAGCGCTTGGCCGCAGGTTCGAGTCCTGCCGGGGGCGCCAGGCTTCGCCCTCCCCGCCGGGAGGGCGTTCGTGCTGTTCAGGCCGCGTCGCCTCGACCGCCGGGCCCGCCCTGGGGAACCTCGGGCGCTGCCCCCGCGACCGATCGTCCCGAGGGCCGTCGTCCCTGATGGGCGTCCGGTGCGCAGTCGTACCTGATGGGCGTCCGGTGTTCGGACCGCAGGGGGAGGCCCGCCTCGGCGGGAGAAGCGCGGCGGTGGGTCGGTACAGTCGCCCTTGGAGGGGAGACGACGTGCGACTTCGCTGTGCGGTGCTGGACGACTTTCAGGGTGTGGCGACCGAGTCGGCCGACTGGTCGGTGATCGCGGAGCAGGTGGAGGTCGTCGCGCTGCGCGAGCATCTCGACGGGGAGGAGGCCCTCGCCGCGGCGCTCGCCGACTACGACATCGTCG
This sequence comes from Streptomyces tricolor, assembly GCF_002155905.1. GTDB lineage: Bacteria > Actinomycetota > Actinomycetes > Streptomycetales > Streptomycetaceae > Streptomyces > Streptomyces tricolor. The sequence continues at coordinate 5,998 of NZ_MUMF01000025.1, read as the reverse complement.
TCACCCTGCGCGAACGCGTCCCCTTCCCCGGCTCCCTGATCGCCCGCCTCCCCCGGCTGAAGCTGCTCATCGCCTCCGGCATGCGCAACAGCGTCATCGACTACGCCGCCGCGCAGGCGCACGGCGTCACCGTGTGCGGTACGGCGAGTTCGAGCACCCCTCCGGTCGAGCTGACCTGGGCACTGCTGCTCGGCCTGGCCCGCGGCATCGTCCAGGAGAGCAACGCGCTGCGCGGCAACGGCCCCTGGCAGTCGACCGTCGGCGCCGACCTGCACGGCCGCCGGCTGGGCCTGCTCGGGCTGGGGAAGATCGGCAGCCGGGTGGCCCGGGTCGGGCTCGCCTTCGGGATGCGGGTCAGCGCGTGGAGCCGGAATCTCACCGAGGAGCGCGCCCAGGAGGTGGGCGTCGAACGTGCCGGCTCGATGCAGGAGTTGCTGAGCGGCAGCGACTTCGTCTCCGTCCACCTCGCCCTCGGCGACCGCACCCGCGGCCTCGTCGGTGCCGCCGAACTCGCCCTCATGAAACCGACCGCCTACCTCGTCAACACCTCCCGCGCCGCCATCGTCGACCAGGACGCGCTGCTGGCCGCGCTGCACGAGGGCCGGATCGCCGGCGCCGGCGTCGACGTCTTCGACATCGAGCCGCTGCCCGCCGGCCATCCGATGCGCACCGCGCCCCGCCTCCTCGCCACACCCCACCTCGGCTACGTCTCCCACGCCAACTACGCGACGTACTACGGCCAGGCCGTGGAGAACATCCAGGCCTACCTGGCGGGCGCTCCGGTACGACGGCTCCCCTGAGACCACTGAGTCCTCTGAGACTCCTCAGGCGCTGGAGGCTCCCTGCGGGCCCCCTGCGGGCCGGTCGGGCTTCGCACCTCTCCGCCGCCCTTCCGCGCGCGGCCTGCGATCCACCCCTGGCCCGGGCCCGCCGCTCCCCGCCGCTCCCCGCCGTTTCTGCCGTCCGCCATTCGTGCTGCCCCCTTATGCCTGCTGTCCCTGCTGTCCCTGCTGTTAAAAGAGTGATCCCCGGCTGATCACCGTGACCCGCCCCGCGTCGCGCCGTTGAACGGAAAGTGCGGCGGCTGCTCTGCCGCTGCGCTTTCCAGCTACAAAAGGAGAACGTGATGTCTCGCATCGCGAAGGCAGCCGCTGTCGCTGTCGGCACCGGTGCCGTGGTGGTCAGCGGGGCCGGGCTGGCCCTGGCCGACGCGGGTGCCCAGTCCGCGGCCGTCGGATCGCCCGGCGTGGTGTCCGGCAATGTCATTCAGGTTCCGATCCACATCCCGGTCAACGTGTGCGGCAACACCGTCGACATCATCGCCCTGCTGAACCCGGCGTTCGGCAACGCCTGCGTCAACGACGGCGGCAAGGAGGCGCCCGGCAAGCCCGGCAACCCCGGCCCGGGTCACAACGGCAACGGCGGCCACGGCAACGGCGGCTACGGCAAGGACGGCGGCTACGGCAACTGAGCCGACCGGCACCCCAGGCAAGAGCCCCGGCATCCGAGCGCCGGGGCTCTTCCCGTGTCCGGCCGCGTGTCCGGCACCCCCTCACGCGTACCGGTAGATCCTGCTGACGTCGTCGAGCTGGTCCGGCGTCTCGTCCCACGGCGGCAGTTTCTGGTGCCGGGCGACGACCCGCCTGTGCTGGGCGTCGGAGGCGCGGGGCGGCTCGGCCGGCAGGTAGCGGTGCCTGCGGTGGGCCCGCTGCCAGCGGTACCACTGCAGGTCGAGGAAGGCGTGGTGCAGCCAGAACACCGGATCGTTGACGGACGCGCCGCCGAGCATCGCACCGCCGACCCAGCGGTGCACCCGGTTGTGGTTCTTCCAGGAGGCGCTGCCGCTGCCGGCGCCCCAGCCCTCCAGCTTGTTGCGGAAGCCCTTGCGGACGGTCGAGTCCCAGGGCCACGCGTCGTAGACGGGATCGTCCAGGGCCCACTGCAGCTCGCTCCGGGTGGGCAGCCGGAGGGGCGCGGCGGAGCGGCCGAGGTCCCGGGTGAGGAACCTGCCGTCGGTGACGCCCTCCTTGATGGTCCACTGGCCCGTCGCATAGGCGAACGGCCCGGTCATCACCTGCCGGTCGGAGCGCCGCCCGTTCCCGCCGAGCAGGTCCTTCGTCCACGGCACGGAGGTCGTCGTACGGTCCCGGGTCCAGTCCCAGTACGGCACCGTCACCGAGGAGTCGACCCGGCGCAGCGCCCGTTCCAGTTCCAGCAGGAACCGGCGGTGCCAGGGGAGGAAGGAGGGCGCCATGTGGGCGGTGCGCAGGCCCTTCTCGCCGTCGGCGGCGTAGAAGTCGATGTGCATGCGCACGAACTCGTCGTACTCACCGCGCCGCTTGAGGGTCAGCAGCGCGTTCACGAACCGCCGCCGCTCGCCCGCGGTGAGCGCCCTGACGTTCTTACGCACGTACGCCATGACGTCCCCCCATGTCCGCGTCTCCCCCCGGATGACCGCCGGCGTGCCCGCCTGAGTGTCCGTCGGCGTGTCCACCGCCGAGCCGGTCCGGCGCCAGGTCGCGCAGCCGCTGGCGGGGCCCGATCTCGTCCACGGCCGCCCGGGTCGCCTCCAGCGGCGTCCGGTACGACGTGTAGTGGTCGACCATGCTCAGCCAGCTGCCGTCGGCGCGGCGCATCAGGTGCAGCGGGCGGCCGTCGATGGTGATCCGCCACTCGCCGTCGGCCGCCCTGCGCCCCGCGACGGGCACCAGCACGCCCCGGATGCGACGGCCCCGGTAGGTCTCGTCGAAGGAGTTGCCGTCGGCCTGGGCCGGGTGCACGGGCCGGGAGGCGGCGACGACCGGGGCCAGCGCCAGCGCGGCGGCCGAGACCAGCAGCCCGCGCGCCACCTCCCTCCGGGACGGTCTGGCCGCCCCCGCTGCGGCCTGCTGCTCCGCACCGACCGCCACTCCGCCGACACCGACGACCATGCTCGCTCCTCGTCCGGGTTCAGATGTCCGTACCGGCTAACCGGCCGAGGGCGCGCGGGGTCACCACGGACGAGCCATACGAGCGAGACGGACGAGAAGAACGAGAAGAACGAGCGAGCACGACAAGCCGTACGAGCCGTACGAGCCGTACGAGCCGTACGAGCCGTACGAGCCGTACGAGCCGTACGAGCCGTACGAGCCGTACGAGCCGTGAGCCGTGTGAGCCGGGCGTCGTACGGCGGGTGCGGCCGGGCCGGGTTACAGTCCCGGGCCCGTGGCCAGGTTGCCGCCGGCGACGGTCTGCAGGACCGGGGCGACGACGCCGGCCTCGGGGAGCTTGGCGGACGGCAGGCCGAAGTTGTCGCCGTCGGGCGCGGTCAGCGGGGCGTCCACGGACAGGCCGGGGGCGAGCGCGCGCAGGTCGCCGGCGGGCGCGTCCACGTCCAGGTGGTCGAAGCCGCCGTCGCCGAGGACGTGCGGCAGCGGAGCCCTGGCGTCCAGGCCGGGCAGGCCGCTGCTCACCGGCAGCTGGGGCAGGGCCCGGTCGGGGAGGAGCCGGCCCGTGACGTACCGGGGCCCCTCGGGGGCACCGGGCTTGAGCAGCGGCAGCTCGGCGCCGAGCCGGGGCAGCTCCATGTCCAGCGCGTGGGAGACGCCGCCCAGGGGTACGGGGACGGGGACCGTGCCGGCGGCCGCGGCGGGACCGGCGGCCCCCACGGTGGCCGCGACGCCCGTGACGACGGCGGCAAGGGTTCCTCGGGTGGTCGGCTTCATGTCAGGTACGGTCCCTTTCAGGATGCGGGGGGTTCGACGTCCGTACCGCGTAACGAGCGGAAATCCCCTGCATTTCACAATTCCCCCGAGTGCCGTAATAGTCAGCTCGTCCAGAAGTCCCACCAGCGGGTCAGTACGAGCATTCCGACGACACCGATGTGCAGCAGCGGAAGCACCCAGGTGAATTCGGCGAAGAATGTCTTCACCGGGCCGGGCGCGGGCAGGAAGCCCTCGCGTACGCAGACCGACGTCACGTACCAGAAGAGGGGAATGGTCGCGAGCCAGGCCAGGCAGCACCACAGGCACAGCGCGTTGATCCGGTACAGCGACTCGAACTGCAACCAGGACACGAACCCGACGCCGAACAGGCAGCCGGCCTCGAACAGCAGCCAGTACCAGCCGGGGAAGCGGGCGCCGGCCAGCAGGCTCATGCCGACGCAGATCACGATGCCGTAGGCCGCCAGGCCCAGCATCGGGTTGGGGAACCCGAAGGCCGAGGCCTGGTCGCTCTCCATCACGCTGCCGCAGGACAGCACCGGGTTCAGGCTGCACCCGGGGACGAAGCCGGGATCCTCCAGCAGCTTGAACTTGTCCAGGGTGATGACCCAGGAGGCGAGCAGTCCGGCGGCCCCCGTGAGCACGATCAGCAGGGCGAGGCCGCGGCTGCCGCCCGCGTACCGGCGCATCAGGCCCGCAGGCCGCGGGCAGGCAGGTAGACGTGCGCGGCGGCGTTCGTGGTGTCCGGGGAGCCCGCGAACGCGGCCAGCTCCGCGCCCTCGGCCGGCCGGCGGGGGCCGGTGGAGGGGCAGATGCGGGTGGTGAGCATGAAGTAGGCGTAGCCGAGTTCCTCGACCGCGGCCAGCCAGTCCGCCGGCGGGGTGACCTGGCTGCTGATGTTGTGGGGCAGCTGGAGGACGATCTGGCCGGCGACGACCAGCATGCTGACCTTCAGGCTCGGCCGGGTGGTGCCGTTCACGGGCTCGCCGTCCGCGGTCAGGCCCATGTCCTCCAGGAGGTGCGTGACGGCGGCGGACGCGGCCTCCGGGCCGTCCGGGCCGTCGCCCAGGGAGCAGGCGAGCAGACAGGGGGTCCGGCCGTCGCCCTCCTCGTTCCTGGCCAGCCAGGGGATCAGGGCGAGCGTGCCGAGGTCGGCGGCGCGGAAGGTGCGGATTTCGCTGGATGCTGAGGTCACCGCGCGACCATATCGACGGGCCGCCGCCCGGTCCGGCGGCTTCTCACCCGTCCGGAGCAGCGCCCGGGACGGCGCCACACGATCGAGCGACGGGGTCCCGGACACGCCGAGGGCCGGTTCCGCACGGGGTGCGGTACCGGCCCGGGCGGGGGCGCGTCAGTGCCGCAGGGGCAGGCCGCCGAGCAGCCCCTGCTGGTTGAGGGTGGTGGTGGCGCCCTTGACGCTGCTCAGCACGGAGTTCTTGTTCTCGGTGTCGAGCGCGTCCGACTGGTGCTGCACCGGCAGCAGGTCCTGCACGGTGGGCGGCTTCTCGGTGAGGTGGGCGAGGCCGCCGTTGAGGCTCAGCGGCGGCAGGTGCTGGGCGTCGTAGGCGAACGCGGGTGCGGCGACGCCGGCGAGGGCCACGGAACCAGCGACAACGGCGGCAGCCTTGAGGGACTTCATCGTGTTCCTTTCTTCGGCAACTCACGTCACCCCGGGATTTCCGACGCCGTGCCTAACGAGTTCCGGACGGACCGGAAACCCGGCACCGAGAAGACATATGAGATCCCCGTGCGCCCACCGGGAATCGCCCGCGTCAGCTGGTCGTCGACTGGGTGGGCTGAGCCGTCTGGGCCGGCTGAGTCGCCTGTGCCGACTGGGTGGGCTCCGCGGGGAGGCTGGGCAGCGCGGGCAGGGTGTCGACGCTGGGAGCGGCCGTGTCCTTGCCGAGGAGGGTCGTACCCAGCAGGTCGACCAGGCCCGACACCACGTCGGTGGCGGACGACAGGAGGTTGTCGAGCTGTTCGGTGACCGCGTTCACCAGATTGTCGATCGCGGTCTGCAGGGCGGACAGCGCGTCACTGGTCAGGTCGCGGGAGGAGGGGACGCCGAGGACGTCGCCCTGCCGCATGGCCGTCTGCGCGGTGAGGGCCGCCGGTACGGCGAAGGCCATGGGGGCGGCCGTCGCGGCGGGAGCGGCCGGCGCGGCAGGGGTGGCGGCCGACGCCGAGGGGCTGGCCGAGGAAGCGGGGCCGGCCGACGACGCCGGGGTGGTGGGCGCCGTGGAGGCCGCGGGAGTGGTGGCCGGGGCGCTCGGTGCGGCGGGCTTGGCGGAGGACGC
>NZ_MUMF01000248.1 GCF_002155905.1 Streptomyces tricolor | reverse complement strand
CAGCACCCGCTCCAGCCGCCGCCGATCGGTCTCCACCCGGACATCCCGCAGGATCCGCACCTCGGTGGCGGTGCCCGAGGCCCGCACCACCCGCTCCGCCAGCGCGCCGAGCGCCTCCGTGTCGACCGCCGGTTTCTCCCGCCCGGTGTCCAGCCGGGAGATCTCCAGCAGGTCCTCGGTGAGCGTGCGCAGCGCCGCCACCCGGTCCCGTACCAGCTCCGTCGGCCGCCCGGGAGGCAGCAGCTCGGCCGCCGCGTGCAGCCCGGTCAGCGGTGTGCGCAGCTCGTGCGCGACGTCCGCGGTGAACCGCTGCTCGCTCAGCAGCTTGCTCTGGAGCGAGGAGGCCATCGAGTCCAGCGCGGCGGCCACCGCCGCGACCTCGTCCTGCGGCCGGGTCGGATCCTTCGCCCGGGGGTCGTCGACCCGGGCGTCCAGATCGCCGGCGCTGATCCGCCGGGCCACCCGCGCGGTGCCGTGCAGCCGCCGCGTCACCCGGGTCACCGCGAACACCCCGACCAACACGGTCGCGCCGATCGCCAGCCCCGACGACCACACGATCGACCGGTCGAGGCCGTCGATGGTGCGGGCCTGCTGGGAGTAGTCGACCTCCACGGCCAGCGCCCGGTGACCGGCCACCGGCCCCGCCGCCCACATGGCCGGCCGCCCCCGGTGGGTGGCGACCATCGTGCCGCGCTCCCCGGCCACCGCCAGCCTCCGCAGCGGCGCGGGCAGCCCTTCCGGGTCCACCCCGGCGCCCGGCAGCAGCCTGTCCCCGGCCTCGTACGCCTCGGTGGCGTCCGCGAGCCGGGACAGCGCCAGGTCGCGGGCCTGGCCGACGGTCTGGTTGGTCACCGAGACGTGGACGAGCACGCCGAGCAGCGCGGCCAGCGCGCAGCACATCACCGTGATGAACGCGGCGGCCTTGACGGCGAGGGCCCCGGCCCAGTGGGGCAGCGTGAGCCTCATCGCGGGCTCTCGGCGGCCGACGGGGACGGGCTCCGCGCGGGGGACGGGGTCTTGCCGTGCCGGCCGTCGCCGACGTGCAGGTACTCGTCGCGGGAGAACACCATCGCGCGCTGGCCCGGGTCCCACACCCAGGTGGTGCGGTACTCGTAGCCGGAGATGTCGGCCGGCGAGCGCTCGATCAGGGCCCGGCCGGCCAGCTCCACCCCGATGAGCGCGTCGTTGTCGGCCAGCACCTGCACCAGGGTGTGCCGCTCGACGGTGTAGACCCGTACCGCCGTCTGGTTGCCCGGGTACAGCCGGAAGCCGAGCGTCAGATCCGCCCGGCCGTCCCCGGTGAGGTCCCGGTAGTACGGCTTCAGCAGCGGGCACCGGCCCCCGTAGGCGCCCGGCCGGCACCGCTTCATCCGGTCCGCGGTCGCGTGGTACGCCCCCTTCGACCCGTAGTCGTCGGGGCGCGCCCGCAACTCCGCCTCGACGACCTCCACCGGATCCACCTTCCGGATGTCGTCGCCGGGGACCGTGACGCCCTTGACGGTCTCCCGCTTCGCCGGGTCGTACGGGTAGGCCGGGCTGGACGCCGGCCGCAGATCGGGCCAGAGCCTGGTGGGGCTGACCGCGGTCGGGGTCGGTCCCGCGCCCTGCAACGCGCCGGTGTCCCCGCAGGCCGCCGCCGTCGCCGACAGCAGGGCGACGGCGGTCACGGCGAGGGCGGTGCGCGCGGGACGACGGGCTGGCATCTTTACATTCTGACGGAAGTGCGCTTTGTACTGCTTCGTGTGCGGTGCGCGACGCCTGTGGCGACACGAGAGCGGCGCCGAGTGGCCGGCGTGGCCGGAGCGGCTGGAGTGGCCGCACTGGCCGCTGGTGCGGGGGCAAGTGGCGAGAGCGTCGAGTGCCGGGAGGGGCGCGGGTGGGGCGCGGGTGGCCGAGAGGCAGACCGGCCGGGCGGGCGGCCGGCGCGGAGCCAGGGGCGGGCCTACTCGGCCAGCTCCTCCAGCAGCCGTACGGTCGCCAGACCCGCCCGCAGGTACTCCACGAACAGCTCGTTGTGCAGCGCCCACGCCGAGCGCCGGGCCCGGATCAGCTGGACCGCCTGATCGGCCGTGTCACCCCGCTGGACCAGGGCGTGCGCGATGACCAGACCCGAGCGGTTGTACCCGTGGTAGCAGCGCACCAGCACCCGGCGGCCCGCGTCCAGCGCCTCGTTCACCGCCCGCGCCAGCCGGATCACCCCGGCGAGCTGCGTCCCGTCGAGTGGCCCGTCCGGTATCGGCCACACATGGTGCTCCACCTCCGGACCGGGCCCGTACCCCGGCAGCCGCAGCAGGGACTGCACCAGGTCGAACTCGTCCCGTACGACGGCGAACTCCAGCCCTCCGGAACGGCCCCGGAACTGGTGCCCGCCCATCCACAGGC
>NZ_MUMF01000247.1 GCF_002155905.1 Streptomyces tricolor | reverse complement strand
CGTCGCCGTACGGGTCGTCGCCGTACGGGTCGTCGTCCGGTGGCGCGGGCCAGTCCGGGTGTTCGTCGCCGGCGGGGTCGTGCAGGGCCGGGCGGCGGGAGGCTGGCCGGGCGGCGAGGGCGTCCAGGTGGGCGAGGACGGTGTCGGCGGCGGCGCGGCGGCGGGCCAGGGCGGCGGCGTCCAGCGGGAGCGGCCACACCTGGTCGGCGGTGGCCGTGTGCAGGGCCGGGTTCTCCTCGTCCTCGGCGGGCTCGTCCGCCCATGCCTCGATCTCGCCGTACCCGGCCGCACAGTGGTCGTACAGGGCGCGGAGGAAGTCGGAGGGGCCGCGCGGCTTCTTCTGGCTGGGCCCCCACCAGTGGCCGGAGCCGAGCAGCAGGGAGCGGGGGCGGGTGAAGGTGACGTAGCCGAGGCGCAGCTCCTCGGTGTGCTGGTGGTCCTTCATGGCCTCGTGGAAGGCCTTCATGCCGCGCGAGTCCCAGCTGTCGACGTCGGGCAGGGTGTCGGTGTCGCCGCGCAGGGCGTGCGGCAGCACCTTGGCCTGGGCGGTCCACTTCTCGCGGCCCTGGGCGCTGGGGAAGGTGCCGGTCACCAGTCCGGGGACGGCGACGACGTCCCACTCCAGGCCCTTGGACTTGTGCGCGGTGAGCACCTTGACGGTGTTCTCGCCGCCGGGCAGGGCGTTGTCGAGGCCCTTCTCGTACTGGGCGGCGGTGCGCAGGAAGCCGAGGAAGGCGAGCAGGGTGGCCTCGGCGTCGCTCGCGGCGAAGGAGGCGGCGACGTCCAGGAAGTTCGACAGGGTCTCGCGGCGGCGGGCGGCGAGCGCGTGCGGGGACGCCGACAGCTCCACTTCCAGGCCGGTGACGGCGAGGACGCGGTGCAGGACGTCCATCAGCGGGTCGGACAGCGAGCGGCGCAGGTCGCGCAGCTCGGCGGCGAGCCGGGCGAAGCGCACGCGCGCGTCCGGCGAGAACGGCAGCCCGTCGTCACTTTCGTCCGTGGACGCTTCCAGGAAGGTGTCCAGGGCGTCCGCGAGCGATATCACCTCGGCCGGGTCGACCCCCTCGACCGCGGCGGCGAGCCGGCGGTCCGGGTCGTCGGCGGCGTCCGCGCGCGCGTGGGCGACCAGCAGGCGGGCCCGGCGGCCGAGGAGGGCGAGGTCGCGGGGGCCGATGCGCCAGCGCGGTCCGGTGAGCAGGCGGACCAGGGCGGCGTTGGCTCCGGGGTCCTGCAGGACCTCGCAGACGGCGACGAGGTCGGCGATCTCGGGCAGGTGCAGCAGCCCGGAGAGGCCGACCACCTCGACGGGGACGTCGCGGGCGACGAGGGCGCCCTGGATCTCGGCGAAGTCGGTCGCGGTCCGGCACAGGACGGCGATCTCACCGGGCGGGGTGCCGGTGCGCACGAGGTGGGCGAGGGAGTCGGCGATCCAGTCGATCTCCTCGGCGTGGGTGGGCAGCAGGGCGCAGCGGACCGTGCCGTCGTACTCGGCGCCGGGGGCCGGGCGGAGGGCCTCCACGCCCGCGTGCATGGCGCGCAGGGGCGCGGCGAGGCCGTTGGCGAGGTCGAGCAGGCGCCCGCCGCTGCGGCGGTTCTCGCTGAGCGCCTGCCGGGTGGCGGGCCGGCCGTCGGCGTGGGGGAAGTGGTCGGGGAAGTCGTCCAGGTTGGCGACGGAGGCGCCGCGCCAGCCGTAGATGGCCTGGCAGGGGTCGCCGACGGCGGTCACCGGGTGGCCGGTGCCGCCGCCGAACAGGCCCGCGAGGAGGACGCGCTGGGCCACGGAGGTGTCCTGGTACTCGTCCAGGAGCACGACGCGGAACTCCTCGCGCAGCAGGCGGCCCACCTCGGGGATGCGGGCGAGGCGGGCCGACAGGGCGATCTGGTCGCCGAAGTCGAGCAGGTCCCGCTGGCGCTTGGCGGCCCGGTAGCGCTGGACGAGGTCGGCCAGCTCCCGGCGGGCCGCGGCGGTCTCCGGGACCTTGCGCAGGTCGGCGTTGGTGAGCTTGGCGCCTTCGAGGGTGCGCAGCAGGCCGGCGTCCCAGGCGCGCAGTTCCTCCGGGTCGACGAGGTGTTCGGCGAGTTCGGAGTCGAGGGCGAGCAGGTCGCTGACCAGGTCGGCGAAGGAGCGGGTCAGTGCCGGGTAGGGGCCGGGGGCCTCGCGCAGCACGCGCGCGGCGAGCTGGTAGCGGGTGGCGTCGGCCAGCAGCCGCGAGGTGGGTTCCAGGCCGATGCGCAGGCCGTGGTCGGTGAGCAGCCGGCCGGCGAAGGCGTGGTACGTCGAGATGACGGGCTCGCCCGGCGGGTTGTCGGGGTCCGGCCAGGCGGTGTCGGCGCGAAGCGCCGTCGTCGCGGGGTGGTGGCCGGGTGCCGGGAGGGCGTCGGGATCGGTGACGCCGGCCTTGATCAGTGCCTTGCGGACGCGTTCGGCCAGCTCGCCGGCGGCCTTGTTGGTGAAGGTCAGGCCGAGGACCTGGTCCGGGGCGACCTGTCCGGTGCCGACGAGCCAGACCACGCGGGCCGCCATCACGGTGGTCTTGCCCGACCCGGCGCCGGCCACGATCACCTGCGGGGCGGGCGGCGCGGTGATGCAGGCCGTCTGCTCCGGGGTGAACGGGATGCCGAGGAGCTCTTTGAGCTGCTCGGGGTCGGTGATACGGGCGGACATGTCGAAAGAGGCTAGCGGCGGGCACTGACAGTCGAGGACGAATCGGTCGCCCGGGGCGGAAGAAGTGCAGGTCAGCGCGTGGGGTGCGGTACGTCACGCGCGGCGCGGGCGCCTCACTCGACCACGTGCCGGCCCTCCGGACGGGCGCTGCAGGAGGCGCGGAACGCGCAGTGGGTGCAGTGCTGGCCGGTGCTCGGTGTGAACCGCTCGTCGAGGACCTTTCCGGCGGCGGTGGCCAGCAGCTCGCCGACCCACTCCCCCGCCGGCGGCTCCTGGGTCTGCACCTTGGGCAGGGCCTCGCCCCCGTCGCGCTTGGCGGCGCCCTGCCGGAGGTGGACCAGTTCGGCGCCGCCCGGTTCGGGGCGTACGCCGTCGAAGGCCGTGTCGACGGCGCCTTCGCGGACGGCGAGCTGGTAGACGGCGAGCTGCGGGTGCCGCTCCACCTCGCGCGCGGTGGGCGCCTGCTTGCCGGTCTTGAAGTCGACGACGTAGGCCCGGCCCTCGGCGTCCGTCTCCACGCGGTCGATCTGGCCCCGGATGCGGACCTGGTAGTCGCCCGCTTCGAGGGTGACGTCGAAGTCCTGCTCGCTGGCCACCGGGGTGCGGCCGGCCCGGTCCAGGACGTGCCAGTTCAGGAAGCGTTCGAGCGCCACGCGCGCGTTGTCCTTCTCCTGCCGCGACTTCCAGGGCGCGTCGAAGGCGAGCGCGTTCCACACGGAATCGAGGCGCTCCATGAGGACGTCGAGGTCGGCGGGGGTGCGGCCGGAGGCGACCTCGTCGGCGAGGACGTGGACGACGTTGCCGAAGCCCTGTGCGGTGGTGGCGGGGGCGTCGGCCTTCACCTCGCGGCCCAGGAACCATTGCAGCGCGCAGGTGTTCGCGAGCTGGTCGAGGGCGCTGCCGGAGAGCACCACGGGCTGGTCGCGGTGGCGCAGCGGCACCTTGCTCTCGGTCGGGTCGAACATGCCCCACCAGCGGTAGGGGTGCGCGGAGGGCACCAGCGGGCGGCCGTCCTCGTCGGCGAGTGCGGCGAGCCGGGCGAGCCGGCGGGCGGCGGCCTCCCGCAGCGCGGCCGACGCGCGCGGGTCGACGGTGGTGGCGCGCAGCTCGGCGACGAGCGCGGCGACGGACAGCGGGCGGCGGGGGCGCCCGGTGACGTCCCGGGGCTCGACGCCCAGCTCGGTCAGGAACCGGGACGGCTGGTCGCCGTCGTCGGCCGGTGCCTTCACGGCGGTGACGACGAGCCGGTCACGCGCGCGTGTGGCGGCGACGTAGAACAGGCGGCGCTCCTCGGCGAGCAGCGCGGCGGGGGTGAGCGGCTCGGCGAGTCCGTCGCGGCCGATGCGGTCGGCCTCCAGCAGCGAGCCGCGGCGCCGCAGGTCGGGCCACAGGCCCTCCTGGACTCCGGCGACGACGACGAGCCGCCACTCCAGGCCCTTGGCGCGGTGCGCGGTCATCACGCGGACGGCGTCGGGCCGTACCGCGCGGCGGGCGAGCGTGTCGGCGGCTATGTCCTCGGCCTCGATCTCCTCCAGGAAGTTCAGGGCGCCACGGCCTCCGGTGCGCTCCTCCGCGCGCGCGGCGGTGGCGAACAGGGCGCAGACGGCGTCCAGGTCCCGGTCGGCGTTGCGGCCGGCCGCGCCGCCGCGTCGGGCGGCCCGCTCCAGGCGTGCGGGCCAGGGCGTGCCCTCCCACAGGTCCCACAGCGCCTCCTCGGCCGTGCCGCCGCCCGCGAGGCGCTCGCGGGCCTTGCGCAGCAGCGCGCCGAGGCGCTGTGCCCCGCGCGCGTACGCCGGGTCGTGCACGGTCAGGCGCTCGGGCTCGGCGAGCGCCCGCGCGAGCAGTTCGTCGGACGGGGGCGGCAGCGGGTTCCCGGCGGCCCGCTCCTCCTCGCGCAGGGCGCGCCCGAGGCGGCGCAGGTCGGCGGCGTCCATGCCGGCGAGCGGGGAGGTGAGCAGGGTGAGGGCGGTCTCGGTGTCGAGCCAGCAGGCGGAGGCGTCCGGGATTCGGGGTCCGGCGTCGCCGGCGGCTGCTGCCTGCGGGGACGCGTCGCTTTCCGCGGCCGACACCGCCGGCGGCTTCTCCGGTGCCGCGTCACCCTCGACGGCCGACGGCTCTCCCGGTGCCGCGTCGCCTTCTGCGGCCGGCGATGCGGCCGGTTCCTGCGGTGCGGCGTCGCCCTCCACGGCCGGCGCTGCCGGCGGCTCCTCGCGGTTCCGTGTCTCCGCCGTGGCGACCGCGCGGAGGGCCGTGAGCAGGGGCGCCACCGCGGGCTCGTGCCGCAGGGGCAGGTCGTCGCCGTCGATGTCCAGGGGGACGCCGGCCGCGGTGAGGGCCCGGCGCAGGGTCGGGAGGCGGGAGCCGGCGCGCACCAGGACGGCCATGTCGCTCCAGGGGATGCCGTCCTCCAGGTGCGCGCGGCGCAGCAGGTCCGCGATGTTGTCCAGTTCGGCGCCGGGCGTGGGGTAGGTGTGGACCTCGACCCGGCCGCCGTCGCGTACGGCGGCCGGCTCGCGGTGGGCGCGGACCTTGTCGGCGGGCAGCCGGGGCACCGGCATCCGCCGGGTGATCATGCGGGTCGCGGCGAGCAGGGCGGCGCCGGAGCGGCGGGAGGTGCGCAGCACCTCGACGGGGGCGGGGCGGCCGTCCGCGCGCGGGAAGGCGGCCGGGAAGTCGAGGATGCCGTTCACGTCGGCGCCCCGGAAGGCGTAGATCGACTGGTCGGGGTCGCCGAAGGCGACCAGGGTGCGCCCGTCGCCGGCCAGCGCGCGCAGGAGCCGGACCTGGGCGGGGTCGGTGTCCTGGTACTCGTCGACGTACACGGCGTCGTACCGGGCCGCGAGCCGGGCCGCGGTCTCCGGGCGGCGGGCGAGCAGGACCGCGCGGTGGACCAGTTCGGCGTAGTCGAGCACGCCCTGGAGGTCGAGGGTGTCGAGGTACTCGGCGAGGAACGCGGCCGCCGCCCGCCAGTCGGGGCGGCCGATGCGGCGCGCGAAGGCGTCCAGGGCGTCCGGGCCGAGGCCCAGCTCGCGGCTGCGGGCGAGGACGGCGCGGACCTCGTCGGCGAAGCCGCGCGTGGTCAGGCAGGCGCGCAGTTCGTCCGGCCAGCGCACATGGGTCAGGCCGAGCCGCTCCAGCTCCGGCTGGCCGGCGAGCAGCTCGCGGACGGTGACGTCCTGCTCGGGGCCGGAGAGCAGGCGCAGCGGTTCGGTGAACCGGCCGCTGTCCTGGTGGGCGCGGACCAGCGCGTAGCAGTACGAGTGGAAGGTGGTCGCCCTGGGCGCGCGGGCGGCGCCCATGCGCAGGGCCATGCGGTCGCGCAGGTCGACGGCGGCCTTCCGGCTGAACGTGAGCACGAGGATCCGCTCGGGGTCGCCGCCGCGGGCGATCCGCGCGGCGACGGACTCGACCAGGGTGGTGGTCTTGCCGGTGCCCGGGCCGGCCAGGACGAGCAGGGGTCCGCCGCGGTGGTCAACCACGGCGCGCTGCGCCGCGTCCAGACGAGGGGGGTCCACGACGGCCGGCGGGGTACGGACCAGTCGGTAAGCGCCACGGCTCCCCTGCCGCACCGGAGGGTGCGGCAGGCGCCTGGTGGAGGAAGAGGGGCTCACGTGATCGGCCGGTCCTGGTGGTTGTGCTGGCGGGCAGGCGGTCACGCGCGCGAGGCGGTGGCCGCGGGGTGAGGGGGACACGTGTTGCCGACGCTACGCCGCCGCTCCGGACGGAAGCAGAGCTTCCGGGTCTTCCCTCGCGGCGCTCGCGCCACGCGCGTCCCACACCTCACGAACGTACGGCATGCCGCGGACGTCCCCCGTGTCGCCCGAAAGGGCCACAGGTCTGCCGTGGCGGCATCCGATGGCGGAAGCTGTCAGGTGTGACCCTCCGCGTCCGCGCCACCGTCCCACCGGGCCCGTCGCATGTCGAGCCGCGGCAGATGGCCCTCGGTGATCCTGCCCGCCTGCTTCAGCGGGGTGCCCTCCGCGCGGTAGTGGGCGAGCGCGCGCAGTTCGTGTCCGGGCAGCAGCACACCGTCGGCGCGGACGACGCGCCACCACGGGACCGCACCGCCGTAGAGGGCCATCACCCGGCCCACCTGGCGCGGTCCTCCCTCCTCCAGCCACTCGGCGACATCGCCGTACGTCATGACCCGGCCCGGTGGAATCCGCTCGGCGACGTCCAGGACCCGCTCGGCGTACTCCGGCAACGCGTCCGCGTACCCCGCGCGGGCGTCTTCGGGAGGGCTCTGCTCGCTCATTCCCCCCATCCTGCCGCACCCCGCCGGGGTTCCGGCCGGGTGCGCGGGGAGCGGTCCTCTCGCCCCCGGACGGTCCTTCGGGCAGACTGTGCGCCCGCGCATCCGCACCCTGATGCCCGCGCGCACCGGCGGGGCATGCCACCATCGTGCGGGCGGTGACTGGTGATACGAGACCAAGAAGAGACCATGAAGGAGCAGGGTGTGCACCCCGAAGGAGCGGCGGGCACCCCTGACGCCTCCGCGCGCCCCGGTACCGCCCGCGCGGGCGAGAGCGGCACCGGCGCGCATCAGGAAGACACCGGTCCGCGCACGGACGACGGCACGCGTCCGGGAGGAGGCGACCCCGAGGCGCACGGCACCGAGCCGCACGACACCGAGGCTCACGAGAACGCCGCCACGCGCGCGCGTGGCGGCGAGGCGGGCGAAGGGGCCTTCGGCCCCGGGCACCGGCCCCCGGACCACCCGCCGTGCGCAGACGACGACCCGCACGCCGAGCAGGTGGAGGGCGACGAACCGCTCCTCCCCGCGCGCGTGCACCGTCCGTCCGACCTCATGCGGCTTCTGGTGGGCGTGCTCGCCATCGTGGTGCTGCTCGCGGTCGCCGCGTTCGCGCACGGCACCACCTCGGGCCTCGAACAGGACATCAACAAGGGCACCGGGCAGGCCCCGGACCTGCTGATCAAGATCGCAGGGCTGGCGTCCAGCATCGCGATCCTGCTGGTGCCGGTCGCCTTCGCGATCGAACGGCTGATCAAACGGGACGGGCTGCGCATCGCCGACGGCGTCCTCGCGGCCGTCCTGGCCCACGGCGTGACGCTCGCCACCGACCTGTGGGTCGCCCGGGCCGCCCCGGACTCGATCCAGGAGGCGCTCACCCAGCCCTCGCCGGGCGACATCCACGCCCTGACCGACCCGGTGCATGGCTATCTGGCGCCCGTCATCGCCTATATGACGGCCGTCGGCATGTCGCGCAGGCCCCGATGGCGCGCGGTGCTGTGGATCGTGCTGCTGCTCGACGCGTTCTCGATGCTGGTCACCGGCTACACGACCCCCTTCTCGATCATCCTGACGGTCCTGATCGGCTGGAGCGTCGCCTACGGCACCCTGTACGCGGTCGGCTCGCCCAACGTCCGCCCGACCGGCCAGACCCTGATGGCGGGCCTCAGGCACGTCGGCTTCCACCCGGTCTCCACGGCCCGTGAGGAGGCCGTGGAGACGGAGAACGGCGACCGGGGCCGGCGCTACTTCGTCACCCTGGAGGACGGCCCGCCGCTGGACGTCACGGTCGTGGACCGGGAGCAGCAGGCGCAGGGCTTCTTCTACCGCGCGTGGCGCAATCTGACGCTGCGCGGCTTCGCCACCCGCTCCAGCCTCCAGTCGCTGCGCCAGGCCCTGGAGCAGGAGGCGCTGCTGGCGTACGCGGCGATCGCGGCGGGCGCCAACGCGCCCAAGCTGATCGCCACCTCCGAGCTGGGCCCGGACGCGGTCATGCTCGTCTACGAGCACACCGGCGGGCGCACGCTGGACTCGCTGGCCGACGAGGAGATCACCGACGAGCTGCTGCACAACACCTGGCACCAGGTGCGGGCGCTGCAGTCGCGGCGCATCGCGCACCGCAGGCTGGCCGGGGACGCGATTCTGGTGGATCGTTCCGGCAGGGTGATCCTCACCGAGCTGCGCGGCGGCGAGATCGCGGCCGGCGAGCTGCTGCTGCGCATGGACGTCGCCCAGCTGGTCACCACGCTGGGTCTGCGGGTGGGCGCCGAGCGGGCGGTGGCCTCGGCCGTCGCGGTGCTCGGCCCCGACGCGGTCGCCGACTGTCTGCCGATGCTCCAGCCGATCGCGCTGACGCGCTCCACGCGCGCGACGCTGCGCCGGCTGGCCCGGGAGCGGGCCCAGCGCGAACGCGAGGCGGTGCTGGAAGCCTCCCGGCAGGCCAAGCTGGCCCGCCTGGAGGAGGCGTCCGAGACGGCCGCGCCCGCCCTGGAGAAGCCCGACAAGAAGACGGTCCGCGCCGAGCAGCGCGCGGAGAAGCGGGCCATAGACGAAGCCCTCGAAGAGGCCCGCGAGGAGGATCTGCTCACCCAGATCCGGCACGAGGTGCTGCGGATCAGGCCCCAGGCGCCCGTGGAGCCGGCCCGGCTGGAGCGGGTCCGCCCGCGCACGCTGATCAGCTTCATCGCCGGTGCGATCGGCGCGTACTACCTGCTGACGCAGCTCACCCACATCGAGTTCGGCACGCTGTTCGCGCAGGCCCAGTGGGGCTGGGTGATCGCCGCGGTGCTGTTCTCCGCGCTCAGCTACGTCGCCGCGGCGATGGCCCTGCTGGGGTTCGTGCCGGAACGGGTGCCGTTCCCGCGGACCGTGGCGGCGCAGGTCGCCGGGTCGTTCGTGAAGATCGTGGCACCGGCCGCGGTCGGCGGTGTGGCCCTCAACACCCGCTTCCTGCAACGCGCCGGCGTACGCCCCGGGCTCGCGGTGGCGAGTGTCGGCGCCTCCCAGCTGTTCGGGCTCGGCTGCCACATCCTGATGCTGCTGTCCTTCGGCTATCTGACCGGCACCGAGAAGACGCCGTCGCTGTCGCCGTCCCGGACGGTCATCGCGGGCCTGCTGACCGTGGCGGTGCTGGTCCTCGTGGTCACCTCCGTGCCGTTCCTGCGGAAATTCGTCGTCACGCGCGTGAGGTCGCTGTTCGCGGGTGTCGTACCGCGCATGCTCGACGTGCTGCAGCGGCCCCAGAAACTCATCACCGGCATCGGCGGCATGCTGCTGCTGACCGCCTGCTTCGTGATGTGCCTGGACGCCTCCATCCGGGCCTTCGGTGACGGAACGGTGTCGCTGAGCATCGCCAGCGTCGCCGTCGTCTTCCTCGCCGGCAACGCGCTCGGCTCCGCGGCGCCCACCCCCGGTGGCGTGGGCGCGGTCGAGGCGACCCTCACCGTCGGTCTGATCGCCGTGGGCCTGCCCAAGGAGGTCGCCGCCCCGGCCGTCCTGCTGTTCCGGCTGCTGACCCTGTGGCTGCCGGTCCTGCCGGGCTGGCTGGCCTTCAACCACCTCACCCGCAAGGGAGCCCTGTGACAGCGCCGCCGCGAGCGCCCCTCGGGGGGCGTACCTCGTACGGCCCGCGTCCCGCGCGCCCCGGCGCGCACGCCCGCACGATGGGAGTATGGCGAACTCCTCCCGGCTGCGCGCCGTCGCGCTGACCACCACCGCTGTGCTGCTCTCGGCCGTACTGGCCGGCTGCGGCGACGGCGCGAAGGACGAGGATCTCACGGCGCAGAAGCTGGACTGGAAGGACTGCCCGGCCCCGTCCGAGGCGGAGGGCGGCGGCAGCGCCCCGTCGCCGCTGCCGAACGGCACCAAGTGGCAGTGCGCCACCATGCGGGCGCCGCTGGACTGGAGCAGGCCGAAGGGCGACACGATCGGCATCGCCCTGATCCGCGCCGAGGCCAGCGGTCCGGCGAACAAGCGGATCGGCTCGCTCGTGTTCAACTTCGGCGGCCCGGGCGGCAGCGGCGTCACCACGCTGCCCGCGTTCGGCGCGGACTACGGCGCCCTGCACACCCGCTACGACCTGGTCAGCTTCGACCCGCGCGGGGTCGGCCGCAGCGCCCCGGTCGAGTGCGAGAGCGACGCCCAGCTGGACGAGTACTTCCAGCAGGACGCGACCCCCGAGGACGGCGCCGAACGCACCCAGCTCCTGGAGCGCACCAAGCGGTTCAACGCGGCCTGCGAGAAGAACTCCGAGAAGATCCTGCCGCATGTGCGCACCACGGACGCGGCCCGCGACATGGACCTGATGCGCCAGGTCCTCGGCGACAGGAAACTGCACTATTTCGGCATCTCCTACGGCACCGAACTCGGAGGCGTCTACGCCCACCTCTTCCCGAAGAACGTCGGCCGGGCCGTCTTCGACGCCGTCGTGGACCCCACGCAGACCCCGGAGCAGAGCGCCCTCGGCCAGGCCAAGGGCTTCCAGCTCGCCCTCGACAACTTCGCGAAGGACTGCACCTCCAAGACCACCGACTGCCCGATCGGCGACACCGAGCAGGAGGTGAAGGACCGGATCGCGAAACTCCTCGCCGACCTGGAGAAGAAGCCGATCCCGGGGATCTTCCCGCGCGAGCTGACCCAGACCGCCGCCACCAGCGGCATCGCGCAGTCCCTGTACTCCAAGGACTTCTGGGAGTACCTCACCGAGGGGCTGGAGGAGGCGTACGACGGCGACGGGAAGATCCTGATGCTGCTGTCCGACTCGATGAACGGCCGCAACGAGAACGGCGAGTACAGCAACCTCACCGCGGCGAACCTCGCGATCAACTGCTCCGACGAGAAACCCCGCTACACCACGGACCACGTCCTGCAGAAGCTGCCCGAGTTCCGCGCGGCCTCCCCGCTGTTCGGGGAGTACCTGGCCTGGGGCATGGTCAGCTGCACCGACTGGGCGGTGCCGGGCGCGGCCGACCATCCCGACGTCAGCGCGCCGGGGGCGGCGCCCATCCTCGTCATCGGCAACACCGGCGACCCGGCCACGCCGTACGAGGGCGCGAGGAAGATGGTGGGCGCGCTCGGCAAGGGCGTCGGCATCGAGCTGACGTACAAGGGCCAGGGGCACGGCGCGTACGACAGCAAGAACAAGTGCGTGCAGGGCGCGGTGAACGGCTACCTGCTGGACGGGAAGCTGCCGAGGGGCGGCACCGTCTGCTCCTGACTGCGGCACCGTCCGCTCCTGACAGGCCCCCGACAAGACTCGGCCACAGACGGAAGAAATAGCAGGTCAGAAGGTTATCCACAGGCTGACGCGCGGCGGGCCCGGGGCGCCTACCATGGCCTGAACGCCCGGCGCGGCACGATGCGGCGGGCCTGTCACGGGGGTGGTGCGGATGATGCGGTTCCTGCGGTGGACGGCCGCGGTGGCGGCAGGGCTGCTGCTGGCCGGCTGCGGCGGCTCGTCCGACGGGGACGGCGGCAGGGACGAGGGCAAGGGGAGCGGCTCGGCTGCCCCGTCGGCGTCGCGCTCTCCGGCCGTACCGACGGCCCTTCCGGCCTCCCTCACCTCTCAGCGCCTCGACTGGCGGCGCTGCAAGGCCACCGGAGGCTCCTCCGCACCGGGCGACGCGTGGCGGTGCGCGACGCTCAAGGTGCCGCTGGACTGGTCCCGGCCGGACGGCAGGACGATCGGTCTCGCCCTCATCCGCTCCCGCGCGACCGGCGGCGACCGCATCGGCTCACTGGTGTTCAACTTCGGCGGACCCGGCGGCTCGGGCGTGGCGTCGATGCCGTACTTCGCGACCTCCGTCTCCGCCCTCCACAAGCGCTACGACCTGGTGAGCTGGGACCCCCGCGGGGTCGGCGCGAGCCAGGGCGTCCGCTGCCGCGGCGACCGGGAGATCGAGGCCGCCGAGTCGGTGGACGCCACACCGGACACCCCGGCCGAGGAGAAGGCGTACCTCCAGGACGCCGCCGACTTCGGCAAGGGCTGCCGGCAGGCCGCCGGGCCGCTGCTGGCCCATGTGTCCACCACCGACACCGCCCGCGACATGGACCTGATGCGCCAGGTCCTCGGCGACGACAGGCTGCACTACTTCGGCATGTCCTACGGCACCGAACTCGGCGGCGTCTACGCCCACTTGTTCCCGCGGCGAGTGGGCCGGCTGGTGCTCGACGCGGTGGTCGACCCGACCGCGGACACGGTGGGCCACGCCCAGAACCAGGCCCGCGGCTTCCAGCGGGCCCTGGACGACTACCTCAAGTCCACCGGCCAGGACCCCGAGCAGGGCTCCCGGAAGATCGCCGACCTGCTGACCCGGCTCGACGCCCAGCCGCTGCCGACGTCGTCCGGACGCAAGCTCACCCAGACGCTCGCGGTCACCGGGATCATCCTGCCGCTGTACAGCGAGTCGATGTGGCCGAGGCTGACCAGCGCCCTCACGTCCGCCGGGAAGGGCGACGGTTCGGGGCTGCTGGCACTCGCCGACCAGTACAACGACCGGGATCCCTCGGGCCGTTACGGCACGATGTCCCACGCCCAGCGGGCCATATCGTGCCTGGACGAGAAGCAGCGGCCGGCCCTCGCCGAGACGAAGCGGCGGCTGGCGGAGTTCCGGCGGATCTCACCGGTGTTCGGGGACTACCTGGGCTGGGACACGGCCGGCTGGTGCCACGACTGGCCGGTGCCGGGCCAGTACGACACTCCGGAGGTCAGCGCACCGGGAGCAGCGCCGATCCTGCTGATCGGCACCACCGGCGACCCCGCCACCCCGTACGAGGGCACCCGCAGGATGGCCGAGGAACTGGGCCGGGGCGTGGGCGTCCAACTCACCTGGAAGGGCGAGGGACACGGGGCGTACGGCAACGGGAGCGACTGCGTCGACTCGACGGTCAACACCTACCTGCTGAACGGCACCGTGCCGAAGAACGGCAAGGTCTGCTCCTGACTCAGCAGGGGGAGAAGCCGGCGGACCGGTCGAGCCGAAACGGTGAGCCCGGGCGAGTGGGCACCCACCCCTGTCGCAGGGCGGTTGCGACGGCATCGGCGACATCGGACGGCAGTACCGGGTTGCCCAGGCTCCCGAGCCAGTTGCCAGGGTGAGGCTGGTTCGTCGTGACAACAAGCGTCGTCCCGGGACGATCCGCATGCTCCACGGCGTACGTGCACGGCGACCAGCAGAGGGCCTGACTGTAGGCGGGTCTGCCGCGCAGCCGCCAGCGGTAGACCGTGCCGTCGACGACTATGCGCCGTGCTCCCTTACGACCCAGCGCCATGACCGCCCCCTTCGATGCCGGGATGCTACTGGGCGGCCGACGCCGACCGGCAACGGCAGAAGCCCACGGCGTCCGAGCTGGTCAGAGCCGTGGGCTTCGTCAGCCTCGCTGGTGGGCGAGGCCCGTGATCAGTAGACCGGCAAGTCAGGTGATGTGCCCCGTGACCAGGCGGTTTCCCGCATCGTCACTCCCCCTGGGCCGTCGTGGGGCCGTCATCCGTGTCCGGGCCGTCCGCGAAGGCTCGGTTCACCGCCTCCCGGGTCCGCTTCTCGCTGCTGGGCATCAGGTGGGTGTACGTCCGGAGGGTGAAGCCCGGGTCATGGTGGCCCAGGTACTCGGAGAGAGCCTTGATGCTCTCGCCCGCATCTAGGAGGACGGAGGCATAGAAGTGCCTCAGCGCGTGCATTCCGCTCGCCCGGCCGAGAGGGACGCCCGCTGCGTCGAGGGCTGGACGCCAGGCCCCGCGGTTGAAGTCGTTGCGGTTGATCGGGCGGCCCTGGTCCCTGTGGAAGATCAGAGAAGCAGTCACCGGTGCTCCATCGACAGCGCGCCAAGGCAGCGTCACGGAGGCCGGCGGATACTGGCTGATGTGCTCCTCGATCGATTGAGCGACGCTCTCGGGCAGCGGGACGGTCCGCTCCTTGGCCCCCTTGGGCGGCGCGAACACCGGCCGGTTGCGGATCAGCTTGACCTGCCGCACGACGTGAATCACGCCGTCGCTGAAGTCCACATCTTCCACCGCCAGGCCCAGGACCTCACCCTGGCGTAAGCCGCATCCACCGGCGAGGTCCACCATGGGCCGGTACTGCGCGGACAGCGCCGAGCGGACCGCGAGGACACGCTCGCGCTGCCAAGGAACGACCCGACGAGGGTCGAGCTTCGGCGCGCGGACAGATGACGACCGGCAGGGGTTTTCAGGGATCAGACGGTCGTCCACAGCCGCTGTCAGCATGGTGGAGAGATTGGCGAAGATCACCCGCTGATAGGCGGGTGCCACTCCCCCGTCATGCAGCTTCCGCAGCCACTCGCGGATGTGCGTCGGCCGGAGTGAGCCCAGTGTGCAGCTGCCCAGGTAGGGCAGTACGTGTAGGCGGATGCGCTGCTCGGTGCCCACGAAGGTGCCGGGGTCCATGGTGAGCGACGCCAGCCACCGTTCGGCGTGCTGCCTCACAGTGAGGCGGCCGGCCTGCGGATCGATGTACTGCCCGCGTGCCATATCCGCCTCGACCTGCGAGAGCCACTGCTCGGCGAGCCGCTTCTGACGGTCGGGGAAGCTCTTGGACTTCTCGGTGCCGTCCGGGCCGATGAAGCGGGCGCGGTAGCGCATCCCCGTGCCGTACCGGTCGGTCCTGACCTTGCGTGTCTTGCCGTCCGACCCGACCTCAGTCTTGTACCAGCGGTCTTGAATGTGCCCAGCCATCAGGCGGCGACCCCTTCGCGCTGGGAGTCCACCCACGCCCGCACATCCACCGGGTCGAACCGAAGGTGCCGACCGACTCGGAATCCGCGAGGACCGGTGCGCTTGCGCCGCCACTGGTAGACGGTCTCGACGCTGGGAAGGTCGAACATCGTCACCAGGTCTTCCGGCGTGAGGTATCGCTCGGGCAGAACCCGCCGTGCGGTCGACACGTCCGCAACGGCGAGGCGCCGGTTATCCACGGGTTGGCTCTCCTTCCGTTCCGGGGGCGGGTTCGAGGGATGCGGCAAGCCAGACTTCGGTGTCGGACAGGCCGGTGGCGGCAAACACCCAGTGGGCGAGGACGTACGTCGTCTCGGTCTCCGGGCCGTTGGGTGCTGTCGCTTGTGCGCGGCGCCATTCGGCGCGGGCGTCGCGGAGGGCGCCGAGGGTGGTGGAGTAGCGGCGGGACTTGGTGGAGAAGTGGCCGCAGAAGCCGAGCATGTGTGCCCAGGCGCGCAGGCGGAGGTGTTCCAAGTCTTTGCGTGCGCCGAGGCTCCAGGCGGTTCGGATGAGGCGGCGGGCGTGGTCGCTGATGTCGAGTTGGGCGAGTTCGGCGGCGAACTTAAGTGGGCGGTCAAGGGCGCCCGTGGCGGTCTCGGCGCCCTTGGTGGCGTACTTGGCGATGTACGCCGCTACGGCCCGCTCGGTCAGCTCCTGGTCGTCATTGAAGTCGGCGGAGCGGATCGCGCGGACGTCGAGTTGGCGGCCGAAGGTGAAGGTGTGGGCGCGGCCGTCGATGACCGGGCCGTCGACGCGGACCTTGGTGGTGGCGGCCCGGATGGCGTCGGTGAGGAGTTCGGCTGTTGCCCAGGGCGGGGGCGGGGTGTCTCCGCCGCCGGGGCCGTCGAGGCGGATCACGGCGTGGAAGTGGACGGCTCCGCGCTTCTGGTACTCGGCGACCTTGGCGAAGGAGACGCGGGCGTGGTCGCGGAACCGGCGCTGTGACAGGCCCGCACGCTTGGCGACCTCTCGGCGGAGGTAGGTCGAGAAGCGCCGCCAGAGCTGTCCGGCGTGGGCGTTCCAGAGGACGGCCGTTTCGTAGTCGTAGCTGTCCGGGTTCAGCGGGGTGCCAAGGGTGTCGTCGTCCTGGTCGTGGTGGGTGCCGCAGCGACAGGGGCGGCCGTCGGTGCGGCGGTTGTGCACCGGGCCGAAGCCGGGGGCGGTGAACGTGGCGAAGACGCGGGGATGGGCGGCGACGTGTTCCGGGGTGCCCTTGCCACCACGCAGTCCGGCGGTGATCAGATGGAAGGTGTCGCGGCGGTAGACCTCTGCGCAGGCCGGGCAGCGGGTGGTGCGGCGGTTGTTGCAGCGCACGAGGAGTTGGCCGGCCGGGAGAGTGGCCGAGTCGAGGTGGTGGAGGACGCGGCCGATCTCACCGGTGGTGGTGTCGACGCCGTACTCGGTGCGGTGGCCGTCGAGGCGGATCGGGTGGGTGCAGCCGCCGAGCCCGGTGAGCTGCCGGAGGATACCGGGCAGGGTGCCGTGTTCGGCCAGCCTTGCGAGTTCCGGGAGCGGGGGCGGGGTGGTGCGGGTAAAGATGGCGGTCTCCTTCTGGCTGGATCGGTCAGGAGGGAGGGGCCCGGGGCGGCCGGATGCTTGGCCGTGTCGTGGCCGCCCCGGGTCAGGCCGGCCGGTCAGCGCCGGTGCTGGTCGCGGACCAGGGAGCGCAAGACGACGGCGGCGACGGCCACGGAAATCGCTGTGATGGCGACGGCCGCCAGAAGCGCGGTGAGGACGACTCCACCGACGAGCACCGCCACGACCGTCTTCTGATCGATGGGGAGCGACGGCAGGCCGCGTCGGACCGGTGCCGGGCCGGTCGGGATGTGGGTGTGGGCGGACGGCGGGGTGGGGTTGTCCGGGTACTTGGGCAGGGACACGGTTGACCTTTCCTTATCTACTCGTCTAGTCATGTAAGCTGTTTACGACGCTCACGCCGGAGCGCGTGCCGGACTCGATGGCGGGGGCGAGGAAGGTGTGCGAGAGCCAGAAGCCGAACAGGGCGATCAGGACGACGATCCAGGTGCGGACGCCGAGGAACTTGATCGCTCCCCAGGCGAAGAAGCCGAGGACGACCACGAGCGGCAGGCTGACGGTCACGGTTGTCCGGGTCCTTTCAGCGGACGGGGCAGCGGTGGGTGCGGGCGGCCAGTTCGGCGGCAGCGCGGCTGTCGTAGTCGGCGGAGAAGCCGCAGCGCGGGGCAGTGCAGGCCGCGGTGTGCTTCTCACGGCCCCGGCCGTCGTAGGAGGTGCCGACCTGGACGGGGCCGATGCGGGTGACGTTGCGGAAGCTGCGGTTGGCAGACACGCGGTCCCCTCTCAGAGGTGGGCGGCAATGGCCTCGGCCATCGGAACCGGGACGCCAAGGCGGGCGCGGAGGGTTGGGGTGTCGATCGGGGCGCCGGTACGGGCGTGATGCTCGGCGGCGACCTTGCGGGCGTGGGCGACCAGGGCGGAGGGGACGGGTACGGGCGGGTGCTGCGGTGGTGCCTCGATGACGGGTTGCGCGGGTGGTTCGGGTGCGGCTTCGGACTCGTCCTCCTGGTCCTTGATGACCTCCGGTGCGGGGTCCGTCTTGGGCGTGCTGTGCGCGAGGAGGGTTCCGCCTAGGAAGGCGACAGCGGGCCAGCCCGCGACGAGGATGCGCAGCCAGGCCGGGACGTTCCCGAGGTCGAGGAGGCCGGCGGTGGCGACGTTGGCACCGAGGGAGGCGGCGAGGGCGATGACGAACCAGCACCAGGCCGCCGCTTTGCCATGACCCGAGCGCAGTCGACGCCAGGCGGCGACGAGCAACAGGTCGACGGAGACGGGGTAGGCCCACGCCTTCCATCCGTCCTGTCCGGCCGCCACGGCGACGTCGTGAAGGTGGGTGAAGGACAGCGCGGCAGCGATGAGCGCTTGAACGAGCACCGCGTCGACGCGGGCCAGGTGGGCGCGCATGATGCGGCTCCTTCCGGAGTCGGGCGGGGGAAGGTCAGTCGGCTACCGGGTGAGGCAGGACGACCGGGGTCGCGCTCTCGACCGGACGCTCAGGCACGTCAGGGCGGAAGGGCTTCAGCGCAGTGAGGTCGGGCACGAGGTTCGCCGACCTGCGGCAGGTCTCGGCGGCATCGCCCAGGGAGAGGTACGGCGTGCGGATGCGGGACCAGCCGCCGGAGGTGTCACCGGCCACGGCCAGGCCGGGCCGTTCGGGGGCGATGGAGCAGGCGGCCATGACCGCTTCGGAGGCGATGTCGCCGAGTGCCATCTTGGCTGAGGCTTCGTCGTTGACCCGGTGGCAGACGCGGCCGGTGAGCTGGGCGCGGAGCATGGTGGCGCCCTTGCCGAGTTCGGCACCGAAGCGCTGCCCGCACACCTCCAGGTACATGCCGGCGGCGCGGCCGAGCTGGGCGAGGCGGATGAGCTGCGTGACCATCTCGTCGCGCCGTTCCTCGTCCTTCCTGGTGGCGATCATGAAGAGTTCGGCCACCTCGTCCACGAACAGCACTACCGGCACCGGGCGTTCGTGCTCGGGCAGGCCCCAGATGTCAGAGGTGATTTCCTCGTCCGGGGTGCCGGGGGCGATGCCCTGCCGGACCTTGATCAGGTCGTATCGGTCCTCCATTTCCTTGACCAGTACGGGCAGGAGTTCAGCCGCCTGTTCCGGGTCGGTGGCGAGTGCGGAGAGCCGGGGTGCGAAGGGAGCCAGCTCGACGCCCCGCTTGCAGTCGATCCCGACGAGGGCGACCGGCTGAGGGGCGAGTCCGGCGATGAGGTGGCGCAGGTACATGGACTTGCCGGACAGGGTCGCGCCTAGGGTGAGCTGGTGGGGAATGGTGCGGTAGTCGCGTATGAACGGCATGGCGTCCTCTCGCAGTGCGACCGGCACCTTGAGGAAGCTGCCTGCGACCTTGCGCGGCATACACACCCGCCGTAAGACGTCATAGCCGACGAGCCGCAGCTCGACGACCCCCGGCTTGACGGTCGTGACGTACACGGCGTGAACGCCCCAGGCGTGCCGCAGCCGTTCGGCGGAGGCGGCGACGTCGGCGGGTTCCTGGCCCGGCGCCAGGCGGAGGCGTATCCGCAGCCCGGTCGTGGTGGGCCGGATGAGGCCCCGGCGCGGCGGTACGGGCCGTATCTCGCGCTGTGTCATGGCCTTCACGGCGAGCACCCGCAGCCGGGAGGGTGCCACCGTCAGGCCGCATGCCTCCATGACCGAGCCGTACGAGCTGAGCAGCCGGACGGTGGACACCGGCAGGCCGACCGTGGACCAGTACGCCGCCGGGTGCTTGGCCCGGGCGTAGGCGGCCCCGCCGCCGAGTGCGGCGACAGGACCACCCACTTCGAAAAGCGTCGTCAGGTCGGACATCAGGCGGCGGCCCCGGTCGTGGCCGGGAATGCGGCCGGAGTGACGGCGGCAGCGCGGTAGGCGATGCCGTGGCGCTGCTGGCCGTTGAAGACGGACTCCCACGGCCGGGCGACGAGGCCCGGCAGCGAGACCGGCGCCCCCAGGGTCAGCCCCTCGGAGATGCCGCCCTCCGGGACGGTGACCTTGATGAGCGACGACTCGCCGTCCTCGATGTAGACGACGCCGATGGTCATCAGCGCCTCACCGCTGTTGGCGTCCTTGGCGATCTCGCCGGTCTGCCGGTCGCGGACCTTGGGCTCAGGCGCCTCGGTGAGCAGGATCGTGGCGCCGGAGGTCTCCACGCGGATGGTGCGCAAGACACACTCCTATCTACTCGTCTATACAAGATGGGTTCTGCGAACCCCTTGATCGGGATCGCGGAGTCACCTTGCCCCACAACTCGCCCACTCGTCTATACGAGTAAGCGTGTTGGGGTGTACGAGTTCGGGAGAACGTCCCCGCGCACCACCGCGAATCGTGACGATCAGGTTGCCGGAAGCTGGTACGAGAGGACGTAGGCGTCCGCCGCCATCACCGTGTCGCAGACCTCCACGGCACGACCCTCGGTGTCGAAGGCGGTCCGGATGAGATGGATGACCGGGACGCCGGCGGCCAGCCGGAGTGTTTTGACCTCAGTCGGCGAGGGCATCCGGGCGCGGATCTCTTCCTCGAAGTGGTCGAGGCGGTGGCCCAGCTCTTCCAGGCGGGCGTAGATACCTCCGGGCCCGGGGTTGGGTTCGGCGATGGGGGTTCCGCGGGCGATGTCGAGCGGGAGGTAGGAGGTGGCGAACTCCACTGGCCGCCCGTCGAGCAGGTACCGGCGCCGACGAGCCAGCACGCGCCGCACGGAGCCCAGCCGGGCGGAGACGTCCTGGCTGGCCTTCTCCTCCTTGACCTCCAGGCTGTCTACCTGGGGGTGACTGCCGGCCGCGTCGGCCTCCACGATGAACGCGGACTTGCCCTGCTCCCTGTGCCGACGGGCGAAGCGGTCGGAGGCGAGCCGCCGCACGGGCGGTCGTGGTCGTACGAAGACTCCCCTGCCGTGCTCGGCGTGCACCAGGCCTTCACCCTGGAGGATGGAGAAGGCGTTGCGGACCGTCATCCGGGACACCCCGAAGTGGTCGACAAGGTCGGCTTCGGAGGGCAGTTTCTCGCCCTCACGGAATCGCCCACGGTCGATGGCCTCGCGCAGCTGGTCGGCGATCTGCCGGAAGACCGCACGATCGCTCGTGGGGTCGAGATCACCGAGGAGGCCCGAAGGGAGAGGGCTCACGTGAGTACTCCTTTAGGTATCTAGACGAGTGGGCGAGTGCTGTTGCTACGGTGGAGAGCCTAGCCAGCCGAGAGGGCCGAGGAACATGAGCACTGAACGCCCGCACTCCGTGAGCGTCGCCGGGGTCGTCGTGGACGACCAAGGCCGGGCCCTCCTGATCCAGCGCCGGGACAACGGCAAGTGGGAGCCGCCGGGCGGCATCCTCGAACGCGAGGAGACCATCCCGGAAGCCCTCCAACGGGAAGTCCTCGAAGAGACCGGCATCAAGATCGCCCTTCCGGCGACCCTGACCGGCGTCTACAAGAACATGAAGGGCCTGATCGTCTCGCTGGTCTTCCGCCGCGAAGCCGCCGACGGTGTGCCCACCACCGGTGACGAGACCCGCGCACTGCGCTGGGCCACCCGCGAAGAGGTCACCGAGCTTGCCGATGAGGCGTACGCGATACGCGTGCTCGACGCACTCGACGCTACGACCCCGCCGGCCGTCCGCGCCCACGACGGCGTGAAACTCGTCTAGCCCGAACCCGCTGCACATGGCGGCCTACCAGCATGAAGGAACTTGTATGCACGAGTATACGAGTACAGCTCGGGTCTGGGGACTGAGTTGCCCAGGCTTCCCCGAAGAAGTGAGCCGGGCCCGCCGGTGGACCCGCGACATCCTGCGCGGCTCTCCCTTAGCCGAAGACGCCGAACTGATCGTGAGCGAGCTGAGCGCGAACGCGATCCTCCACACGGCCAGCGGCCGGGAGTACGGCAGCTTCCACCTGGCCGTCGCGGTCTCGGCCCAGGTGGTCGCGGTGTCTGTCACGGACGACGGCGGCACGGACACGGCCCCCAAGGTCGAGCACCAGGACCAGGACGCCGAGCACGGCCGAGGACTGGGCATGGTCAGCGCCATTGCCCACCGGGTCGTCGTCCACGACACCGACCAGGGCCACACGGTCACCGCGGAGCTGTACGCGGACGCTCGACGGGGAGGTCATCCGTGCTGACCTCCAATACCCGCCGCGGCTTCTGGTGTGAATGCTGGACGGAAGACCTCACCGAGGCGCAGGGGCCAGCACTCCTGGCATCCTTCGACGCCTATTCGGCACCACAGGCCGACCGATGGGTCGCGGTCGCTCTCCGTACCGTCTCGCCGGCATTGGACTCGGACGCTTCCGACGAGGCATGGGAATGGCTGCACGACGGCCGCGCCGAGACCAGGCGAGCCCCACTACGGTCGGAGCCCTGCACGGTTTCAGTCACACACGCCGCCACCCGCGTCACTTGGACCATCCGACCAGTGACCTACCTGCCGCTCGCACACCGCACAGGCAGAGAACTCCCGACGTGCCCACGACTTCAAACCCCAACCTCCGGGGACCCACCCCAGTTGATGTTGAAGGCCCGGCCTCGCACCTGAAGCCGGGCCTCATGCATGCTCAGCTACATGAGCGCCTACAGCAGCGACCTGGACCTGAAAGTCACTGACACCACGGGCAACGGCGTCGAGGTGGACGTAGCAACCAACCTGCTGAACGGCACGGTGCGACTGGCAGTGTTGTGGACCCAAGAGATCTACCTGCACCCCGACGACGCCGAACGGGTAGCCCAGTCACTGCTACGAGCTGCCGAACACGGCCGCCGCATCACACAGACTGAAAACCCAAGAGCTGACCAACGTGCCGAGCCCAGCCAGTGAGTTACAACTTTCTCTACTGGTTCAAGGCGGCTCGCTCCGCTCACCGCGCGCGGCCCGGCCCCCGGCCGGGCCTGCGCTCCTGTCTCCGCCCCGCTCCAGCCCGGCCGGCGCCCGTGCCGCGCGCACAGCAATCAGCCGCTTGCCGTCAGAGAAGGGGTACGTCGTGGCTGGGGCGGTCGGCTCCACGGCTTTAGGCAGCCACTTTGGCGCGAGCCTCGCAAATCATGGCCCCAACGTCATGCTTTACCGGGCAGGTCCACAGACTGCCCGACGCACCGGAAGCTTACGGGGCCATGACCACTCGCACCACAGCAGCGCCACCCCATAGCCGCTACGTCGACCTTGTTACCTATCTCGCCTACGCAGTAGCCATTAGCTGCTCACCGGAGGGGATCTGGGAAGCGGTGCCACCGATGCTCATCGCTCAATGTTTTGAGATCGCGTTCACGCATCGCGTTTTTCCATCGTTTGGATTCCAGGAAATCAATCATTGCGGCACGCACCTCTCCCGAGAGGTGCCACGCAACCTGCGACTTGTACGAATCTGGAACTGCCGAGAACCTCTGATAAGCCTCCTCTCCCTTCAGTCCTCCAATTTCTTGAGCCGCATCATAGGACCAGATTGAATCCCACAAGGCCGCAGCATATTCTCGGGGAATGCGATTCAAGACACTATCAGAGTCAACCCCTGAAACCCTCAACGCCACTGCAATAAATCGGCATGCCAGGGGCGGCCGAAAGGGCTGCGATTGATCTATCATCATCATGGTCCACACGCACTCAGCTAGCCAATCTCCCAACCGGGCAAACATATTGGCCAGCCCTTGAACATCCATGTGCGCGATGAGGTTCACTCGAACTTCAGGTGCCAGAGAACAATAGACGCCGGGACCCATCTCCGATTCAGACATGAAGTCCACCAGGCGCGAAATGGGCATATGCCCTACAATGTCACCTGGCGTCGGGACGCTGGTGCCATAGGATGCACACAATTGCTTAAGAGCATCACCCGGTTCCGAAAATGCATGTAACGCTAGCTCAGTCCACTCGCGTGGCATGTAAGCGACGAGGGACATACGGGC
Organism: Streptomyces tricolor; assembly: GCF_002155905.1. GTDB lineage: Bacteria > Actinomycetota > Actinomycetes > Streptomycetales > Streptomycetaceae > Streptomyces > Streptomyces tricolor. The sequence goes on along the minus strand of NZ_MUMF01000247.1, from coordinate 8,670 downwards.
CTGAGAGTCCATGGCGCACCAAGTGATCAGGCCTCCAGGACGGTCAACGTCGACGACCTGTGCCGCAGCCTCAGGGGGAATATGGTCAAGAATCTTGCCAATCACCTGCGTGGGCAAGCAGGTCGAAAATTCTTTCAAAGTGTCAAGATCGAATGACCACTTACCGTTTTCCGCATCAACTTCCCCGACAATGCGAAGCGCCTGTTCAAAATTCAGGCCACCCAAAATATTGGTACGCTGCGGCTCTGCAATTGCAAGCACGAGTCTCCTAGCGATATTAGCGCTCATCGCCAGCAGTCTCTCGAGCGCCAACCGTTCATCGATCCCCGTGAGCACCTCAACGGCATCCACCGTCGGCAACCCCGCAATCCTGGGAGCCGCAGCAGACGGGATCATCTCGGCAAGTACGGCAGCTCTTTCGGAACTCGCCATCGAGAGGATACTTTCGACGGCTTGCTGCACGGGCATGGCAGCCAATCGTCGCGCAGTCGAAACCGTGGAATCAACGTCGCCGATATACATGCTCCCCTCGGCGACCTGATACACCCGGCTTTCCCCGAAGGCCTCGATATCAACTCGAATGTTACGCGGATCCTCGGCGGCCATTACTCTGAAATCCTCATCTCACCCTGACCGAGCTGGTAGATTCGGGCTTCACCGGAGGCCTTCGCGCTCTGACGTACATCGCCTTGGTATCGCGACCCTTCCGACGCCCTGCTCTCCGTGAACGCGGAGATAATGCGGCTCAGTTCGCCAGCCGCATTCTCCCGCTCCGCTGCACTCACAGACTCCAACCAGTCTTCGAGACGTGCTTGCCAAACAGCCTCTTGCAGGGCTCGGACACGGTTCAGCTGCTCCGGGGCAGTTCCGGCGATCGTCGCGGCACTCCGCTCGAGGCGTTCGATTTCGGCTTCTGTTCGCTGCTCGTCGCCTCGCCCCATCATGGTTCCAAGCCGATGCCTGAAGCTTGTCCATGCGTCAGTGCCAGCGGCCTGCACCACCGAGGTACCTCCCGCCGCTGCGATCGCCACGAGTGCCTCCGTGAGCACGTTTCCCCCTAGTCGTTCACCGGGCCAAAGGCCCTAACGAGTCATCAGGTCGATTACGCAGGCCACAGGTTACTACTCGGGCATCGGATCCAGGTGCACTCCGAAGTGGTCACTTTAGGACCTTCAGGAACAAGTGATGGCCATCGGCAAGCCACACCACAAGCACACCAGATCGAGTGGGGAACAGCAGGGAACCACGGGTGAAAGAGGGCCAGCCTCCGAAGGCTGCGTCTCTGCCGTTCGATCAGGTCGGCGCCCGAACCAGCCCCAAATGATCGCAGCTTCCCAAGCTGAGGGCTGCGGCGCCGTGGTCGCGCGCCGGCTGTCGGGGCCCGCTCTGGTCGACGGCGCCAGCAGCGTGGCTGAGCCCGGTGGCGGGTGGAGCGAGGCATACGCGCGCCTGATCGGTCGGCGCACCCGCCGCCGTGGCTGACTGTCGTCGGCTGAGGTTCAGGCGTGGGTCCGACGCACGGCGGTGCACGCGATCAGCGTGCCGCCGTCTCCCGTAAGGAACAACATGAACCGCCAGGAGTCTTCGGCAGCTCTGATGCCCACGCGAACCGGCTGCTGACGCCGGCCGAGCAGCTCAGAAGAGGTGGCCTGTCCCAGACCACGTGAGAACCGCAGCAGCGAAGTGCAGCCAGAGCGGCCATGGAGGCCTCGTCGTTGCCGACCAGGAGCTGTTCGAGTAGTTCCCATTCCATGCCGTCCCCCCACCAGGAGAGTGCTGTACAGCAGCCGGATACAGCAACCACAGCAACCGCCCCTCCGTAGCGTCCCCGTGGGTCCGATGCGTGGCCTGTATGACCGTCTCCGACGGATCTATATAGCGCTACGGATCAGAAGGTCGCGCCAGGTAGAGACGGTCTGGCCCCCGTGCCAGGCCGTCTCAGTTTCCGTCTCATTCAGCTACGTTCACCGCCGTACAGACGGGTCCATCGCCAGGGGCCAGCCCGGCCCTCGTTCGCCCATGAACGCAGGTGAACGGACACGGCTGCGCCCCTTCCCCCTACCAACAGACTTGGAAAGCGTGTTGGTGGGTCTGCGGAATGCCAGACACGACGACCAGTAGTCCGCCGCTTGACGCTCTGGAGCTGCCGCCAACGTCGGCGAATGGGCCCGCTGCAGCCGCTTGCTCTGCTAGAAGTCTTCCGTGCGCAGTCTCCTGCAAAGGCTCGTCGAGAGCCGCGCATGGCGGGTCGCTCGGGTGGTGGCCTACTCCGTGGCCGGCCTTATCGGCGTAGGGATCTTCGTCGTCCTCCCGATCACAGCCCAACTCAGTGGGTGGAACGATGACGACGAGGATCCGCCGGTCAGCTCTGGAGTTCCATCCGCCACGCACACGCCAGTTCGCTGGACGTATCAGGGCTACGAGTGCTCAGACGGGTGGCCGTCAGACTCCATCGGCCGCCCAGGAGCCTGTAGCCATCATGGAGGCGTTGTCTCCGCATTTGAGGGAGACGACGGAACAGTCCTCAGGTGTGGAGACAACGAGCACGCACCTCGTCCCGACGAACAACAGCAACAGATCGAAGACTATGGGCGCGTCGTCTGCGTGTTCGGTGACATCGGGTTTCAACGCGGATGATCCCGGCCGCACCAGATCGAGCGGGGAACAACGGGGAACCACGGTGAACGTAGCCGAGGCCGACAGGTAGCTCTCAGACTGTTCGCCAAGGTCAGCAGTCGAATGGACCGCTAGTGCTCGCAGCTTCCCAAGCTGATTGCCGTGAGCGTAGGGCCGGACAACTGTCACAACCAAAGGTCCGAACTGGCGCACCTGCTCGCCCTGGCCACGTCAGAATCGGTTCATGGGGCGTTGTGCTGCTGTGACACGGCAAGGGCGAGCATGCCGGAACCCTGCGGGCTGGAACGGCTTCTGCCACGTACACGGCGGTGGCGGCCGGAGTCGGGCACCCACGCTTCGCCGGCCTCCGAGACCCGCACGTGTGGCACACGGTCTGGGGACTCAGCGCCTAAGGAGACGAAGAGGCTGGTTGTGGAGGCTGCGGTATCTCTGCGTGAGTTGGTTCGAAGTGCTGTGCAGCGCTATACGTCGGCGCTGGCGAACGTAGAGACCGGGTCGGAGCCTTGATGGCTGGGCCGTCTCTGAGCCGTCCGAGGCCGCTCGACAGTGGCCAATGACGACCAACGACGACCACCAGGCGCACGAGCCCACCGCACCTGACCAGCAAAAACCCAGCTCACCAAGATCCCCGGCAAGACCCAGGGCAAGAAGACATTTCAGGTTGCGTCCTGTGGCGGATCCGGCAGGTTGTGCCACGCGTGGCCACATCCATCGGCGCAGTGCAGCGCCCGCCTGCGGGTGTCAGCGATGCTGAAGAGGGCGACGAGCAGGCGGAAGGATTTAGTTAGTTCGTAGGCCGGAAGCGCTTCCATCCCGAAGCGCCACTTCGTGAGCATCACCGCCGGCGTGTGAGTAGGACGGATGCCGGAACGCGCGATGCTCTCCGGTACGTCCTCTTCGCGGGCGCGGGCCTGCCCGCAGAACAGCACCAAGGCGTGCAGGACTTTGCGTCGGTCGCCCTCTGATAGTCCCTCGAACCACTCGACGCCCTCTGCCACAGTTCTGAGCCCCTGTGCGAGTTCGTTGAGGACCACCTCGTGCGCGTACAACACAGGCTTCCACCCCCACGGTTCAGACCGACGATACGCACACGGCCACCTGTAGGCAGCATGGTTTCCCGCGCCCTGATGGCACAGACATCTGACGCAGGCAGCAGGCTCCCCCGTACAACCCGCGCAACACCTTCCGGGCGGTCCGCCTCCCGAGTGAGTGTCTAACTGCGTGACAACGCAGACGCACAGCGGCGGACAAGCACCGTTGCACCAGGTGAGAGCCAGATCAGCCCAAGGCGGCACCCCCACCCAAGTTGCTTCGGGACGAAGAGGTCACTTAGTTACGGTGCTTCCCATGACCGACGAGACCCCTGATTGTCCCAGGTGCAGCCAGCCCATGCAGTCCGGTGGCTTCGTCCTCTCCAAGCGGGAGGACGATGGCCGACGGGGCTGCCGGATGCTGTGGCGGTGTACCGATCAGCATGTCTGGTGGAGCTGGACCGACCGGCCAGGCGAGCCACTGGAGATCTGCCCCGTCCCGGGGCTGTTCCGATGACATCTTGCGAAGAGGTGCTACCCCGGGCCGTCGCTGGGCCGTCCGGCGTCAGTCGACGCCAACCAACAACGACAGAAGCCCACGGCATCCGACGAGGTCAGAGCCATGGGCTTCTTCGGTCCCGCTGGTCGACGGAACCGTTGATCAGTAGACCGGCTTGTGCGGTTCGATCTGGTTGACCCAACCGATCACGCCGCCGCCGACGTGGACCGCGTCGGCGAAGCCCGCGGACTTCAGGACCGCGAGGACTTCCGCACTGCGGACACCCGTCTTGCAATGCAGGACGATCTTCTTGTCCTGCGGGAGGCCCTCCAGGGCGGTGCCCATGAGGAACTCGTTCTTCGGGATCAGCTTGGCACCCGGGATGGAGACGATCTCGTACTCGTTCGGCTCGCGGACGTCGATGATCTCGAGGTTCTCGCCGTCGTCGATCCACTCCTTGAGCTGCTTCGGAGTGATCGTCGAACCGGCCGCGGCCTGCTGGGCCTCCTCGGAGACGACGCCGCAGAAGGCCTCGTAGTCGATCAGCTCGGTGACGGTGGGGTTCTCGCCGCAGACCGCGCAGTTGGGGTCCTTGCGGACCTTGACCTGGCGGTACTGCATCTCCAGGGCGTCGTAGATCATCAGGCGGCCGACCAGCGGCTCGCCGATGCCCGCGAGAAGCTTGATGGCCTCGTTGACCTGGATGGAGCCGATGGACGCGCACAGCACGCCCAGGACGCCGCCCTCGGCGCAGGAGGGGACCATGCCGGGGGGCGGGGGCTCCGGGTAGAGGCAGCGGTAGCAGGGGCCGTGCTCGGACCAGAACACCGAGGCCTGGCCGTCGAAGCGGTAGATCGAACCCCACACGTACGGCTTGTTCAGCAGCACGCACGCGTCGTTGACCAGGTAGCGGGTCGCGAAGTTGTCGGTGCCGTCGACGATCAGGTCGTACTGGCTGAAGATCTCCATCACGTTGTCGGCTTCCAGCCGCTCCTCGTGAAGGATCACGTTCACGTACGGGTTGATGCCCTTGACGCTGTCGCGCGCGGACTCGGCCTTGGAGCGGCCGATGTCCGACTGGCTGTGGATGATCTGGCGCTGCAGGTTCGACTCGTCGACCTCGTCGAACTCCACGATGCCGAGCGTGCCCACGCCCGCCGCGGCCAGGTACATCAGCGCCGGCGAGCCCAGGCCCCCGGCGCCCACACAGAGCACCTTGGCGTTCTTCAGCCGCTTCTGCCCGTCCATGCCCACGTCGGGGATGATCAGGTGGCGGGAGTACCTGCGGACCTCGTCTACGGTGAGCTCGGAAGCCGGCTCGACCAGGGGTGGCAGCGACACGGGGACTCCGTTGGTCGGTCAATCACTACAGTTGTTCTCCTCGTAACACTGCCACGGCCTTCTTCATTCCGAGACACCCGTTCCGACCCGCGAGACGATTTCGTCCCAGTAGCCGGGCATGCCCTCCCAGGGGTCCGCCCGACCGCCCCTGTCCGTGCGGTCGGTGAAGTAGACCGTCGCCGCGCCCTGCCAGCGGGCGATCCGCAGCGCCTCGTCCAGGTGGCCGCGGGGCACGCTGTGCACGAAGTGGCAGAAGCGGTCGGGCGGGTAGTCGGCGGTCCACTCGGCCACCTGCGACCAGCGGTAGTCGGACCAGGAGCCGGCGAAGGTCACCAGCTGGTCGGCGTTCTCGGCGTAGCCGGGGTGCGGGTGGCGGCCGTGGCCGAGGACGATGTGGGCGGTGTCACTGATCGCCCGGAGCGTGGTGATCGCACGGCGGACCTCGGGCAGCCCGGTGCGCTCGGTGGGGCAGCGGTCCAGCAGGAAGCCGTCGACCCGGTACCAGTCGAGGTGGCGGTGGGCGTCGGAGAGCAGATCGCCGAAGACCCGGGCGCCGTAGGTGAGATCGAGGTGGCCGAGGACGCGCACGCCCGCGGCCCGCAGCCGGCCCGCGGCCTCCAGGCAGTGCGGGTCGGGACGGCTGCCGGGACCGGCGGCGACATCGAGCACCACCCAGTCCAGCGGGGTGCCGGGGCGGGCCAGTTCCGCCCACTGGGCCGGGGCGACGAGCGGGTGGGCGAAGCCGGGAACGCCGAGGGCGGTGCGGACGCCGGTGCCGGTGGCGCCCGCGGTGGTGCCGGTCAGATGCGGCATGCCGCCTCCATCCAGATGTCGGCCAGGGATTCCTCGAGGTTGATGCGGGGCCGCCAGCCGAGCCGGTCGCGCGCGGTGCGCACGTCGGCCTGCTGCCAGCTGCCGCAGCCGTCCGGGTACGGGTACGCCACCGGGGCCGGGTGCTCGGAGTCGGCCCGGGGATGGCCGATGGCGCTGCGCAGCGGCCCGGGCGGGGTGTCGAGTTCGTGGAGGGCACCGCCGTATCCGGCCACGCGCGCGAGGACGGCGGCGGCGTCTCTGAGCCGGACGGCGCGGCCGGAGCCGATGTTGATCACCCCCTGTGCGGCGGAGAGCGAGGCGGCGTGCACGGCCCGCGCGACATCGCGTACGTCCACGAAGTCGCGCTGGACGCCGAGGCCGCCGAGTTTGAGTTCGCCGTCGCCGGCCTGCATGGCGCGGCGCATGGCCTCCGCCAGGCGGCCCAGCGGGGAGCCGGCCGGGGTGCCCGGGCCGGCCGGCGAGAAGACCCGCAGGACGACGGCGTCCAGGCCGGAGCCGAGGACCAGTTCGGTCGCGGCGAGCTTGCTGACGCCGTACGGGCCGCCGGGGCGCGGTACGGCGTCCTCGGCGGTGGAGGAGCCGGGCTGGCTGGGCCCGTACTCGGAACCGCAGCCGATCTGCACCAGGCGGGCACCGCATCCGCTGCGGCGCAGCGCCTCGCAGACGGTGGCCACGGCGACGGTGTTGTGCCGGGTGAGTTCGCGGGCGCCGCCGCGGGTGGCGCCGGCGCAGTTGATGACGACCCCGGGGTGGACCGCGTCGAGGAAGCGGGTGAGCGCGCCCGGGCTGCCGGTGGCGAGGTCGAAGCGGACGTCGGCGTCGTCGCCGCGGCCGAGCGCGGTGAGCTGGACGGCCGGGTCGGCGAGCAGGCGGTCGGCGACGAAGCGGCCGATGAATCCGTTGGCTCCGATCAGCAGGACCCTCATCGGGCGGCTCCCGGGGTGTGCGCGCCGGTGGTACCGGCCGTTTCGACGGCTCCTGCGGCTGCTCCGGAGGCGCCGGCGGTGCCAGGCGCTCCGGCTCGGGAGGTGGTCATCTGGTGTTCTCCTTCAGAGGGGTGGTGCGGATGCCTCCGGCGGGTGGACCGGGCCGGTGGCGGAAGGTTCACTCGGGTGCTCCGGTGGGCGCGTGGGCCGAGGCCCGGGTGAGGGTGCGGCCGGCGTGCCACAGCAGGGCCAGGGCGGCGGTGCCGCAGGCGAGGGCCGGTACGGCGGCCTCGCCCCAGGCGCCGACGAGGGTGTCGACGGGGGTCGCCAGGACGGCGCAGCCGGGCAGCCGGCCGGCCAGCGGCAGCGCCAGGGCCGCCGCCTCCGTGGCCGCCGCCGCGCCCAGCGCCAGGGCGGGGGCGCGGCGGTGTCGGTGCACGGTGAGCAGGCGGGCGAGGAGGAGCAGGGCGCCCAGGGTGAGGGCCTGCGGAAGGGCCGCGGGTGCGTGCAGGACCGTGCCGCACAGGGCCAGCAGTGCGGCCAGGGCGCCCAGGAACAGGGCGGACACGCCGAGCAGCAGCGGTTTCACCGCGGCCGTGAAGTCCTCCAGGCCTCGGCTGCCGGCGAGTCTGCGGCGGGCGCCGGCGGCGAGGAGATGGGCGGACCAGGCCGCCGGGGCGCAGGCCGACAGGAGGGCGAGGACGGGCGCGGTGGCCAGGGGCCAGGGGCCGTCCGGGGCGCCGGTGGGCAGCGTGTCGGGGCCGCCTGCGAGGACGGCGCGGAGGAGGCCGTCGCCCGCGAGGGCGTAGCCGAGCAGCCAGAGCGTCCACGCGCGCGTGCCGATCGCGGTGCGCCGCGCGGGCCGGCCTCGGTGCGCCGTGCGCGCGTGGCGAGCGCGGTGTCCCACGCGCGTGTGCCGGGCGGACCGGCGAGCGGGCCGTGGCGCAGTGCGGCGCGCGTGGCGAGGGCGACGGCGAGGAGGCCGCCGAGTGCCACGAGCAGGCGGGGATGGCCGTGGGTGAGCCGCAGCCCGGTCACCGTGGCCGCGCCGAGCGCTCCGGGCAGGAGGGTGAGCAGGACCCAGCCCGCACGGACCCGGGGCGCCGGCAGGGGTTGGCGCCGCGGGCGCGGCTCGGTGGTGCGCGGCACGCGCGCGTACAGTTCCTCGGCGAGCGAGAACACGTCCCGGTGGCGGAACCGCGCGGCGGCCCGGTCGGTGAGACCGTGTGCCTCCAGCCCCGCCGCGATCTCCAGCGGATCCACGGCCCGTTCGCACAGCTCCCGGTGCCGGTGCAGCAGGGTCTTCACCGGGTCACCGGGCCCACGGCGGGGCCCGAGGGTCCGCTTCCGCTCGGCCCCGACGTCCGCCCTCGCCTCCGGTACGACGCGAGGGCCGGCGGGG
>NZ_MUMF01000246.1:151-14097 GCF_002155905.1 Streptomyces tricolor | reverse complement strand
CTCCCCGCCCGGCCGGCGTCTGCCTGTCCGCCCCTGCCCCCGTCTCCCGCTCCGCCAGGATCTCCGCCAGCGCCGCTTCCGACGCCTGGCACACCTCTGCCCAGACCTTGCGCAGGGCCGGGCTGGTGTCGGCCAGGCGGATCAGGGTGCGGAGCCATTCCCAGGAGGCGGTCGAGACGCCGATGCCGGGGGTGAGGGTGTGCCGGACGGCGTGTTCCAGGGCCTGCGGGAGGGGCAGGTCGGCCGGGGCCGTACGGACCGCCTCGGTCCAGCGCTGGGCGCCGGCCGCGTAGAGCGGGGCCACCGCCTCCTCCTTGGTGGCGAAGTAGCGGTAGAACGTGCGCGGTGCGATGCCCGCGGCCTGGGCGATGTCCTCGGCGCGGGTCGCCCGCAGGCCCTGCTGGACGAAGAGGGCTGCCGCCGCCCGGGCGATCTCCATCCGGGTCTCGGCCTTCCGGCGTTCGGTGAGGGACACCGGGGCGGGGGCGGAAAACGGCTGGTGGGAGGCGCTGGGGGTGGTGCTCATCCCGGCAGGCTATGCCCGTGTGGCAGAATCTGCCATCCGGTGGTCCACCCCGGGGTTCAGGTACGGGGTGGGCCGCCTTTCCAGCATCTCGGCCCCGCGCTCCCGCAGGTCGGTCCCGCCGCGCGGCCTCAGCGGACGCGTGAAGCGCCCTCTCGCCGCAGGCCGAAACCCATCCCTCCCGCAGGCCGAGTGGCGGCCCCTCGGCGCAGGCCGAAAGGCGCCCCTTCCCCGCGCGCCGAGCCGAACCGGAGGGCGTACGCCTCTCGTCCCCGGGAACGAGAAGAAGCCGGACTCCGGCGCCCGGGGGGGGTGGGCGCCGAAGTCCGGCTCGGGAAGGTCCCGGCGCCGGGGGGGGATTGCGTCGGGACGTGGCTCACGTGGGCCGGCCGGAGTGCGGCCGGGGGCCGCGCGGTGAGTGGGGAGTGCGGTTCCCGGGGCCCACTACTGGGCCCGGAAGGGTTGTTCCCTCGGGCCCAGGGGTTGAAGCGACGGGACCACGCCATGTTTGCGCCGTCTTTCGCCACCCGTGCGCGCCGTGCGGTGCGCCGTACGCCCGGTGTGCCAGGGACGGCTACGGCCGCCGCCGTACCCCGCCGTCGTACGCGCCCCGCGCCCGCTCCGTCAGGCCGCCGCGTCGAAGCCGGTGTCGCGGGCCAGCTTCTTCAGCTCCAGCAGGGCGTGCTTCTCGATCTGCCGGATCCGCTCACGGGTGAGCCCGTGCTCCTTGCCGACCTCGGTCAGGGTGCGCTCGCGGCCGTCCTCGATGCCGTACCGCATCTTGATGATGGAGGCCGTGCGCTGGTCCAGGCGGCCGATCAGGTCGTCCAGCTCCTCGCTGCGCAGCAGGGTCAGGACGGACTGCTCGGGGGAGACCGCCGAGGTGTCCTCCAGCAGGTCACCGAACTGGGTCTCGCCCTCGTCGTCCACCGACATGTTCAGCGAGACCGGGTCGCGGGCCCAGTCGAGGACGTCGGCGACGCGCTCCGGCGTCGAGCCCAGCTCCGCGGCGATCTCCGCGGGCTCCGGGTCGCGGCCGTTCTCCCGGTTGAACTCGCGCTGGACGCGGCGGATGCGGCCCAGCTCCTCCACCAGGTGGACGGGGAGCCGGATCGTGCGCGACTGGTCGGCGATGGAGCGGGTGATGGCCTGGCGGATCCACCAGGTGGCGTACGTCGAGAACTTGAAGCCCTTGCGGTAGTCGAACTTCTCGACGGCGCGCACCAGGCCGGCGTTGCCCTCCTGGATCAGGTCGAGCAGGGGCAGACCGCTGCGCGGGTAGCGCCGGGCGACCGCGACGACCAGCCGGAGGTTGGAGCGGATGAAGATGTCCTTGGCCCGCTCACCGGCGGCGACCAGGGCCTCCAGTTCCTCGCGGGTGGCGTCCGTCGCGGACTCCTCCTCCCCGTCGAGGACCTGCTGCGCGAACACACCCGCCTCGATGGTCTGCGACAGCTCGACCTCCTTGGCGGCGTCGAGCAGCGGCGTACGCGCGATCTCGTCGAGGTACATGCCGACCAGGTCGCGGTCTGCGATCTCGCCGCCATGAGCGCGAACACTGCTTGCCGAGTCGGCCGTCTCGCCGGTGGCGGACTGACGACGGGCGACGGCACGGGTTGCCATGCGTGCTCCCTTGCGATGGTGGGCTGGCGGGTGGTCCTGGTGAACGCCCGGCAGTGCGGAGATCCCTCTCTGGGACTCGCTCACTCGCTCCGAGACTCTCTCCGAGTGCCCTGCGTCCGTGGGAAACAACGACTGGAATCCGGACAGAATTCCCAACCCGCCCCCCAATTTTTCTGATCATGCAGTACCCTGTCCGCCACGCTGGGAGGCCAGATGCCGTCGGAACGTGCTGAGGTGCAGGTCAGGCCGGGAGTCGAGGGGGACCTCAAGGCCCTCACGGCGATCTACAACCACTATGTACGTGAGACGGCCATCACATTCGATACCGCGATCTTCTCTCCGGAAGAGCGCCGTCCTTGGCTGCTCTCCCACCTGGAAGACGGCCCGCACCGGCTGATGGTTGCCACGGACGCGGACACTCAGGAGATTCTGGGCTACGCCACATCCAGCCCTTACCGGCCGAAGCCGGCGTACGCGACATCCGTGGAGACCTCGGTGTACGTCGCCCCCGACGCCGGTCGGCGCGGGATCGGCACGCTGCTCTACGGCGCCCTGTTCGAGGCCCTGGCCGGGGAGGACGTCCACCGCGCCTACGCGGGCATCGCCCAGCCGAACGAGCCGTCCACGCGGCTGCACGAGCGCTTCGGCTTCCAGTACGTCGGGACGTACCGCGAGGTGGGCCGCAAGTTCGGCCGCTACTGGGACGTCGCCTGGTTCGAGAAGCAGCTGTAGCGCGCCGCTCCCGTGCCGCGCGCTACCGCTCACACCCTCATCCGAACTGCACCGACCGCTTCGCCATTCCCATCCAGAACCCGTCGATCACCGACTTCTGCGCGTCCAGTTCGCCGCCCGCCTCCGCCGCGCCCATGGTCACGAAGAGCGGGGCGAAGTGTTCGGTGCGCGGATGGGCGTAGCGGCCGGCCGGGGCCTTGTCCAGGAAGTCGAGCAGGGCGTCCCAGTCGCGGGCCTCCAGGGCGCGCCGGCCCCAGTCGTCGAACTCGGAGGACCAGCTCGGCACGCCGCGGCCGGCGTGGCGGAGGGCGGCCAGGTTGTGGGTGAAGAAGCCGGAGCCGACGATCAGCACGCCCTCGTCGCGCAGCGGGGCGAGCCTGCGGCCGATGTCCATCAGGCGCACCGGGTCGAGGGTGGGCATCGAGATCTGGAGGACGGGGATGTCGGCGGCCGGGAACATCTCCACGAGGGGGACGTAGGCGCCGTGGTCGAGGCCCCGGTCCGGGATGTCCTGGACGGGGGTGCCGGGGGCGCGCAGCAGTTTGCGGACGGCGTCGGCGAGCGCGGGCGCGCCGGGGGCGGGGTAGCGGACCCGGTAGTAGTGCTCGGGGAAGCCCCAGAAGTCGTGGACGAGCGGGACGGTCTCGACCGCGCCGAGGGCGAGCGGGGCCTCCTCCCAGTGGGCGGAGACCATGAGGATCGCCGTGGGGCGGGGCAGGCCGGCGGACCAGGCGGCGAGCTGACCGGGCCAGACGGGGTCGTCGGCGAGCGGCGGGGCGCCGTGGCTGAGGTACAGGGCGGGCATGCGCTCCTGGGCGGTGGCGGACATCGCGGCGGCTCCCGATGATCTCCAGAGGCTCTGACTCACGAGCCCAAGATGCTTTAACTCTCAAGCTCTCATCCGGAACCCTACGCCTCACCCGACACTTGTTCAAGTTTCAAGGAGACCGCTCGTACAGTGGGATACATGAACACGGCACCGAACTCCGCCGCAGAGCACCGCTGGCTCACCGACGAGGAGCAGCGCGTCTGGCGCGCCTACCTGCACGCCACCACCCTGCTGGAGGACCACCTCGACCGGCAGTTGCAGCGCGACGCGGGCATGCCGCACATCTACTACGGCCTCCTCGTCGGCCTCGCCGAGGCGCCCCGCCGCCGGCTGCGGATGACCGAGCTGGCGATGCAGGCCAAGATCACCCGCTCCCGGCTCTCGCACGCGATCGCCCGGCTGGAGAAGAACGGCTGGGTACGCCGCGAGGACTGCCCCTCCGACAAGCGCGGCCAGTTCGCCGTCCTCACCGACGAGGGCCAGGACGTGCTGCGGCGCACCGCGCCCGGCCATGTGACCGCCGTGCGGCAGGCGCTGTTCGACCGCCTCAGCCCCGAACAGCAGAAGGCCCTCGGCGAGATCATGGAGATCGTCGCCGAGGGCCTCCAGCCCGATGAAGCGGGTGCGGACCTTCCCTGGCTCCGCTAGATCACGGTCCGGCCGTTCGCCGTGCGGCCGCTCAGTGGGCGATCACCGGCACCGGCACCTCGTCCTCGACGCCCTCGCCGGAGGCCACCGGAGCGGCACCGGGCCGGCCGGCGTTGACGAAGGTGAAGACGATCAGGGCGGAGAGCACCAGGATGCCGACGGCGAACCAGATCGCGGTGCTGTAGCCGTGCACCATGCCCTGGAGTTTCACCAGGTCCTGCTGCGGCTTCGCGGCGGCACCGGCGATGTGGTCCTTGATGTACGAGGTGGTCGCCGAGGCGGCGATCGTGTTCAGCAGGGCGGTGCCGATCGCGCCGCCCACCTGCTGCGAGGTGTTGACCATCGCGGAGGCGACACCGGCGTCCCGGGGCTCGACGCCCTGGGTGGACAGGGACATCGCCGGCATGAACGCCGTACCCATGCCGAGGCCGAGCAGCACCATCGCGGGCAGCAGCAGGGCGCCGTACGAGGAGTCGATCTCCAGCTGGGTCAGCAGCAGCATGCCGACGGCGGCGACCAGGAAGCCGGGGCCCATCAGCAGGCGGGCCGGGACGCGGGTCATCAGCCGGGTGCCGATCTGGGTGGAGCCGGTGATCATGCCGACCACCATCGGCAGGAAGGCGAAACCGGTCTTGACCGGCGAGTAGCCCTTCACGATCTGCAGGTAGTAGGTCAGGAAGAGGAACAGACCGAACATGCCGATGATCGCGAGGCCGAGCGAGAGGTAGATGCCGCCGCGGTTGCGGTCGGTCACCACGCGCAGCGGCAGCAGCGGGGCCTTGACCTTGGCCTCGACCGCCACGAACGCGATCAGCAGCACCGCGGACGCGACGAACATCGACACGGTCACCGCGTCGCCCCAGCCGTCGGACTCGGCGCGGGTGAAGCCGTACACCAGGGCGACCAGGCCGAGGGTGGACAGCAGCACGCCCGGGATGTCGAGCGGATTGCGGTTACGGCCGCCCTCCGGCTCCCGGATGACGAAGTAGGCACCGGCCGCGGCGACCACGGCGAACGGGACGTTCACGAAGAAGGTCCAGCGCCAGTCCAGGTACTCGGTGAGGAAGCCGCCGAGGATCAGGCCCACGGCACCGCCGCCGCCCGCGATCGCGCCGTAGATGCCGAACGCCTTCGCGCGCTCCTTGGCGTCGGTGAACATCACCGCGAGCAGGGACAGCGCGGCCGGGGCGAGCAGCGCGCCGAAGACACCCTGGAGGGCACGGGCGCCGAACATCAACGCGCCGGTGGTGGCGGCACCGCCCAGCGCGGAGGCGGCGGCGAAGCCGGCCAGACCCAGCACGAACGCGCGCTTGCGGCCCCACAGGTCGGCGATCCGGCCGCCGAACAGCAGCAGACCACCGAAGGCGAGGGCGTAGGCGGTGACGACCCACTGCTTGTTGCCCTCGGATATGCCGAGGTCCTGCTGCGCGGAGGGCAGGGCGATGTTCACGATGGTGGCGTCGAGGACGACCATCAGCTGGGCGAGCGCGATGAAGACGAGCGCTTTCCAGCGGTTGGCATCACCGCTCGGAGCGGAGACGCCGGGAGCCTTGAGGGCTGTTTCGGACATGGAGATACCCACTTCGGGACTTCGTGACGGACGGCGTGACGAAAAATGATGAGAAAACGGAGTAAGGCGGAAAGGTGAAAAGAGCGCGGGCGGACTACTGGCGTGCCGCGGAGGTGGACCGGACGCGGGAGCTGAACTGATCGGTCAGGAGTCGAGCAGCTCCCTGATGTCCACGGCCTCGCCCGGGAGGACGGAGCGGGCGGGGGCCCTCAGGCCGTCGAGGAAGAGCTGCAGATGGCGGTGGACGAACCGGTCACCGCGCATGCAGTCCGTGCCGGCCGGGGGCCGGCTCAGCTGGGACACGACGATCAGCAGATCACCGACGCCGACGTCCGGCCGGAGCTGCCCGGCCGCCTTGGCCCGGCCCATGATCTCTTCCACGAGCCGCTCGACGCTCTCGCGGGAGGCCACCAGGTCGGGGTGGTTCTGGTCGAAGGTGCTGGACACCATGGGACACAGCGCGCTGATCCGCTCGTCGGCGGCGGCGTGCACGAAGCGCTCCAGGGCGGCGAACGCGTCCCCGGTCTCCGCGAGGGCCAGTTCGGCCGCCTCGACCGTGCGGTCCATGACGGAGCAGACGACCTCGCGGACGAGGGCGTCGCGGTCCGGGAAGTTGCGGTACACCGTGGCGTTGCCGACGCCGGCCCGGCGGGCGATCTCGTCGAGCGGCACGTCGGGGCCGTGCTCCACGAACATCTCCCGGGCGGCGGTGACGATCCGCTCCCGGTTGCGCAGGGCATCGGCGCGCGGCCGGGGTGCCTTGCGCGGTGCGGGGGCGGTCATGGCCGGCACGGTGTCCTCCTTGGGTCGAGGGGCGAGCTGAGTCGGGGCGGTGCGAGTCGGGCGGTGCGAGTCGAGGGGGGCGATCCGGGGAGTCGCTCCCCGTTTCGCTCGGACACAGGGCTAAACGGGGAGACCGTCCCCGGTTATTTCCCGACCGCCGCCCGAAATGGTGTGACCTGAGACACAATCACCAACCGCCGGGATTCACCCTGCTGCGGACCCGCATTCCCACGATCGGTCTCCTCCAGCGCGCGCCCGCCGCTGCGCCGACACAGGGTGAGCGCAAGGGTGCAGCCGGAGACCGGCGGCTGCCGTGGCGCGAAAGGTCCCTGCATGCAGCCGCAGCCGCCGCCCCGCCGCCGCATACGCCCGCGCCGGGCTGCCGCCCTGTCCCTGGTGACCGCACTGACCCTCGCGGTCAGCACCTCGGCCGGGACCGGCACCCTGACGGCGCCCGCCACCACCGCCGGGTCCATCCACCCGGCCCGCTCCTCCGCGCTCGTACCCTGCATGATCCGTGGCGGCCTGGACGTGCAGATGACCGAGGGCCTGCCCACCCCGCCCGGCTACTCCCGCGCCACCGGCACGGTCCGCGCCCTGACCCTGATGGTCGACTTCCCCGACGCGCCCGGCCCGGGCAGCGCGATGGACCGCTACCACGAGTTCTTCCCGCAGACCCAGGAGTGGTTCCGCACGGCGTCGTACGGCCGTCTCGACTACCGCCCCGAGACCCCGATCACCACCTGGCTGCGCATGCCGAAACGCTTCGAGTCCTACGGCATAGAGCGCGGCGCCCCCTTCGACCCCGGCTACCGGGGCCTGGTCCAGGACATCGTGGCCGCCGCCGACCCGCAGGTGGACTTCCGCGCGTACGACCTGCTGAACGTGCTCGTCACCCCGAACGCCGGCCCCTCCGCCCTGGACACCGTGCTGTCCGTGACCTTCGCCGGCAACGACGACGCCCCGGTCGCCGACGGCGTCCGCATCGCGAACGCCTCCTTCGTCTACTCCCGCCAGGACGACGGCTCCGGCTCCTACTCCCGCACCGGCTACCGCGTCCTGCCGCACGAGAACGGCCACACCTTCGGCCTGCCCGACCTGTACACCCAGGACGGCGGGGGCGCGGTCGGGCAGGAAGCCGTGGGCACGGCGGCCGAGCCACTCGGCCTTGTAACGGTCCACGCTCCGGTGCCAGTTGAGGATGCCGGCCAGCCAGTTCTGCAGGTCGAGCACGTAGCCCCCCATGGCCGCCCGCGCCTCCTCCGACAGTTGGAAATCGTCGTAGAGGACGGGGAGTTCATGGGCGACGACGTGCTCGAACTGCTGCATGCGCTGGGTCATCAGATCGTGGACGACGGCGAGCGCGGCCGGGTAGTCCACGCCGAAGAAGTTCTGCACGACCAGAACGGCGTTGTGGATCTCGCCCTCGTACTCGATCTCCTTCTGGTACGAGAAGACGTCGTTGAGGAGGCACGCGTAGTCGACGGCGGCGTTCTCCAGCGAGCGCACCGGGCCGCTGCGGTACACCTCCGGCGGGACCGCGGGGCCGTGACCCATGCGGCACAGGCCCAGGGTGAGGTCGGAGCCGAAGGTGGCGCGGCGCATCTCCAGGTAGTCGACCGGGTCGGGGATGCGGTTCTGGAGCTGGTTGGACAGCTCCCACACCCAGCTCTCGGTCATCGTGTCCACGGCCGCCTTGAGGGTGCGCCGCTGGCCGGCGGTCATCTCGGCCGTGGTGCGCGCCCAGAGGTCGATCAGCCCGCGTTCCATGGCGTTGCCGGGGACGACGGTGGGTTCGCCCTCGACCGGCATGCACTGCGACAGCCGGGCCGTGGTCAGGCGGGCGGCGGCCAGGTCCCTGCGGTGGCCGTAGACGAGCGGGTAGTAGTCGTCGCCGTACGTCCCCCAGGCGAGCCACTGCGCACTGAGGTCGAGGGCCTCGGGGGTGGCGTCCGGGTCCAGGCCGGCGGAGCACAGCGCGAGGTCGTACGCGGCGAGCTTGTCCTCGTCCCAGACCCCCTCCTGGAGGATGCCCATCCGGTGGCACCAGTCGACGAGGTTGCCGCGGGCCGGTTCCAGGTGGGGGCTGAGCTGGAGTTCGAAGGGCATGTACAGGTCGGGGATGCGGGACGGGCCCACCTTCTGGTAGGGCACGTGGGAGTAGGCGCGCAGGCGTTCCTGGGCGGCCGAGGCGAGCAGTGCGCCGATGTGAGCGGCGGAGGTGCCGGGTCCGCTCTTCAGCTGCCAGGGCGAGTCGGACCGCGCGCCCTTGTTCATGTACCGGCTGGAGCGCATGTGCCATTCGTGGCCGCCGGACTGCCAGTCCTGAAGCCCCTTGGTGTAGGCGGCGACGGCGGCGACCTCGCCGGGCGTGAGGCCCTTCTCCAGGGCGACGGCGGGAACCTCGGTCAGCGCGGTGTGCTCGAACTGGTGCAGCCGCGAGGTGAGGACGTCGTTGACGGTGTCGGCGGCCTCCTGCGTGGTGCAGCCGAAGAACTTCTCCAGCACGAGCACGCCGTTGCTGTTCTCGCCCTCGTCCTCGACCTCGCGTTGGTAGGAGAACAGGTCGTTGCGCAGGTGGACGGCGTCGGAGAACGTCTCCATGAGGACGCGCAGCGGCCGGGTGCCGGCGACCGCGGCGGGCACCTCGGCGGTCGCGTACTCCACGAGTCCGGACGACCAGGGGGCGCCGCCGACCTTGCGCCGCATCTCGATGTACTCGACGGGGTTGGCGATCCGTCCCTCGTTGATGTTGGACAGCTCCCACATCGACTCGTTGAGCAGGTGCTCGGTGGCGACCGAGAAGCGGCGGCGCCAGTCCACGGACATCGACGGCACCGTCCGCGCCCACAGGTCCTTCAGCCCGGCCTCCACCGGATTCTCCGGTTCCGGCACGGGGGTGGCGAGGTCGAGCGGCATGAACAGCGGCAGGCGGTCCAGGTGCGCCTTGCCCGCGGCGCGGTCCTGGGTCCGCTTGTACATGTCGAGGAAGTGGTCGTCGAAGAAGAACACCCACACGTACCAGTCGGTGATCAGCGAGAGAGCGGGTCCGTCGCAGTCGGGATGGGTGTAGGCACACAGGAGGCCGTAGTCGTGCGCCTCCAGGTCGGCCTGCTCCCAGATCCCTGAGCCCTCCAGCATGCCCATCTCTCGTGCCCACTGGGTCGAATGGGCCCGGGCCTCGTCCAGATGCGGGTTGAGCCGCGCGGGATACGGCATGTAGAAGTGCGGGAGTTCGAACGGCTGCGTCATGGCCGGGCCCTACCCGTGCCCCCGGAACCCCATCCGCACGGCAGCACATGATCACACCATCGCGTGAACCGCCCGCGAAACGTGGAACTCCGGCGGGGGGTTGTGGCGTTGGCGCTCTTGCCGGGCCCGCGCGCGGGGGCCACGGTAGGCGCATGACCTCCTTCGTGCTGCCCCATGAGGTGCACGGCGACGGCGCCCACAAGGTGTTCGCCGTGCACGGCTGGTTCGCCGACCGGTCCGCCTACGCGGCCGTCCTGCCGGACCTCGACCGCACGTCGTTCAGCTACGCGCTGGTCGATCTGCGCGGCTACGGCGAGGCCCGGGACGCCGCGGGCGCGTACACGACGGCCGAGGCGGCCCTGGACCTGGTGGAGCTGGCGGACCGGCTCGGCTGGGAGCGGTTCTCGGTGATCGGGCACTCCATGGGCGGTGCGGTGGCCCAGCGGCTGCTCGCCGTGGCCCCGCAGCGGGTGCGCCGGATCGCCGGGATCTCGCCCGTTCCCGCCTCGGGCATGCCGCTGGCCGGTGAGCAGGCGGCGCTGTTCACGCAGGCGGCGCACCGGGCGGAGCACCGGCGCACGATCATCGACGTCACCACCGGAGGCCGCCGGCCCGCCGCCTGGCTGGACCGGATGGTCGCCCGCTCGCTGGAGCGCAGCGACACCAAGGCGTTCCGGGCCTGGCTGGACTCGTGGGCGGGCGAGGACTTCAGCGCCGACGTCGCGGGCAGCGAGGTGCCGGCGCTCGCGGTGGCCGGCGCACTCGACCCGGCGCTGTCGCCGGAGGTCATGCGGCAGACCTGGATGGCCTGGTACCCCCGCGCGCGGCTCGCCGTTCTGCCCGGCGCCGGTCATTACGCGATGGACGAGACCCCACTGGAACTGATCCGTACCGTCGAGGACTTCCTGCGGGCCGACGAGACGGAGGGGGCGGACGAAGCGGCCGAGGCATCCGGGCCCCGCGCGTCGGGCGAGGCCGGGGCGGGCGGGCCGGCGTGAGCGTACCGGAGGCACCACCGGTCCCGGACGTCTTCGATCCCCGCCGGTACGCCACCGCGGTGCCCTACGACGACTACCGGGTGCTGCGCGACCGTCATCCGGTGGCCTGGCAGGAGGAGCCGGAGGTGCTGGGCTGGCCGGCCGGGCCGGGCTTCTGGGCGGTGACCCGGCACGCGGACGTCGTACGCGTGCTGAAGGACGCGGGGACGTTCTCCTCGTACGCCGGCGCGACCCAGATCCGTGACCCCGACCCGGAGGATCTGCCGTTCATCCGGCGCATGATGCTCAATCAGGACCCCCCGGCGCACGGGAGGCTGCGGCGGCTGGTGAGCCGCGCCTTCACGCCGGGGCGCGTGGACCGGTTCGCGGCGGTCGCCCGGGAGCGGGCGCGCACGCTGCTGGTCCGCGCCCTGGCGGCGGCACGGGAGGGGGACGGCACGGTCGATCTGGTGGCCGCCGTCACCGACGAGTACGCCCTGCTGAATCTGGCGGATCTGCTGGGCGTGCCGGCGAGCGACCGGGGGCTGCTGCTGCACTGGACGCAGCGGGTGATCGGCTACCAGGACCCGGACGAGGCCGGTCCGCCGGTGCTGGACGGGGCGGGCAGGCCGGTGAACCCGCGGTCGCCCGCGATGCTGCGGGACATGTTCGCCTACGCCGGACAGCTGGCCGCGTACAAGCGCCGGCACCCCGTCGACGACATCATGACGGCACTCGCGCACGACGCCGAGCTGGCCGACGCCGAACTGGAGATGTTCTTCTTCCTGCTGACCGTGGCCGGCAACGACACGGTGCGCAGTGCGGCCCCGGGCGGTCTGCTGGCCCTGGCGGAGCATCCGGAGGCGTACGGGCTGCTGCGCGCCGGAGCGGTCGGCGTACCGTCCGCCGTCGACGAGCTGCTGCGCTGGCATCCGCCGGTGCTGACCTTCCGCCGGACGGCCGTGCGGGACACCGAGCTGGCGGGCCGCTCGATCCGGGCGGGCGAGAAGGTCGTGGTGTTCCACGCCTCGGCCAACCGGGACGAGCGCGTCTTCGCCGATCCGGACCGGCTCGACCTGGCCCGCTCCCCCAACCCGCACGTCTCCTTCGGGGACGGCCCGCACGTGTGTCTGGGTGCCCACTTCGCCCGGCTGCAACTGCGGCTGCTGCACGAGGAGGTGCTGCGTGCCCTGCCCGGGCCGCCGCGCCTCGCCGGGCCGGCCGTGCGGCTGGTGTCGAACTTCATCAACGGCATCAAGTCACTGCCGCTGCACCTCGTCTGACGGATCGACCTGGATCAGCGCGTGTGTGCCGCTCGTCCGCCAGTCCTGGCCCTCGGCCGCCACCAGCGCCGCCTCGGTGGCGGCCGTGAGCCCGGTGATCACGTCGGACTTGAGGGTGCGCAGGGCGGCGACCGGGCCGGGGAAGGAGGCGGTCGTCTCCCGGAACGGCGTGGTGGGCGGCCAGAGCCGGTCGCCCACCAGGCGGCGGTAGTTGAGGTCGCCCTTGACGATGGTCAGGGTGGCCGCCGCGAACTCGGCGCGCAGGTCGTCCGGCATCGCGGCGTACGGCAGCGGGGCGCAGGAGAAGGGGTGGGCGCGGACGGTGAGCCGGCCGTCGGCCAGGGCCGACCAGAGCACGCGCGCGTACTCGGCGGCCTGGCCGGGGGCCGCGCGCAGCCGGTGCAGGGCGTCGACCACGTCGGCGGTGGTGGCGTCGGAGACGTAGTACGGGTACGGCTTGACGTGCAGCACCGCCCGAGCGGCCCGGCCCTCGGCGAGGAGGTGGGCGACGAGCAGGAGGTCGGGGACGAGTTCACGGCCCGCGTTGTCCGCGACGAGCACGAGCGTGCCCGTCCCGCCGGGCGGCAGCAGCGACCACAGGGTCTCGCTGTCGTCGGCGACCAGTGCGGGGGCCGGCTCTCGGGCCTCGGCGCCGGCGGCGGAGAACCGGAAGCCGAGGTCGGCGCGGTTGCCCCACAGCGAGCCGTGCAGCAGGGCGCGGGCCCGCTCCTCCTCGGGGAGGTCGCGCAGGCCGTCCAGGGCGGCGAGTTCCTCGTCGGTCTCCGGGGCGTCGAGTTCGGCGCGTTTGAAGGGCCGGAAGGGGTCGATGCCCTGCCAGGCACCCGGGCCGAACCAGCCGACGGCGTCGAGCAGCCGGCGGTAGAAGTAGCTCTCGGACCACAGCCACGGCACGTCGTACCAGGACCGGCCGGTGTACTCGGTCAGGCCCCAGCCGTGCCACCGGTCCCGGTCCGGGGCGTCGCCGGGGAGCGGCTCGACCGTCCCCTGGGTGCAGCTCTTCAGCAGCTCGTCCAGGGCCGTGTGCTGCCCGGGGCCGTACGGGAAGGCCTCCCGTACCTGTCGGATGATCGCGGGGTGCCGCTCGGCCAGCACGCTGTGCGGGAACGATCCGGGTTCGTTGCCGAGGATCACGGGTGCGAAGGGGGTGTCGGGCATGTCCGTCACCGTAGCGCGGGTGTCAGGCGGCGCGGATCTCCCGCTCCAGCTGCGTGGCGAGGGTGACATAGCGGGGGCGGCGGTGGACCGGCACGAGGCCGCGGATCATGAGGTGCCACATCTCGGCGACTCTTCGCGGCAGCCGCCCGACGGGTTCCAGCGAGCGGCCCGCGACCCGGGTGCCGATGAAGAAGCAGACGAGGGAGTGGGCGACGGCGCCGGTGTCGAGGTCGCCGTGCACGTCGGCTTCCCGGACGGCCCCGGTGAACTTGCGGGTGGCGAAGTCCAGCCACTCGGTGAACGGGTGCCGCAGCGGCGGCCGTACGGCGATGTCCGTGGTGGCGAGGCGGAGTCCGGCGCGCGGCACGGGGTCCTCGACGGCGAGCCGGGCGATGCCGAACGTGGCGCGCATCAGGGCCTCCAGCGAGGAGCAGCCACGGCTCTCGGCGTCGGCGACGACCTGTTGCGCGGCCTTCGCCTGGAGTTCCAGGATGGCGTGGGCCAGATCCTCCTTGGCGGCGAAGTGGAAGTACAGGGCGCCCTTGGTGAC
>NZ_MUMF01000246.1:0-123 GCF_002155905.1 Streptomyces tricolor | reverse complement strand
GCGTAACTGCCTCGCCATCCTGGGACCCCTCCTCGGACCTCAACGAACAGGACATGCGGTTTGTTTTTAACCCCTTGCATACGATAACTCACCCAGGGGCAACGGGAGTCCGGCGTACCGCGC
>NZ_MUMF01000245.1 GCF_002155905.1 Streptomyces tricolor | reverse complement strand
CCGCCGGGTGCTGTGGCTGCTGGTGTGGGCCGCGGCCGTCGCGTTCGCGGTGTGGGCGGCCGGCGCCCAGCCGTGGGTGGAGTCGCCCTCGGAGACGACTCCACCGCTCACCGGCTGGTGAACCCCTGCCGCTAGGCGAGGGCCTGCTGCAGGTCCTCCAGCAGGTCGTCGACGTTCTCGATGCCGACGGACAGACGGACCAGGTCGGCCGGGACCTCCAGCGCGGAGCCGGCCGCGGAGGCGTGGGTCATCCGGCCGGGGTGCTCGATGAGGGACTCGACGCCGCCGAGGGACTCGCCGAGGGTGAACACCTGGGCGCGGTTGCACACGTCGATCGCGGCCTGCTCGCCGCCCTCGACCCGGAACGACACCATGCCGCCGAACGCCTTCATCTGCTTGACGGCGACGTCGTGGCCGGGGTGCTCGGGCAGGCCCGGGTAGCACACGCCGGTCACCCGCGGGTGCCGGGTCAGCATGTCGGCGATCTTCGCGGCGTTCTCGCTGTGCCGGTCCATGCGCACCGCGAGGGTCTTGGTGCCGCGCAGCACCAGCCAGGAGTCGAAGGGGCCGGCGACGGCGCCCATCGCGTTCTGGTGGTAGGCCAGTTCCTCGCCGAGGGCCAGGTCGGAGACGATCAGCGCACCGCCGACCACGTCCGAGTGCCCGCCCATGTACTTGGTCAGGGAGTGCACGACCACGTCGGCGCCGAGCGAGAGCGGCTGCTGGAGGTAGGGCGTGGCGAACGTGTTGTCGACGACGAGCTTCGCGCCGGCGTCGTGGGCGACCTGAGCGACGGCGGCGATGTCGGTGATGCCGAGCAGCGGGTTGGAGGGGGTCTCCACCCAGACCGCCTTGGTCTTCGGGGTGATCGCGGCACGGACGGCGGCCGGGTCGCTGGTGTCGGCGACCGACCACTCCACGCCCCAGCGGGTGGCGACCTTGGCGAAGAGCCGGAAGGTGCCGCCGTAGGCGTCGTTCGGGATCACCACGTGGTCGCCCGGGGTGAGCAGCGTCCGCAGCAGGGTGTCCTCGGCCGCCAGGCCGGACGCGAAGGCGAGGCCGCGGCGACCGCCCTCCAGCGCGGCGAGGTTCTCCTCCAGGGCGGTCCGGGTCGGGTTGGCGCTGCGGCTGTACTCGTAGCCGCCGCGCAGCCCGCCGACGCCGTCCTGCTTGTAGGTCGACACCTGGTAGATCGGCGGGACGACCGCGCCGGTGAGGGGATCCGCGGTGTTGCCCGCGTGGATCGCGAGGGTCTCGAAGTGCTGACTGATATGCCTGTCGCTCATGTGCACCGAGCGTAGTGCGCCCGGCCCGTTCCTGATGCCCGCCAAGGGGTATTCGTCCTGCCTTGCAATGGTGCCGTCACGCTTGGGGCGGTCCCGGCGCCCCGCCGCGGGCGGCCCACCGCCACGCCCTGGGCGGCCTACCGCCACACCCTGGACGGCCTACCGGCACGCGTGGGGCGGCCCACCGCCACACCCTGGACGGCCCACCGGCACGCCGGGGGCAGCCCACCGCCACACCCTGGGCGGCCCACCGCCACGCCTTTGGCGGCCCACCGTCATGCCGGGGGCAGCCCACCGCCACACCCTGGGCAGCCTCGCCGCTACGCCCGGCCGTCCCACGGTCACGCGCCGGGCAACCCGCCGCCACAGCTCGCCGCGATGCCCGAGCAGTCCCCGCCGTCACGCCCCGAGCAGCCCCGCCGCCGCACCTCGCCTCGACGCCCGGCCAGCCCCACCATCACACCCTGGGCGGCCTACCGGCACGCGTGGGGCGGCCCACCGCCACGCCGGGGACGGCCCACCGCCACACCCTGGGCAGCCTCGCCGCGACGCCCGGCCGTCCCACCGTCATACGCCGGGCAACCCGCCGCCATGCCTCACCGCGATGCCAAGCCGGCCCCACCGTCACGCCCCGGGCGACCCGCGCCAAACGCCGCCGCGACGCCCAGCCAGCCCCACCGTCACACCCCGGGCGACCCGCCGTCATGCCT
>NZ_MUMF01000244.1 GCF_002155905.1 Streptomyces tricolor | reverse complement strand
ATCCACAGCACCGCCGCACACCCCGCACGGCAGGTCGCCTGCCCCCACTGCCACGCCCTCGCCGGCAAGCCCTGCCAACTCCGCACCAACGGCCGACTGCTACCGGAGCCCCACCCGAAGCGGGTCTCCGCCTGGGCACAGCAGACCGCCTGCTGCCCCCACTGCCAGGTCGAGCCCGGCACCCCCTGCCACGACGAACACCGCCCCCGAACCACCGTCCACACCCGCCGCTACCAGGAAGCCGAGGACACCGCAGCATGACCCCCTACGAGCGCCTCATGGCCGAGGCAATCCCGACCGGCACGTTCGGGCACGTCCGACCCGCCCGCGGCAGCAGCACCGAGCCGGCACCCGCCTGGACGCCCGAGGAGCAGGCCGCACACCGCGCCGAACTCGAAGCCGCCCTCACGCCCCGACGGCAGCGCAAGCCGAAGCTCCGCGTCATCCACGGTCAGACCGCCGCCTGATCCGCGGCACACCCCACCACCGCCACAAGGAGACCCACATGACCAGCACGCCGCCCCTCGACCTCGGCGCCATCCAGGCCCGCGCCGACGCCGCCACCCCCGGACCGTGGGGCGTCTACCAGTACGGCGGCGACAGCCTCATCGAGATCGCCGCCGACCTGGAAGACACCGGCACCGGCTACAGCGCCCGCCGCACGATCGCCCGCTTCGACGAGGAGCCCCTCGACAACGACCCCGGCCACCGAGAGTGGACCGCGGAGGAGGACTGGGCGCAGGTCCAGGCCGATGCCGCGTACATCGCCGCCATGCCGCCCGAGGTGACCAAGGCGCTCGTCGCCGAAGTCCGCCGCCTCCGCGACAAGGCCCGCGAGTACGGCGAGCTGGCCGCACGCCGCGAGTCCGAGTTGATCGCGCTCCGCGCCGAGCTGGCCACCGCGAGGAACCCGCATACCCCCCGCCTCTGCAAGTGCGGGCACAGCCACCGCGCCCACACCGCCCCGGCCCCGCACTCCTGCTTCGCCTTCGGCAAGACCTGCCCGTGCAAGGCGTACCGGCAGCTCCCGCACGACGAGGCCGTGGCCCAGCTGGAGCGCAACCGCCAAGCCGCGGCCGAGCGTGCCGCCGTCCTGCCGCCGTCCGGCGCCTGACCCGCGGCCCCCGCGGCACCACGACCACCACACCGAACGGAGACACGCACCGTGCCCTACGACATCCGCTACGACCCGGACTGGGTGACCATCCCGCGGTCGGCCTATGAGCACCTGTGCGCCTGCTACCTGTCACCGCTGTCCGGGATGCGCGACCTTGGCGCCGTCCTCGTCCGCGAGTGGGGCCACGACCCCGAGCAGCACCCCGAGCTGATGGACGAGTTGGAGATCGAGTTGTCCGCCGCGCACATCGAGACCGCGGCCGACCTGATGCGGCAGCACGGACTCCGCGACCTCCGCGTCGAACCCGCCCCCGCCTCCGCGTGAGCCGGCCCCGCACGACGACGGCCGCCCGGGGCGTATCCGGGCGGCCGTCAGCCCCGACCCTACCGAAGGAGCCCCGATGAACCAGCCCGACCGCACGCCCGCTGACATCTACCTCACGCGCAACCAGCTCGCCGCGCTCCTCGCCCACCACGCCGACGTCCTAGCCGCGAACCTCCGCACGGACGAAACGACCGGCCTCCCCGAGAACCGCGCCGGCATCAAGCGCGCGGCCGATCTGCTGGACCTGCACGCCGAGCACCTGACCGCCGAGAAGGAGTGCACACCCGTTACGGAGCTGCTCGACTCGATCCTCACGTTCCCCACCTACCGGGAAGCCTGGCTCACCGGTGCGGCGCAGATCGAGCCCGCGGTGCAGTCGCCCGCCGACCGGGCCGCCGAGCACACGTGCGGCAACTGCGAGGGCATCGACCCGGGCACCTGCCTCGCCAACCCCGGCCGGGCCGCCGCACCCACCGACTGGATCGACGGCCACCCCCAGCTGGAGGCCATCGCCGCCGCGGTGTGGGAGCGCTGTGGGCGCAGCGACAGCGGCGCTTGCGTCGAGGACGACCCGCGAAACATCGCCGTCGCCGCACTGGCCGCGATGCTGGCCGTGCTGCCCGAACCCGTGGACCGGGCTGCGGTGCGGGCCGAGGCGCTGCGGGAGGGAGCCGACGCCGCCGAGCGGCTGATGGACGAGCGGTACGGCCCTGACTGCTCCTACGCCATCGGCGGCATGGACGTTGCCCGAGAGCTGCGTCGGCTGGCTGGCGAGCCGCCCGCGAACAGCAAGGCGCCGACGGATCGAGCCGCGATCGAGCGGGCCTTCGCCGAGCGCCTCGCCGCCGAACTCGCGGGCTGCTGCACGGAGTGCGACGCGTGCATCGAGATCGCGCAGCACCTGGCGGGCAAGGACGAGCCCGCTGCCGAGGAGCGTAAGCAGCCACCGATGGACCCGGTGCACATCCTCGGCATCGACGGCGAGCCCGCCCCCGTGGCGGAGCCGCCGGCAGCAGTCGACGGCGAGGCGGTGCGCCGTGGCTGACGTCCCCGCCCTGTGCCGCTGCGGCCACGCTGCCGAATTCCACGGTCCGGACGGCTGCCGGCTTTGCGCTGAGGACAGCGAACGCGAGCCCTGCCCCGCCCACCGGCCGCGCTGACCCACCCCCACCCCGGCTGTCACCGTGCGGGCGGCCGGGGCCCGAGACGGGGCCTGAACGCCCCTCTCGCGGACGAACAGCCCGCCCAAGCCCCTCGCTTCACCCAGACGAATGAACGCGCCCCAAACAGGCGCACAGCCGATCCAACATTGAGGAGAACCCATGAACGAGACCGTCACCATCCCCCACTGGATGGTCGCTGCGAACGCCGTCCTGTGGCTGATCACCTTTGTCTGCTGGGTGATCGTCCTCGCGAACTGACCGCCCAGCCGTAGCCCGCACCCCGCCCACCACCAGGAGCAGCCCGCATGAGCGCCGACTTCATCTCCGAACTGTGCCCACACTGTGAACAGCCGCAGCCCGCCAGCGAGACGGACCAGCACATCGCCACCGTCCACGCCGACATCCCGCCCTGCACCGCACGCCTTAACAGCGAGCACGGCGTGTACACCTGCGTGCTCCGCGCCGGGCACCGTAGTGCCCACGGTGAGCACGGCGACTACCACGTCAGCGCACGCGGCCCCGTCGGCCGAACCATCTGGAACGACAACGCCACCGGTGCCTCCCCACACCACGCCGAGGAGCAGCCCGCATGACCGACCGCCCGACCCCTTACCGCGTACTCGTCACAGGCAGCCGCGACTGGGACGACACCGACACGATCTGCACCGCCCTGGACGAATCCCTCGACCACGCCCCCGACCGACTGCTCATCGTCCACGGCGGCTGCCCAACTGGAGCTGACCGCATCGCCGGTCTCTGGGCCATGGCCGCCCACGTCCCCGCCATTACCTACCGCGCCAACTGGAAGCAGCACGGCCGCGCGGCAGGCCCCATCCGGAACAAGCGGATGGTCGAAGACGGCGCCGACCTGGTGCTCGCCTTCATCCGCAACGGCAGCCGAGGCGCCACCGGCTGCGCCGCCCTCGCCGAGCAGGCTGGCATCCCCGTCCGGAGGTTCACCGCATGACCGACACCCCCACCCCCGCCACCACCACCGGCCTCGTTGTCCTGCCCTACCGCACCGACCGAGGCGACCCCGCCTGGGTGTTCCGCTGCTGGGGCACCGACACCTGCGACGGCTGGCTCTCCCTCGACCACACCAGCCAGCAGTCCGCCGAACGCGCCCGCGACCGGCACGTCAACGAGGAGCACCAGTGACCGACCGTCGGACCGCGTCCACGATCACCGACACCGAACTCGACCAGCTCTACCGCGACCTCGACCAAGCCCGTACCGAATGCCTCGCCTGGGCCGAAGCCGAATCCGCTGACATCGCCGCCGGCTCCTACGCCGGACGCGTCGAAGAACTCGAAGCCCAACTCGCCGCGCTCCGGACCGTGACGCGTGGCTACTGCCCCGCCTGCGGACGCGGCGACGCCACACCCACCGTCCACGACTGGGAGCAGCAGAAGCGGCGCGCCGACCAGGCCGAGGAACTGCTCAGCATCGCGCACGACACGTCCAACAAGTCCGAGGCCGCACGCGCCCGCGCCGAGGCCGCCATTACTTCGCTCACCACCGCCCTCCGCGAAGCCCTCGACTGCATCACCTTCGGCGGCGGCCAGCCCATGCCCGACGACTACGAACGCTGGCGCGCCGTCCTTGACCAGCCCGCGCCGGCGGCAGCGACCCGAGCGACCCACCGTCAGGAGCAGCCGTGAGCGTGCTGACCATCCGCCAGCGACAAGTCCTCAGCCTCGCCGCCCACGGCTACACCAACGACCAGATCGGCCGGCAACTCGGCGTCGCCGGCGCCACCATCAACCGGCACCTCGTCGAGGTGTATGCCACCCTCGGCGCCCGCGACCGGGCCAACGCCGTCGCCCTCGCCATCTACAGCGGCGACATCAGCCTCGCCGAACTCGCCCGCATAGCCCACGCCAGCCAGCAGCGGGAGGCAGCAGCATGAGCGCCCCGCTCGCCCTCGGCGACTGCGACCCGCTGTGGCACGACTGGGAGAACCTCTGCCGGCAGGGTGCCGCCGAACTCACCGACCCCGCCGAACCCCGCTGGCGCGACATCCGCGGCCAGGGCCTCACCGCCCACCAGTACCACCGCATCGTCGACATCCACGTCGTCGGCGACTGGCTCTAACCACCGCACCGCCTGCACGAAAGGCACCGCCATGGACGCGCCCC
This sequence comes from Streptomyces tricolor, assembly GCF_002155905.1. GTDB lineage: Bacteria > Actinomycetota > Actinomycetes > Streptomycetales > Streptomycetaceae > Streptomyces > Streptomyces tricolor. The sequence continues at coordinate 31,914 of NZ_MUMF01000244.1, read as the reverse complement.
GTATCTGCATCGTCTGCCCGGCCGCCCTGTACGACGACGAGCAGCAGACCTGCCGGCCCTGCACCGAACGCGTCGCCGCCAACCTCGCCGCGCTCGCCGGACCGCAGGGCCTGTACGCCCGCCTGAGCGCCTCACTCCACCCCGGTAGCGGGTCGGGCGGGCCCGCCGTCTCCGGCAGCCGCACAGCCCCCCTCCCGCTCCGGCTCGGGCCACTCAGCTTGGCGGCCCGCGGTGGAGTAGTCACCATCCTCCAGACCTGGCTCGTCGACTGGCACGAGACGCTCGGCTACACCCACCCCCGCTGGGACGGCGACCTGCAGCAGCAGTGCGACCAGGCCGTCGGCCGGCTCCGGAACCTGCTGCCCTGGGCCGCAGCCGAACACGGAGCCTTCCAGGAGTTCGCGTTCGAGGTGGCCAGCCTCGTTCGCCAGTGCCAGACCGTCACCGGCGGCGAGCGCGGGGTCCGGTCCTTCGGTGTCACCTGCGATTGCGGCGCCACCCTGAAGATCACCATAGAGAGCCCGGGGAAACGCTGCCAGGCCTGCGGCAGCCAGTACGACCGGCAGCAGCTCTTCCGTCTGCAGCTCGCAGCCAGGCGGGCCGCATAGTGGCATATGCCAATGCGTGTATGAGAAATCACGGATGGTGAATTTCGGCTGGCGGTATCAGGCTGATACCGCCGACCCGATACGCTGAAGACGCAGTGACATATTCTCACTCGGAGGCGGCGATGAGAGAGCAGACGTGGACCATCGACTCAATCGCCCACGCCCTCCCGCATCCCCTGACCAGGCAGAAGTTCCTAGCTGAGATCAACCTCGCACCCGTTGATCAGCTTTCGATGATTGTCGACAAATGGGTGCGCTTCGTTGAGCAATGGGAAGCCGGACGTGATCATGTTGAACAGCTTCGTGATCACTTCAAGGAGCACGGCCACCTGCCGGCCTCTTATGAAGCTAGCCTCATCGACGTGACTGACAAGGTACTGGAGGATGCGGAGCGTATCCGCCGAGGCGCCGCGTGACCTACCGCCTCCACCTCGGCCCCAGCATCCACGCCATCTACGCGTCCCTACCCGATGACGGGCGACGCGACATAGGCGTCTGCCTCCTCGACGCGCTCGCCGACCCCCTCGCCCACTCCGCCCCCTACGGAGTCGACGACGGCATCATGCGCACCCTCGCCCACGGCACCATCACCATCGCCGTACTCCTCGACCACGAGAACAAGGCAATCACCGTCGTGCAGATCGGATACGCCGGCTGAACAACCCAAGGCCCCGCCCGGACTCACCCCGGGCGGGGCCTTTCGCATGCCCGACTACGCCGCCTCCTCCAGCGTCGACGGCTCAGCCGGCTTCTTGGAGTTCAACCGCTGCCGGATCCAGCCCTGGGTCAGCCCCATCCGTGCGGCCAACACGTCCACCGGCAGACCTCGGCGATGCGCGGCTCGCAACGTCCGATCCCGACGCGAGATCCACCGGCCATACGCCACCTCGCCGGCCACCGTTCTGTGCAGCACCGCCGCCGCGTGCATCAGCAACCGGCCCACCACGTCATCCCACCGACCAGCCACGCAAGACCCCTCTCGCCCAGACGACACCCCGCTGACAGACCACGGTCAGGGCAGCGCAGGCCGGCCACAAGGGCGCGAACGGCGAAGCCCCGCCCGTGCAACACGGACGGGGCTGGAGTGGCCAGAGGCTACGCGGACGGTTGCATCTCCGTCAGCTGGTACAGGTCAGGCAGGTCCGGCAGCGGCACCCCCAGCAGCCGGCCCAGCATCGCGCGGGCCACGATCTCCCACTCCGCCTCCGGCCGGCCCGCCGGGCGCACGAACAGCAGCGAGCCGTCGCCGCGGACGTAGGCGCCGCCGGTAAAACCCGGGTCAGTCTCCAGCGTCGACACCTCGACGTTGTGCTCGGCCAGCAGTTGGGGGAGCGGGGCGTCGAGCAGGTGGTCTGTCGACAAAGAGGGGGGCGTTAAACGGGCAGGGGCTGCTACCGTCATGGAGAACTCCATCCTTCGCAGGGGTGGGTGATGATCGGCGAGTCGCCACTCGCCGGTCGAACAGGCCGGGCGGTCGCCACCGCCCGGCCGTTCGCGTTTTCAGGCCTGCTCCATTCACTCACAACCCGGAGCAGAGGCCCAGCCACTCTTTCGAGTGAGAAACAGGGGCAACGGCTAGCGCGGAAGCACCTCGTCGAGGTACTCCTGCACCGGCTTGAAGAGACCGTAGGGCACCAGGCCGGGAAGCTCCGAGTGCTGCGCCCACGTAATGGCGTCCAGCTCCTCTGCGTCGGCAACCCGGGCCTCTCCGTCGACGAGACGGACGGCGACGTAGTGCATCGGTACGCCAGACTTCGGGTGCACGCGATCCCCGAGAACCTTGATCGCCTCGACCTTCAGCCCGGTCTCCTCGCCCACCTCGCGGACAGCCGCCGCTTCCGGGCTCTCGCCGTCCTCGATCGCACCGCCGGGGAACACCCAAGAGATCTCGCCCTCGGCGGCCCGTCGGCGCGCCATGAGCACCTTCCCCTGGTCGACGATGATCGCCACCGACACGGGAGGCTTCTCGGTCGTCGTCTCGGTCGTCATGCGGCTGCCTCCAGGGCGCTCAGGATGGGCGGATAGATCTGCGCGGACGGGATGAAGCGGGTCAGCGCGGCGCGGGGGACCCAGGTGACGTCGACGTTCTCGACGGCGTCCCGGTTCGTGGCCTCACCCGCGAGATGGTCACAAAGGAAGTACGTCGCAACGACGCCGGTGACCGGGTGGACGCGCTCGCCGAGCCGCTGCCGGACCGTGCAGTGCACGCCCGTCTCCCCGTGGGTTTCCTGCACCGCCACTGTCTCCGGTGCGGCGCCTGGCTTCACCATGCCGGCGGGGAACTGCCATCGCAGCTCGCCGTCCCCGCGCCTGCAGACCAAGAGCACGTCGTCGCCGCGCAGCACGACCGCTATCGCTACCCGCAGGGCCTGCGCCTGCACGCTCGGCTCGGGAGGCCGGAGCAGGAGCGCGAACCGTCGCTGCACTGCCTCCCCCGCCTCCTCGTATGCGATGTCCAGGATCTGCTGCACCTCGGTCCGGTGAACCATCGCCGGATTGGCGTGCCACCGGCTGATGGTCCGCTCGCTGATCCCGAGGCGCTCGGCGAACGCCTCGTTGGTCAGCCGCATGGCTTGCTGAAGGAGGCATGCGGTGCGGCCGGTCCAGGTTGCGATGTCCACTGTGGGGGCTCCCGTGCTCGTGGCGCTCGGGTCTGGCAGGGCGGCGACGGGGCGGTGTCACCGCGGTGTCTGGTCGTGCTCGCTATGGCGTTGTCGTGTCGGGGGAACGTCCTTCAACCACGCGCGTTATGGGCGTTTGCTGGACGCATGACCTCGTCATTCGCCTTGGCCGAACTGGTGGGCCCGCTGGTACGTGACCCCGCCCATGACCTCCCCGACTTCGCGCCAGGTCTTGCCCTTGTCCTTGAGTCCGCGGGCGATCTCCTGGCGCTGCCGGCGCCGGAATCGTTCGAGTTCGTGCTCCAGGTGACTGGCGAGGTCGACGAACGTGGCCCATCGCTCAGTGAGGTCCGGGATGGATCGGAGCTGGTCTTCGTAAGGAGCGAAGGGTGCGTCGGGGAGGTCGGCCATGCCGTGAGGGTACGGGCGATCCGACGTGTACTCAAGACTCGATTGGAGAAGTTGAGTTGGCCCGCTTGACTCGCCCCAGCCGCGGCTCTACGGTCGTATCAGTCAGCCGCTCAAGCCGCAGCTTGAGAGGAAGGCGAGTCGTCCACTCCTACCGGCACAGTCCGCGGACGGCACATAAAAGAAGACGGGCCGGACAACGCGACTCCTACCTCGCGTGCCGGCCCTGACCACCAGGTTCTGCAGAGGAGACCCTGTGGCTACTCAGATCGTACCGGCGTTCCAGAGCGCCGAGCGCACCACCGCATCGATCTCGGCAATCGCCGACCGGACTGTCGACCGTCCGGCCCGTATCGCCCGGCTTCGCGAGCTGATCGCCCGCCGCGCCCTGGACGTCATCGGTTCCCCGTCCGACGCACGCATCCTCGGCATCCAGCGTGCGGGCACGGTGCTGATCGTGGCCACGGAGGAGCCCGCCGGCCGGTGGTCGCGGTTCGCCGTGGACACGTTCCGGCTGCCGACCGCCGACGACACCGACCCCGACTTCGAGGAGGGGCAGGCGCCGAAGCGCTGGGTGCCGCTCGCCGGCTGGGGTGGTGACGGTGTCGACGAGGTACCGGGCATGCTCGCGAAGGCCACCGCCTACGCGGCCGAGGTCCAGGGGACGGGGGTGGCCCGGTGACCGCCGACGCCGCCCGTCCCGCGCCGACGCAGCCGGGCCTGTCCGAGGCCGACCGCCTCGCCCACGACCTGGCGACGTTCGTCCGCCGTGTGGAGCCGACGCCGGATCTGCCGCCGCTGCCGATCGAGCCGGCCGAGCGCCGCCGCGTGATGCAGCTGCGGGGGTGGTGACCGTGGCCTCCTTCACCCCGCTTCACGGCCCGGAGAGGGACGCGCACGTCGGTGTCCCGTCTCTGCAGGATGCCATCGCCCGGGCCCGGAACGTCCTCGCCGAGAAGGGCCAGGCGAACATCCACAGCCAGGACGAGATGATCCGCGCCGCCACCGGCCTGCACTGGGTCCTGCTCGACCTGCTCGCGGCCCTCGACGCCGAGCGAGGTGTGCAGTGAGCGCCGACCTGGAGCGTCTGTCTGCGGCGCAGGCGAAGGCGGACGAGGTGATCGCCGCGGTTGCCGAGCCCATCGACTCCGGCCGGCTGCTGCGGGTGGCCGTCACGGACGTTGAGACCGGGCAGCGGCTCGCGACCGGGTTCGTCGGCTATGAGCGCATGATGCGCCGGCTCCATGCGGTCAACGACCGCAGCGAGCACCCCCTGCCCAAGTAGGGCCCCTGATTGCCGCGGGTGGTGGTACATCCCCCAGCCGCCACTCGCGGCCCCTCACCCCTGATCCGCCGCGGGCGGTGCCATCCCCTCGCCCATACCGCCCGCGGCACCCCCATCCCATCCCAGCCTGACCAGTTGAGGAGACCAGCCATGCCCAAGTTCCAGATCATCACCACGGACGGCACCAGCTACGTCGACGGCGACGAGCGCCACTTCGAGGCGCTGGGGGCGACCGAGCGCCTGGAGAGCTGCGCCTACGACGGCGACTTCGTGGTGCTGCAGTACAGCGGCGGCGTCACGGACTCGATCCCCGAGAGCCGTATCGCCCACGTCATCGAAGCCTGACCCACCCCTTCCCATCCCAGCCTGACCAGCCGAGGAGATCCGCCATGCCTGCCTCCGCCCAGACCGCCCAGTCGACCGAGTGGCCCGAGGGTGTCATCGCCCGCTACCTGACCATCGCGGGCGCCACCGTCGACATCAAGGCCATCGGCATCGACCGCCAGACCAGCGTTGGCACGGTCACCGACATCACGATCACCGCCTACTGCCAGGGGTGCAGGCAGAAGGACGTCTCCACGTACCTCGGGATGGACGCCAGCACGTTCGGCGACGACTTCTTCGCCAGCAGCCTCGGCGACGCCGCCCGCGACTGGGCCCAGGCCCACGCGGAGAAGTGCCGCGCCATGCCCCGCCCCACCGCCTGACCTTCCACCCCTCTCTTGATCCCGAAAGGATCCTTAATGTCCACGCTCACCCTGATCTCGTCCGAGGACCCGTTCGAGACCGTCGTCGCCAAGGCCGAGGCCGCTGTCCGTGCCGGCTTCATCGCCGACTACCTCGCCGCGACCGACGCGATCGACCGGGCGTACATCGCCTACCAGGTCGCCCTGTACGACGAGGCGAACCCGGACGAGCTGCCGCTGATGGACGAGATCCGCGGCCTGCACCTCCCGGCCGCCGCCTGATGCCGGCCACCCACTACGAGCAGCTGCCGCCCGGCACGATCCGCGACCCGGAGGCCATGGACGACTGCCCGCCGCAGATCTGGGGTCCACCCGGCGACGACGAGAACGACTGACCGGCTGCCCGATCCGCCCGACAGCGCGCGGGCGGTGAGGGGAGCCGGGACAGTCCCGGCCCAGAAAGGGACCCACCCATGACGTTCGACTTCGTCGCCATCACCCGCAGCGGGCTCGTGTACAGGGGCAACGTCGAGGCGGACTCCGCCGAGCAGGGCGCGCGGCAGGCCGTCGAACACATGAAGGCCAACAGGATGGAAGCCCAGGAAGTAGTGATCGACGGCTACGTCTACTCCCCCCGCATCTGACCCGAGAGGAGCCCTGATGGGCCTGTTCACCCGCAAGAAGCACATCACCACGGTCGAGCAGACCAGCAGCGAGTGGTGGACCTTCTACTGCTCCTGCCGTCGCGTTTACGGCCATGGCGCCTCCCAGGAGGAGGCGCAGCGCAAGGCCACCGCACACGAGAACGCCTTCAACCGCTGATCAGTAGCCCTCGGCTCGCGTCCGCTCGGGACGTGAGCCCTGGAGATCTGACCAGCAACCCCCACCCGTTTCTGACCTGTGAGGTCGTCATGTTCCGCATCATCCTGATCGCCCTGCTGGGCGTGTATCTGATCGCGGTCGGTGTGTGGCCGCCGGCTGCGGCCCCGATCGCCGCCGCCCTGACCGGGATCGCCGTGATCGTCGGCCTGGTCCCGGGGCCGGCCTGGCTCGGGTTGGGCGTCATCGCCTGGCTCCGTAACCGGCCCGCGAAGGCGGCCCTGTGATGGCCGGGCTGCGTAAGAAGCTGCAGGACCGACGCCGCTGGGCTTCGGCGCGCACCCTGCCGGAGATGGCCCAGCTGATGGCGCTGTGGCTGGAGGGTGAGCTGTCGATGTGGCCCGGCTACGACGACGGCGCCGCCGAAGAGACCGCCGCCCTGATCCCGACCCTTGCCGCGGCGAACCAGGCGGGGTTCCTCACCGACCAGTCGCAGCCCGGCTACGACGGCCGCGGATTCGACGGGCTGCGCTGGCAGCAGCGGGCCGCGGTGACCGGGCTGGTCGCCGACGAGCAGCTCCTCACCCGGATCCGCCGGGCCGGCGAGGCCGCCGGGGTGACGGTGTTCATCGCGCACCCGCGGCTGCTGCCCCAAGGGCAGGGCGACACCGGCACGATCCGCGGCGGCCGGCCGTACACCCGCTTCGGCCAGTACATGCCGCCGAGCGTCCTCCGGCAGATCTGGCGCGGCATCAGCAAGCCGGCCATGGCCGAGGTGCTGGACGCCTGGCAGGTCTGCCTCATCGACCCGGACTACGGCCGCAACGACCGGTTGTGGCCCGCCCTCGACCGCCTGTTCGCCACCCAGACCACCCGCTGACCACCGAAAGGACTGATCGACATGAGCAGCTTCAAGAAGGGCGACCGCGTCACCGTCATCGCCGCTGGCCCGGAGAACGTGGGGACGATCGGCAAGACCGGCGTCGTGTTCTACGACGAGACCGGCGGCGAAGTCGTCGTGAAGGGCATCGACGGCCGACTCACCGAGGCCGTCAAGGGATACCGCTCCTACAGCCCCGACCAGCTGCGGAAGGCGTGAGCCCGATGGCCTGGATTCTCACCGCGACCTCGCGTACCGGCCAGCCCGTCGACCCGGTCACCAAGGCACCCACCGACTCGATCACCGTCTACGACCAGGCGGATCTCGAACGTCGGATCGCCGCGGCGAAGACCGACCCCCGCGACCTGATCGTCACCGTCGAACGCATCGACTGACCCGAGAGGAATCGATCACCGTGAGCAGCTGGTTCGAGGAGCGCCGCGCCGACAAGGCCGCCGACGCCCAGCAGCGGCGGGAGGACCGCGAGTTCGAGTCCAAGCTGCGCCGCGAGGAACGACGCGAGGCCCGCAAGGATGAGCGGGAGGAGAAGGCCCAGCGGCGCCGCGAGCGTTCCCAGCGCCGTGCCGCCCGCGCGGCCCGCCGCGAGAAGGCGCTCACGCCCGGCAACGTGTACCGGCGCGGCACACTCGCCCTCGTCGCCGCCTCGGCGCTCGCCTCCCTCCCCGCGCAGATCATCCACTTCGTCAAGATCTACTGGATGCTGTTCCCGATCGGGCCCGCGGTTGAGGGCGCGGCGTGGGTGATGGCCGCCGGCGTGGCCTACGCCGACGAGAAGAAGCTGCCCGTCTGGGTGCGGTGGGTGCTGCGCGTACTGTCGCTGGCCGCCGCCGGATTCGCCGCCAACATCAATTACGAGTACGGGCTCAGCCTCACCTCGGCCGGCGTCAGCCCCGACAACGCCCACATCGCTGGTGTTGGGCTCGCCGCGGTCACGCTCGGCGGTCCCTTGTTCTTCGAGGTCCGTCAGTGGGTGCTCACCCTCACCGCCGCGGTCGCCGACCCGAAGAAGCGGGCCGAGGAGAAGGCCCGCGCGGAGCACGAGAAGCGACGCCGCAATGATCACAAGGCCGTGGTGAAGCTGGCCCGGAAGCTGGTGTCCGCCGCCCCTTACGGGAAGCTCTCGTTCGAGGACGCGTTCGCCGCCGCGTGGGAGATCAAGTACGGCACCAATCTGCCCGGGATGACCCCTGATCTGCATGCGGAGAAGCTGGCGTCGAGCAAGGCCCTGGCGGACGCGATGGACGCCGCGAACGGGTCCCCTGTGAGTACTCGCAGCCGCCTCCTCCAATTGCTACACCCGGCCCCCTCGGCGCTCATCTCACGGCCTGGATCTTCGCAGGTCGCGTCCGATCTACCCCCCGTCTCGGAGAAGCCTCAGAAGGCGGCACAGAAGGGTGGCCGCAAGGTGCCTCCGCTGCACCGTCGCAGCAAAGGCGACACGGTGCCGTTCCACCCCATCGCCAAGAAGGAAGCCGCCCTTGAGCGCGGCGGCTCTCCCCGCCGCATCCCCGCCGCCAACGGCCACCATCACTGAGGAGCCCCATGGCTACCCCGCTGCCTGAGGAGCGTCCGCCGCTGACGCTCGTGCCGCCGATCGCCGAGACGCCCGTTTTCAAGGACGAGCCGGCCGACCGGAAGCCGGTCGCCTCGATCCGCACGATCGCCGAGCGCACCAACCAGATCGCCTCCCTGGCCCTGCTGCCGCACACCTTCCGCGGCTACCGGGAACTCGGCCGGCGGTGGCTGGACCGCTACCACAACCACTACCCGCAGTTGATCGCCGACGCCGACCAGGCCGTCCGTGACGCGGCCGGCGACGTCGGCCAGGCCGCCCACTTCAAGAAGCTGGCCGACGGCTACCGCGACGACTACAAGGAGCACCGGAAGGCCTTCGCGACGAAGACCGCGATCACAGCTGGCGCGGTCGCCGGCGGGGTGAGTTTCGGCGCCGTCACCGGCAGCCTCTGGATCGACCTGCTTGCCGGGCTCGGCGCCTGGGGCCTGGGCGCGTTCCACGGCCGGACCCGCCCCCAGCCCGGCGCGGTCGAGCTGCCCCAGGACCCGGCCGCCCCGCGGGACGAAGCCCGGATTCGCGGCGAAGCCGACCTGATCACCGCGCTCGTCAAGGCCAGCATCATCTCCGAAGCGCAGCGCGACGAGACGCACGTCGTCGGCATCGTCCAGCCCGCCGGACCGGGCTGGACGGCCACGATCGAACTGCCCCGCGGCATGAAGGCCGCCGCTGCCACGTCCCGCGCCGAAGAACTCGCCTCGGCACTGCGAGTGAAGAAGTCGCAGGTCGAGATGCGCGCCGACACCTCCGAGGACGGCCACGAAGGGCAGGTGGTGCTGTGGGTGGCGAACGAGCCCAACCCCTACGGGGGCAAGCCGATTCCCTCGCCGTTGCTCACCGCGGACCGCCTCGACTTCTGGCAGTACGGCGTGCCGCTGGGCACCGACGCCCGCGGCGGCCGGCACGTCCTGGAGCTGGTGTGGTGCTCCATCCTGCTGGGCGGTCTGCCCGACTACGGCAAGTCGTTCCTGGCTCGCCTGGTGGCGGCAGCCGCCGCCCTGGATCCGTCCGTGACTGTCCACGTGGCCACCGGCAAGGCCGGCCCGGACTGGGCCGCCACCAAGCAGATCGCTCACTCCTACGTAGCGGGCAACACTCCTGAGAAGGTTCTCGCAGTTCTGGACCTGCTGAACTCGCTGATTGCGGACATGCAGGAGATCGGCGAGCGCCTGGAGCAGCTGTCCGAGGAGCACCCGGAGCAGTGCCCCGAGGGCAAGCTCACTCCGGAGCTGGCGGAGTTGTGGAAGCGCGGCCTGACCCTGCTGATCATGGACGAATTGCAGGAGCTCCTGGACGCAGCCGCCATGATGAAGATCAAGACGGACGACGACCCGGACAGCAAGGACCGCGGGCGCAACGGCAAGGAAGTCCTCGTCGAGACCATCGCCCGGTACGTCCGTGTCAGCCGGTACGCAGGCGGCATGGCCCTGCTCATCACCCAGCGCCCCGACGCCACCAGCGTGCCGACCCTGCTGCGCGACGTGTGCCGAAAGCGCGCCTGCTTCCGGGTCAAGGGCGCTGCCAGTTCCCGGATGGTCCTCGGCGATGACGCCGTGGCCGCTGGTGCGGCGCCGCACATGCTGCTCGACGCGCAGAAGGGCGTCGTCGTCCTCGACCAGGGCGGCGAGGAGGGCCACGTCACCCTCAAGACCGACTTCATGACGATCCCCGAGTTCCGCGAGATCTGTCTGCGCGGTCGGCAGCTGCGCATCGACGCCGGCACGCTGACCGGGTTTGCCGCGAAGTACGGCACGGCCGGTCGGGCGACCGAGGGCGGCGAACTGCTCGCCGACTGCATCGCCGTCCTTGATGCCGACGGAGTGGACCGGGCCCGCACCAAGCGGCTCGTCGAGCTGCTGGCCGCCCACCGCCCGGACCTCTACCAGAACCTGACCGAGACGGATTTGCAGGCCCGGCTGCGCGCGGCCGGTGTGGGCGGAACCCGGAAGCTGGGCCCACTCGACGGGCTGGCGAACCCGAACGGCTACTTCCGTGAGCAGCTCGCCGGGAAGTAGGGCAAATCACCCGGTCGTCGCCCGGTCGGCGCGTGGTCTCGTACCAGTATGACCCGGTATGCCGCCCGGTCGGACGGAGACCCGGCCCGGTCGGGCGACCAGGGCGTCGGAGGCTCGACCGGGTGACATACCACCGCAAAAGTCTCACCGACCGGGCGCCTACCACCCGACAGACCACCCAAAGCATGACAAAGCAACCTTCACCCGAGACAGGAGATCATTCATGGCCGGACGTACCTGGGAGCCCACCAAGAAGGGCGCCAAGGACCTCGACCGCTGGCTCAGCAAGGGCAAGACCGTCTACACCATCCGCAAAACCGCGAAGAACATCGCGCCCTACGAGGCCGACGAACTGTACGCCGCCCACACCTTCGACTGGCGGTCCCCGATCACCGGCCACTGGATGACCGGCCACCTCTCCGCCGAAGGCCTCCTCTCCCAGGAAGGCACCGTCTACGAGAAGAAGCCGGACATGCGCGAGATCGGCACGCCTGGACCGCAGGTCGCCGGCCCCACCTCTCAAGGAGTTCTCGACCGGCTCCGCCGTGGCGACCGCGCCAAGGCCAGCAGCCGCCGATAGACCCTCCGGACCGCCAACCCAACCAGAAGGAGATCGCCATGCAGTACAAGCACAAGTCCGTCCGCGACTACGTCGCCGCGAAGAAGCGCGGCGACCGCCAGGCGACCGACCGCATCGTTGCCGAGGTCACCGCACGCTTCAACACCAGGCAGACCGACGGCAGTGAGGCCGCCGAACTCCTCGAAGCGACCATGGCCGTCAAGTTCGGCGAAGGCGCATAGCGCCGCCGGGGCGCCCCTCGAAGCCTGCCAGCAACCCAGGGGCGCCCCGCCACTCATCCACACGTCACCGCGCAGAGAGCCCACCCACATGACCACGATCACCGCCCCCACGACAAGCCCGCCCCGAGCCCTGACCATCGACGAGCGGCTCGCGCTCGCCGCGCTCGCCGTCGACGCCCGCATCACCACCACCCCGGTCGACCTGGACGACGTCATCCGCCTCCCCGTCACCACCCCGCTCCCGGCCGGACCCTGCCCGTACCGGACGCCGCTCGCCGCGCTCCTCCACCGGGCCTGGGTGCGGATCGAGACCGTCGGCTGGTGCCGGGACGCCCTTTTCGACGAGTCCGGTGCCGTCTGCCCGATCCGCGCGATCCGCCTCGAAGCCGACAGCCCCCGGCAGGCCGACGAGGCCTGCTTCATCCTCCTCGAAGCGATCAAGCGTCACTGGCAGGCCGAGACGATCCCGTCCTGGAACGCCCAGCAGACCAGCAGCGCGCCCGTGCTCCTCGCCTTCGACCGCGCCGCCAACCTCGCCCACAGCCGCAACCTCTAGGAGATCGCCATGCCCATCAGCCAGTACGAGCTCGACGTGTACGCCGCCGAGAACGAGCACCTCGCCGCGTTCCGGCGAGCACAGGCCAACCTGCACGAGCACACGGCCAAAGAAGCCGCCGCCGGCATCACCCACGAGACACCCGAGTACCTGCGCCTCAACCAGGCCGTCATCGACGCCGCGAAGCGGCTTCCGAAGCGGCTCCGGTACCTCGCCAAGGAGGTCTGACCATGGGTATCAGCATCAGCCACGGAGGGCCGTCCAACCCGCCATCCGCCACGGCGATCAGCAACCTCGGCCAGCACCTGGCCCACACCCTCAACAGCAGGGAGTGGAGGGAGATCGCCGACCTTTTCGATGGGACCCTCGACGACGTCGCCAGCATCCCGCCCCGCCAGGCTGGCCGCATCGGCGACCTCCTCCACAAGGCCGCCCAGCACCGGCTCATGCCCGCCGACTGGGGCAGCCTCGCCACCGAGATCGGAGACGCCGCCCGCCGGGCCGCCCGCTCCCGCCAGAACTGGGAATGGACGTGAAGGCAAGACCACCCAGTAACACGGGCCTGTAAGCGTCTTGCTTGACCTGCCGATCACCGGTATGTCACAGTGCCCCCAGGGCAGGACACGTGTGCCCGCAAGCATCTAGGCCCCCAGCAGCTGCCGGGGGCCTTTCGCATGCCCGGGGGAGGCCACGATGGACGTCACCGAGCTGTACCCCGACGACCTCGTCTACGAGCACGAAGCCACCGCTGCAACCGGCGTCCCCGGCCCCGTCATCCGGCAGTGGGCCCGGCGTGGCAAAATCCGCCGGTTCGAAGGCGACGGCCGGCTCACCGGCCAAGGGCACGAGTACAAGACCATGTACGCCCTGCCCGAGATACAGCAGCGAGCCGCTACCTACCGGCCCATGCCGCAGCGCCGACCCAAGGCCGCCTGATCGTCCCGCCGTCCGCTCTCCGTCCCGGGCGGTGGGACTTTACTTATGTGGGTCACAACACGGCCACATCACCTTCACGAGCGTCCCCCGCAGCGCATGATGCCCCCTCAGCACCACGTCGTCCTTGGGGGGACCATGCGCGCCCGTACAGCTGCCTGTGCAGCCCTGCTCATCGCCGCCACCGCAACTGCCTGCAGCAGCGGCAGCACCGACCAGAAGGCGGCCACCAAGCCCGCGGTGAAGGCCAGCAGCACGCCCACCGCCGCAGCGTCGGCGAAGACCGCCGGCAGCCCGCTCCGGCTCGGCGCCGGGCACCACTGGTCGGACACTGACCTGGACGGCAGCCACATCAGCGGCACCACCACCGTCCTCAGCTACAGCCAACCCGCGCCGGGCGTCCACCTTGAGCAGGCGCTGTCGGACTTCCCCCACCCCGAGTGGGCCATCATCGAGGTCAAGGTGTGCGCCGACCGCACCAGCTCCAACGTGCAGGTCAGCCAGACCCCTTGGAAGCTGGGCTTCCCCGACGACACCCAGCTGCAGGTGCCCGGTATCAGTGGTGCCGGCATCCCGAAGCCGGAGTACCCGATCGAAGGCACCCTGGTGCAGCCGGGTCGCTGCCTGCGCGGGAAGATCACGCTGAGCGTAGAGAAGGGCACCCGACCCAACGAGATCATCTACGCCGTGCAGGGCCGTGACCCGATTATCTGGACCGTGCCCAAGGCCTGACGGCAGGGAGGTGGCGCCCGTGGCCGGCAACCCCCGCAACGGGCGCCGTTACCGCCGCCTCGTCGACTGGCTCCGCGCCCAGCACCTGCCCTGCTGGATCTGCGGCCACAACATCGGCTACGAGCTGGACGCCCGGCATCCGCTCTCGTTCACGCTCGACCACGAGCAGCCGCTCTCCCGCGGCGGATCGCTGCTCGATCCCGCCAACGCCCGCGCCGCGCACCGACGCTGCAACTCCAGCCGCGGCAACCGGGCGCGGCCGTCGCAGAAGGTGGCACCTCAGCGGGCCTCACGGAGGTGGTGACGCAGCGTGCTGTACGTCGTCACCGGCCCGCCGGCCGCGGGCAAGTCCAGCTGGATCCAGGCGCACGCTACAGCCCGTGACATTGTCATCGACCTGGACCTCATCACCCGTGCGCTGTCCGGCCCGGGTGCGCCGGCGTGGAACCAGGATCCGCTGCAGCTCCGTGTCGCTCACCGTGCGCGGTACGCCGCTATGGACGAGGCGTTCGCGCTACGTGACAAGGTCGATGTCTACCTGATCCACACCATGCCGAGTGCCAAGGCTCTCGCGAAGTACAAGCGGCTGGGCGCGCGCATCGTGGCCGTGGACCCGGGGCGTGAGGTGGTCATGCAGCGGATCGAGGCCATGCGTGATCCGGATATGCAGAGGGTGGCGACGAGGTGGTATCGGCAGCGGCCGACGCTGTCACGGGCTGCGATGCCGCAGACTTCCCGCCCTTGGTGATCTTCGGCGCGGGGGAGGGCTGGGTCAAAAGTTCCGAAGGTAACCGGGCGACCCAAACGCCCTTGTCGCCCGATTTTTTGCGCGGCGATTTTTCAAGATCTATTCGCGTGAACTCGGTTCGACCATTTTAGTGGCCGTCACTCTGGGTGACGTCACTCTGGGTGACGGCGGTGGTGATCATGACGGTGGCCGACAGGATCATCGCCGAGCTGGAAGAGCTTCACGCCGAAGAGACTTCACCGGGAATGGCGGCCGTGGCCCGCAGCCTCGCCAGGGCCATCGACGCATCCGACGCTCCCACCGCGAAGGCGGTTGTGGCCCGCGAACTCCGCTCGATCATGGCGGACCTCCGCAAGCTCGCCCCTGTCGGGGAGGAGGGGGACACGGTCGATGACATCACTCGCCAGCGAGAGAAGCGCCGGGCCGCAGCCAGAGAGCAAGCCGCCGGCGGATGACGACGGCCGCGTCGTGGGCTGGCAGCAGCCGCCCATCGAGACGGTGCCGCCCTCTGCAACGAGCGCGGGCCAGGAGGCCATCGATCTGGCGGCACGAGCGGGCCTTGAGCTGGACCCGTGGCAGCAGTACGTCCTGCGGCAGGGGATGGGCGAGAAGCCGGACGGCTCGTGGGCAGCGTTCGAAGTCGCGGTCAACGTGCCGCGGCAGAACGGCAAAGGCGGGGTGATCGAAGCCCGTGAGCTGTGGGGGCTGTTCATCGGCGGCGAGCGGCTGATCCTGCACAGCGCGCACGAGTTCAAGACGGCGAAGAACGCCTTCAAGCGGATCGAGCGCCTGATACGCGGATGCCCTGACCTGCACAAACGCGTCAAGGCGTACAGATACACGGTCGGCGAGGAGTCGATCGAGCTGCACTCGGGGCAGATCCTGCGGTTCATCGCCCGATCGAAGGGCTCGGGCCGTGGCTTCACCGGCGACTGCAACATCCTCGACGAGGACATGATCCTCGGTGATGAGGCGATGGACGCGCTGCTGCCGACGATGGCGGCTGTGGCCAACCCTCAGATCTGGTATCTGGGCAGCGCCGGCATCGGTCCCCTGTCGGTGCAGCTGGGCCGGCTCCGGCGACGCGCGCTCGCTGCGATCGAGGCGGGCACACCGGACCCGTCCCTGGCCTACTTCGAGTGGTCGGCCGACCTGCATCTGGACGAGTGCCCGCAGGGCTGTACGGCCCACGACGACGCAGCCTCCGACGAGGCGGTCCTGAAGGCCAACCCGGCGATCGGCTACCGCCTGACCCTGGAGAAGGTGGCGAACGAGCGGATGACGCTGAGCCGCGACGGCTACGCCCGGGAGCGGCTCGGCGTGGGTGACTACCCGTCCGACTCGGCGGACACCTGGCAGGTCATCGGTGAGGAGGCGTGGCGGGCGCTGGCCGCCGCAGAATCTGCTCCCTCGGATCCGGTGGCGTTCGCCGTCGACATGACGCCGGAGCGGTCGCACGCGGCGATCGCGGTGGCGGGCGAGTGGCGTGGCGGCACACACGTTGAGGTGGTCGATCACCGACCGGGCACGGGCTGGATCCTGGACCGGGCTGCGGCGCTGCATGAGAGGTGGAGGCCCCGCTGCTGGGTGGTGGACGCGGCCGGGCCAGCCGGATCGCTCATCGCCGATCTGCAGGAGCGGCTCGGCGTCGAGGTCGTTCAGCCGCGCGGCCGTGATGTGGCCGCGGCCTGCGGTCAGTTCTTCGACGCGGTGTCCGAGCAGACCCTGTCCCATCTCGATCAGGCGCCGCTCGCGGCGGCTTTGGCGGGTGCGCAGAGGCGCCCGCTGGGGGATGCGTGGGCGTGGGCCCGCCGCATCGTCTCGGTCGACATCAGCCCGCTCGTGGCCGCGACGCTGGCGAAGTGGGGGCTGGGTGCCGAGGTGGAGGAGCCGGAAGGGGCGCCGAACCTGTGGTGAAGGCCAAGCATGCGGCGTGGGTGGTGCTGGAGGTCGTGTGCCTGCTGTGCGCCGTGGCGGGGGTAGCGCTGGTGTACCTGCCGGCGGCCCTGATCGTGGGCGGTGTGGCGGGCGTGGTGTGTGCTGAGCGGGCGACGGCCGACCGTGGCGGGGGGAGGCGGCGGTGAGTCTCTTCGGGCTGTTCGAGCGGCGTGCCACAGTGGAGTCGCCGCAGGTGCCGCTGACGGCGGCTTCGCTGACGACCCTGCTGAACGGGGTGTCGGCGGAGGCGGGCGTGGCGGTGACGGAGACGAGCGCGTTGCACATGCCGGCTGTGTGGCGGGCCGTGTCGGTGATCGCCAACGTGTCGGCGGCTCTGCCTCTGCACACGTACCGGATGAACTCAAAGGACCGGGTGTCGGTGCGGCTGCTGGACGATCCGCACCCGGAGCTGACCCGCTTTGAGCTGTGGCGTCTCATCTACGTGCACCGTCTGCTGTGGGGGAACGCCTATGTGCAGAAGGTGCGTAACAACGCCGGGGCGGTGGCGCAGCTGTGGCCGATCCGGCCGGAGCGGGTGAGGGTCGACCGTGAGAGGCCGAGCGAGGACAACCCGTCGGGCAAGGTCTTCTGGATCAACGATGACAGTGGCGGGGTGCACCGCAGGACACCGCGGGAGATCCTGCATCTGCCGGCCCTGGGATATGACGGGGTGACGGGCTGTTCACCGATCCGCGCGGCGGCTGAGGGTATCGGGCTGGGGCTGGCGGCGGAGAGGGCGGCGGCGAAGCTGTACGGCTCCGGCAACATGATCAGCGGCGTGCTGCAGACCGAGCAGCGGCTGAACCGGGAGCAGGCCGAGCAGTTGAAGGCGGCCTGGAAGGCGAAGCTGTCCGGGGTGCAGGCGGCGCACGACATCGCGGTCCTGGACTCCGGGGCCAGTTTCCACCCCGTGACGATGCCGTACAAGGACTCGCAGTTTCTGGAGTCCCGGCAGTTCCAGGTGGTCGAGGTGGCCCGCATGTTCGGCGTGCCGCTGTTCCTGCTGATGGAGACGCAGAAGTCCACCTCGTGGGGGACTGGCCTGGAGCAGCAGGCCCAGGGCTTCGTCACGTGGGATCTGGCACCCACCTGGCTGACGCCGACGGAGCAGCGCGTGAGCAAGGAGCTGCTGCCCGCGACGCAGTACGCCAAGTACCAGCTGGGCGGCCTGCTGCGCGGCGACTCGCAGGCGCGGGCCGTGTTCTACCGGGCGATGCGCGACACGGGCGCGTTCTCCGCGAACGACATCCGCGATTTGGAAGAACTCCCGCCGATCGAAGGCCCTGAGGGCTCCATGTACCTGCAGCCGATGTCCATGGCCCCTCTGGGGTCCGATCCGACTGCGACCGGCGACGCTACCGATGATTCACCGCAGGAAGGCGGCGAGGATGACCAGGATTGAGGAGCGGCGTGACCTCGCCCTGGCCGTGGCCGGGGTGCAGCTGCGTGCCGCAGAAGACGAGCAGAAGGTCCGCGGCTTCGCTGGGCACGCCGCGGTATTCAACCAGCGCACAGCGATCGGCAACCCCCTCACCTGGGGGTTCTACGAGGAGATTGCGCCGGGCGCCTTCAGCAAGACCCTCTCCGAGGGGGACGCCCGCTTCCTCATCGACCACGACACCCGGCTGGTCGTCTCCCGCGTATCGGCCGACTCTCTGCGCCTGTCGCAGGACAAGACGGGCCTCGCCGTCGACTCCGACCTGGACGCGCGCCTGTCCTACGTCGCCGACCTCATCGTGAATCTGGAGAACCGGAACATCACCGGCATGAGCTTCGGGTTCCGTACCGTGAAGGACGACTGGGAGACGGTCTCCGTCGAGACGTCCGAGGGTGATGTGGAAGCGGAGTTGCGCATCATCCGCGAGGTGCAGCTGTTCGAGGTCAGCGCTGTCACCTTCCCCGCCTACGAGGGCACGGACGCCGCACTGCGGTCCGTCGGCGCCGCGCTTGCCGCCCGCGGGGACGCGGACGCTTTCGACCGTCGGGCCGGACTGCGGCCCGAGCTGCTCAACTTCCGACCCGAGCCGGCCAAGGCCACTCGGGCCAGCGACGCAACCCAGCCGGGAGAGACCACTGGGGGCCGTCAGGCGATGCGCATGAAGGCGCTCGCCGCTCGCTACCGCCTGGCGCGGTAGCCGCTCTCACACCCATCCCTCAGCCCCTGCCGGCCGGCACGGGGCTACTCGTGCTGGAGGCACCATGCCCACCCTGCAGAGCCTGCTCGACAAGCGGGCCACCGCCTGGGACAAGGCCCAGGAATTCCAGAGCCGCGCCGCCTCGGAAGAGGAGATGTCCGCCGAGGACCATGCCGCGTGGGACGCGGCGCTCGCCGACGTCGAGCGGCTGTCCGCGGACATCGAGCGCGAGGAGCGCCACCAGCGCGCCGAGCGCCTCGCGGCCGTCGACTACACCAAGGTCATCGACGGCCGCGGCGACACCCCGGAGGAGGAAGAAGCCCGCGAGCGCCACGGCGGCGCGGAGGGTGTCGAGGCGTACAACAACGCCTGGCGGTCCTGGCTGCGCGGCGGCACACAGGACCTCTCCTCCGAGGAACGCAGCGTGCTGCGCACCGGCTGGGTCGACGGCAAGGAGCTCCGCGCCCAGGGTGTCGCGACCGGCGCGGCCGGCGGCTACGTCGTCCCGCCCGCCTTCCGGGCGAAGATGGTCGAGACGATGAAGTTCTACGGCGCCATGCGCCAGGTCGCCGAGGTCATTACCACCGAGTCCGGGGTGACGCTGCCGTGGCCGACGAACGACGACACCGGCAACGTCGGCGCGATCCTCTCGGAGAACACACAGGTCACCGAGCAGGACATCACTCTCGGCCAGCAGGACATCGGCGCGTACATGTACACGTCGAAGCTCGTGCGGGTCTCCCTCCAGCTGCTGCAGGACTCCGTCCTGGACTTCGAGAACTGGCTGGCCCGCAAGCTCGGTGAGCGTATCGGCCGCATCCAGAACACGCACTTCACCACCGGCACCGGCACCGGCCAGCCGGAGGGCGTGCAGACCAACGCGGTCATCGGCAAGACCGGCGCCACCGGCCAGACGACGACGGTCACCTACGACGACCTCATCGACCTGGTGCACTCCGTTGACCCTGCCTACCGCAACAGCGGGCGCGTGCAGTTCATGCTGGCCGACTCGACCCTGGGAGCTGTCCGCAAGCTGAAGGACGGCCAGAACCGGCCGCTGTGGCAGCCCTCCGTCCAGGCGGGCGTCCCCGACCAGGTCCTCGGCTACGGCTACGTCGTCAACCAGGACATGCCGGCGATGGCCGCCAACGCGAAGAGCATCCTGTTCGGTGACTTCTACGCCGCCTACGTCATCCGTGACGTCGAGGACATCCAGACGCTGCGTCTGTCCGAGCGCTATGCGGACTTCCTACAGGTCGGCTTCCTGTCGTTCGCGCGCGCCGACGGCACTCCGCAGGACACCGCCGCTGTCCGCGCCTACCGCAACTCCGCCACCTGATCCAGGCGAGCGCCGCCCGATTCTCACAGGAAGGATGCCTCATGGCGACCACCCCGAAGAAGGAGACCCCGACGGACGCCGGGGTGCTGCAGAACACGCCGTCGCCGGCCGCGGCCGAGCACGGCGACCACGACCGCATCGTCATGGCCTCCCGCAAGCCGGACGGCTCGATGGACCAGATCCGCCCCGAGTTCATCGGCGACAAGGACATCGTCCTCACGGCCGCCAAGGGGCAGCTGGCGCAGCAGGCGGCCTCGGCCGTCGACGTGGCAGCGCGCGGCGCCGTCGTCACCCCGGAGGGAACCGGTTCGTCGGAGCCCGACGAGGAAGTCAAGAAGCTGAAGGACGCCCAGGAAGAGGCCGTGCAGGCGGCCGAGTCCCAGGCCGAGCGCGAGGTCAGCCGCCTGCACAAGGGGCTGGGTGCCTGATGGCTCGGATCCGCATGCTGACCAGCGTTGCGGGCGCCGGGTTCTCCTGGGATGCCGGGCAGGAGATCGACCTGCCCGGCGCCGAGGCCGCGAAGTGGGCGGACGGGGTACGCGCCGAGTTCGTCCGGGACGAGCCCCCCGAGACTCCTGAAGACCAGGGCGGACTCGAAGCGACTGACCGCCGCGCTCCCGCTCGCCGCAAGCAGCGGCCCGCCCGCGAGGGATGAGTCGTGCCGGCGTTCGGGCTGCTGCTGGACGACTTCGACGACGGCGTCCGAGACCCGGTGCGGTGGTCGGGCTCGTATGGCGCGGTCAGCGAGGCCGGCGGCCGGGCCAGGGTGCCGGTCAGTACGGGCTTCTCTGGGTACGCCTCCGCCCCGCAGTACACGCTGGCCGGGGCGCAGGTCGCTTGCCGCGTGTATCCGCCGGCAGTGGGCGGCGCCGCGAGCGAGGCGCGGGCGGAGGTCTTCGTCATCACCGCGGTCGGTGGTACGGACGCCGGCTTCAGTCTCAACGCGGTCACCGGTGAACTGGCCTGCCTGCTGCGCAGCGGCTACTACGATCCGGCACCGGTCACGGTCGTCTACTCCTCGACCGCGCACGCCTGGATGCGTCTGCGTGAGGTGAACGGCTCGCTGCACTGGGACGTCAGCGCGGACGCCGGTACGTGGACGACGCTGCGCACGGCAGCGTCCCCGGCGTGGGCGGCGGGCACCGATCTGGCGGTGGTCCTCGCCGGGCACCGCGACAGCGGCACGAACGATTTCGCCGAGTTCGACAACTTCAACATCGTCCGGCCCGGCGAGCTGCGCCCGCTCCAGCGTGGCCTCGCCGGGCCGGGCCCCAACCCGCGCACCGCATCCACGGTGAGAGGGGGCTGAGTGAGCTACGACCTGGGCGATGTCGTTCCCCTTGGGACCACGGTTCGGGACGCCTCTGGGGCGCTCGCGAACGCCGGCCAGATGGCGCTGACCATCACCCTGCCGGACAACACGACCGTCACCGTCTCGCCGGTCACGCCGACATCCACGGGCACCTACGCCTACGACTACGCAACCAGCCAGGCCGGGCGGCACACGGTGCGCTGGCTCGCCACCGGGGTCAACGCCGGCGCCTATACAGACGTGTTCGACGTCCGGCCGGCCGCACCCCCCATGCTGTTCTCCCTGGCCTCGGCCAAAGCCAAGCTGGACATCCCGGCGACCAGCACCTCGGACGACGAAGAGCTGCGAGAGTTCATCGAGGCGACCACCCAGTGCGTGGAGTTCTTCGTCGGCCCCGTGGTGCGCCGCACCGTGCAGCAGGTCGTCGGCGGGCGCCGTGCGGTGTGGGCGCTGCACACGACGCCCGTGCTGTCCGTCACGGCCATCACGGCGCTCCAGACGGGGCAGCAGACCGTCGACGCAGCCACCTTGGACATCGACAGCAGCACGGGCATCCTGACGCGCACCGACGGCTGCTGGTTCCCGTGCGGCGACTACCGCGTCACCTACACCGCGGGCCGGACCTTGGTCCCGCCGAACGTATCCCTCGCAGCAAAACTGATCTTGCAGCACATGTGGCGCACCAACTACGGAGCCGCCCGCGGACTGTCCGGGATCGGCGGAGGCGAGGACTTCTCCGTCACCGAGCCCATCCCCGGTCTCGGGTACGCGATCCCCAACCGGGCGTTGCAGCTCCTGCAGGGCAGCCAGCAGGCGGTGGGGCTCGCATGATGACCTCCCGCGTCCCCGCGGCCGTCGACGCGCTGCTCACGATTCTGCGAGCAGCCGCAGGGCTGTCCGACGTGGACATCGTGGACGGGCCCACCGCCCTCAACCTCACCCGGCTCAAGCGCATCCATGTGGGCTGGCAGCCCGGCGCCGAAAGCGCCGTGGCCCTGGAGCAGTCCTTCAACGCGGCCGGGGCCCGCACTCGCGACGAGGTGTTCCAGATCGCCTGCTACGCCGAGGCCCGCGCCGGCGACAGGGAGATGAAGGCGCGCCGTGACGAAGTGTTCGCCCTTGTCGGCGAGGTGGAGACCGCGCTGCGCGCCACCAGCGCGGCACCGATGGCTCCGACCCTGAACGGCACGGTGCTGTGGGCGCACCTGACCGCCGGCGACCTGACCCAAGCGCAGGCAGAGGGCAGTGCTGCGGGACTCGCTTTCACGGTGACCTGCCAGGCCCGTATCTGATCCACAGCAGCAGAGGAGTACAGCCATGGCGCGTGTGCGCTTCATCGGGCCGGAGCCGGTCACCGTGCCCGAACTCGGCGGCCGGACCGTCGAGCCGGATGAGGTGGTGGAGGTCCCGGACGACCGGTTCGACGGCTACGTCTGCCAGACCACGAACTGGGAGTCCGTCGAGGAACCCAAGGCCGGGGACGAGGCGCCGGTGGCGCCGCTGAAGAAGACCGCGGCTCGGCCGCAGAAGGAGGGCTGACCGATGGCGATCGGATCGGGTCTCGGCGCGCAGCTGGGCATCGCGGCCGAGAGCACCTACGGCACGTTCGTGGCGCCGACGAAGTTCCTGGAGTTCACCAAGGAGAGCCTGGCTCTGAAGAAGACGACGGCGCAGAGCACCGGCATCGCGTCCGGCCGGCTGATGGCGCTGTCCGCCCGGCGCGTGGTGACGCGCAAGGAGGTGTCCGGGTCGATCGACCTGGAGGTCACCAACAAGGGCCAGGGCCTGCTGCTGCAGGCGCTGATGGGTACGAGCGTCACCCCGGTGCAGCAGGGCGCCACGGCCGCCTACCTGCAGACCCACACCCTGGCGGACACCGCGGGCAAGTCGCTCACGGTGCAGAAGGGTGTGCCGCTCACCTCGGGCACGGTCACGGACAAGACGTTCCTGGGCTGCAAGGTCACCAGCGCGGAGTTCTCCTGCGAGGTCGGCGGCATGCTGACCGCCACCTACGAGTTTGACGGCAAGGACTGCGACGAGACTCAGACGCTGGCGGCCGCGTCGTACAGCAACATGAGCCCGTTCCACTTCGGGCAGATGGCCGTCAAGTCCGGCACCTTCGGTGCGGAGACCGCGCTGGACGGCATCCGCAAGGTCAGCGTGAAGATCGAGCGCCCGCAGGACACCGAGCGTTTCTACGCCAACCAGGCGGCGTTGAAGAAGGAGCCGATCACCAACGACCTCGTGCGGATCACCGGCACGCTGGAGACCGACTACGTCTCCACCGCCTTGGACGACCTGCACACCAGCGACGCGGCCACCAGCCTGGTGTGGGAGTTCGTCGGGCCCAACATCGCCAGCACGTACTTCGAGACGTTCCGGATCACCCTCGCCGCGGTGAAGCTGGACGAGGGTCCGCCGGTCGTGGACGGTTACGGCGTCGTCAAGCCGACGTTCAACTTCACGGCGCTGTACGACGGCGCGAACCTGCCGAAGATCGAGTACATCAGCACCGACACCGCGCTGTGAGCGGGCCGTGACCCGCGAGGTGCGCATCCTCAACACCGGCAGCCTGATCGAACTGCAGCGGCGCCTGCGGGCCGCCGGTGGGGAGAACATCCGCAGCAGCATGCAGCGCCGCATCCGGCGCGCCGCCGAGCCGCTGCGCGATGACCTGCAGGCCGCCATCCGGGGCCTGGCCCTCACCTCGGAGGGCCGTAAGGCCGGGAAGCGCGGCGGGCCCTCGCCGACCACCCGCCCGCTGCGGGCCTCGATCGCCGCGGCCATCCGTATCTCCGTCCGCAACACCGGCAATCCCGGCGCCCGGGTGTGGCTGGACCGCTCGCTACTGCCGCCCGACATCACGGCCGGGCTGGTGAACCAGATCAACGACGGCAGGGTCCGGCATCCCGTGTTCGGCAACCGCCGCCGCTGGGCGCAGCAGAACGCCACCCCCTTGTGGTGGGACAAGACCGTGCGGCAGCACACCCCCCGCATGGAGCGCGAGGTCGCCCGCGTCCTCGATGACGTGCGCCGCAAACTCACCTGACCTGGAGCATCAGATGATCGTTTCCTACACGCACGACGACGGCACCGTGGAGCAGGTCTCCACCGACGAGCTGTCCACCGTGGAGTCCGCCGCGATCGAGAAGGTCACCGGCATGGACTGGGCGGCGGTGGAGCGGGCGCTGCGCGTGCAGGACCCCACCGCCATGCGCGCCGTGCTGTGGACGCACCGCAAGCGCGCCAACCCGCCGCTGCGGTTCTCCGACTTCGACGTCCCCGCGTGGAAGCGCCGACTCAAGGCGCGGCTGGAACGCGAGGAGATCGAGGAGATCGTGGAGGAGCTGCTGCGCGACGACGACAGCGAACAGGCCCAAGGCGAGGCGCTGCACTACCTGCGGAAGTTCGCTCACGACCCGGCCGACGTGGACGCCGTGTGGGCCGACGCCACCGGCCCAAAAGGCAACGTCCTCGCCGCGGTCCCCAGCCCGGCCGTGACGCCGGCCGACTCGCCCAGCTCTTCGACGGACGCCGACTGGGCGACCTCTTCGACGAGCACTGGTGCCTGATCGCGCACCTCCTCCACATCGGGCCTGACCAGCTCGGGCAGTTCCCCCGGCACCGCTTCCTCCAGGCCGTCGCCTGGGTCGACCACCACCAGGCCGAACAGGCCAGAGCAGCAGCTGCAGGAGGTGAGTGATGGCCGGGCAGCGGATGACCTTCACGCTCGACGGACGCGACGACCTGTCCCGAGTCCTGAACAGCGCGGGTGACAGCGCCGCCCGGATGCAGCAGCGCCTGGACGACGCAGCGTCCCGGTCGTCCACGTCCCTGCGCAACCTCGCCCGGGACGCCGACGGGCGGCTGCGGTTCGCGTCCGGCGCGATTGTCCGCGCGGCCGGTGACGCGGGGGACGCCCTGACGACGCTCGGCGACGACGCTGAGCGCGCGTCCCGGCGCATCGTGGACGGGGCCGACGACGCTGATGACAGCCTGCGGCAGGTCGCCGACAGCGCCGACGACGCCGGCGACACGGTGCGGCGGTCGCTGCGGGACCGCATCGGTGACGCGGCGGACCGCGCCAGGGGCAAGCTGGAGTCGCTCAGCCGCGGCGCCAGCCGGTTCGCGGCGATCGCGTCGGGCGGTCTCGGGGTCCCGGCCGCTGTTGCCGGAGTCGGTGTCCTGGCCGCCTCCCTGGTGTCCGCCGGCGCGGCGACCGCCGCGTTCAAGCTGGCCGTGGTCCCGCAGATGGAGGCGGTCACCAAGGTGACCGACGCCTACACCGCGGCGCAGGAGGCGCAGGCCGAGGGCGGCGAGGCGGCGGCCAAGGCGCAGAAGGAGTACAAGCGGCAGCTGGACAGCCTGCCGCCGGCGTCCCGCGCGGTGGCGAAGTCGCTGATCGGGCTGAAGAACGACCACCAGAAGTGGTCGGATTCGCTGTCCAAGGACACCATGCCCGTGTTCGTCAAGGGCATCGAGCTGGCCCGCAAGGTGCTGCCGCACTTGACGCCGCTGGTGAAGACCGCGTCGGCCGCGTTCGGCGGGTTCCTCGATGACCTGAGCCGCAAGGCCGAGGGCGGCGGCCTGGACCGGTTCATCGGCCGCGTCGACCGCGCGGCGAAGGAGACGCTGCCTGACCTGCTCCGCTCGGGCCGCAACGTCTTCATCGGGCTGGGCGGCATCATCGACGCCTTCCTTCCCAGCGAGGGCAAGCTGTCCGACGGGATCGAGGACGCCACCAAGAAGTTCGCCGAGTGGGGCCAGGGCCTGAAGGACAGCGAGGGCTTCGAGAAGTTCATGGACCTGGCCGACCGGTCCGGTGACGCGCTGGGCAAGATGGCCACCGCCGGCGCCAACCTGCTGATCGCGCTCGGCCCGGCAGCGGGGATCACTGCCGGCTTCGTCGGAGTCATCGCCGACTTGATCAACAAGGCGCCGCCGGAGGTGCTGCAGGGGATCGCCACGGGGATGCTCGCCATCAAGCTGGCCACGCTCGGCATCAACGGCGCGATGGCGCTGATGAACGCCAACCCGGTCGTGCTGGCGGCAGCAGCCGTCGTGGGCCTGGGCGTCGTGCTGGCGCTGGCCTGGAAGAGGAGCGAGCGGTTCAGGGACATCGCGACCCGGTCGTTCACCGTGGTCGGGCAGGTGATGCTCGGCCAGATCCGGGTGATGCTGCTCGGGATGAAGTCCTTCTCGGACGCCTCCCTCGGCATGATCGTCTCGATCGCGGAGGCCGCCGAGGGCACCCTGGGGAAGATCCCCGGCATCGGCGACAAGGTGAAGGGGCTGGCCGAGACCGCGCGGGGGTTCCGCGACGACACCAGCGCCTACTTCACCGACGCCCTCGGGAAGGTCGACGCCTACTCCGAGGGCCTGAATCGGCTGCCGAAGGACATCAAGTTCAAGGGCGAGATCTCCGACCTGGACGCGAAGATCCGGACCGCCCAGCAGAAGGTCGACTCGCTGAAGCAGAAGCGCAAGACCGCGGTCGGCGCCGACAAGGCCGAGCTGGACACCAAGGTCGCGCAGGCGCAGGCGAAGCTGGACAGCCTGAAGCAGAAGCGGGCCGCGAAGATCGCCGCATCCGACGAGGCCAGCGGCAAGATCTCCTGGGTCCAGCGGATGCTGAACAACGTCAACGGCCGCGTGGCCACCGTGACGGTCCAGGCGAAGACGGCCGGCCTGATGGCGGCACGGGCCGCTATCGCCGCTCTCGGCGGCATGCCCTTTGCCACCGGCGGCCTGGTGCGCCGCTTCGCCGACGGCGGCCCGACAGGGCTGGTACGCGGCCCCGGGACGGCGACGTCGGACAGCATCCCGGCCCTGCTGTCGAACGGCGAGTACGTCATCAAGGCGGCCTCGGTCCGTAAGTACGGCACCGGTCTGCTCGACGCCATCAACTCGGGCCGCTACCAGGCGGCGGCAGGCGGAGCCGGCGCGGCCGTGGCGGCGGGCCTCGCCCAGGGGATGACCGGCAGCACCAGCGCTGTGACC
This sequence comes from Streptomyces tricolor, assembly GCF_002155905.1. Lineage (GTDB taxonomy): Bacteria > Actinomycetota > Actinomycetes > Streptomycetales > Streptomycetaceae > Streptomyces > Streptomyces tricolor. The sequence continues at coordinate 4,504 of NZ_MUMF01000244.1, read as the reverse complement.
CTCGCCGCCCGGTCCATGGCCGCCGCGGTCGTCCTCGGAATCAAGACCGAGCTGCAGATCGCCAGCCCCTCGAAGAAGACCCGCGCCCTGGCGCTCGACGTCGGCAAGGGCTTCATCGCCGGCCTGACCGGCTCCCGCGACAAGATCAAGGCGGTGGCCAAGGACCTCGCCACCGACATCAAGGCGGCGTTCTCCGGCAGGAAGGAGTCGCGCCTGCTCGCGATGGTCGCCCGGGAGACCAAGAAGCTGGACGAGTACGCCTCCAAGCGCGACAAGATCGCAGCGAAGATCAAGGAGGCCAAGGCGTATGCGTCCGACCTGACGAAGAACGCCCGCGGACAGGCGGGCCTGTCCGCCCTCGGCATGTCCCCGGAGGAGGTCACCGCCGGCGGCATCCAGGGCGGGCTGCAGTCCAAGCTCGCGCAGATCAAGAGGTTCTCTTCGTACATCTCCACGCTGGCCAAGAGGGGCCTGTCCAAGTCCCTGATCAGGCAGATCCTCGACATGGGCCCGATCGACGGCTACGCCTACGCCTCCGCGCTGGCCGGCGCCGACAAGGCCACCTTCAACGCGGTCAACGCCGCCCAGAAGTCGATCGACTCCGAGTCGACCAAGCTCGGCCGCAAGGGCGCGGACATCCTGTACGACAGCGGGAAGAACGCGGGCAAGGGGTTCCTGGCTGGGCTGGCCGCCCAGCAGAAGGACATCGAGCGCCTCATGGTGAAGATCGCCAAGGGCATGGAGAAGGCGATCAAGAAGGCGCTGGGGATCCGCTCGCCGAGCACCGTCATGGCCCGGCTCGGTGCCTTCTCCACTCAGGGCCTGGCCCGCGGCCTGGTCGACGGGCTGCCGCACGTCGACCGCGCCCTGGACACCGTCGTCGGCCGGGTCGCCTCGACCCGCCCCGTCGTCGGCCGCCCGGCCGCCGCAGCCAGCGGCGGGCAGGGCACCACCATCAACGTCACCATCAACGGCGCCATCGACCCCTACTCCACCGCCCGCGAGGTGGACAAGGTCATGGCGAAGTACAAGCGCGGGCGCGGCGGGGCGTCCTTCTCCTTCGCGACCTAGGAGGTCACCGTGCCGCTGCTGGTGGAGATGGGCTGGGGCGGGCTGATCCAGCTCCCGGCCACCATCACCTGGACGGACGTCACGCCCTACACCGACGTGGTGCGGGGCGTGACCATTACCCGAGGTGCAGCCGACGAGCTGTCCGAGACCCAGCCCGGCACGGCCACGGTGTCCTTCGACAACGCCGACGGCCGGTTCACCCCGTACAGCGCGGCGTCGCCGTACTACCCCTACGTGCGGCGCAACGCCCCGATCCGGATCTCGGTGGCGGTCATGCCGACCGTGTCCGGGTCGGCGCCCTACCCGCTCGCCATGCTCGGCGACGACTTCTCCACCGGCCAGGTCGACAGCAGCCGCTGGACGGTGAACACAGGCAGCGCCTTCGTGACCAACGAAGGCCGCCTGCGGATCCCGGTCAACCCAGGCGCCGACACCAACTTCACCACCGCGCGCACCTGGACGCTGGCCGGCAGCAAGCTCACCGCCAAGCTCGCGGCCGTACCCGCGCTGAACGGGTCCTCGAACTGCGCGGCGAGCATGTGGGTCACCTCCACCACCGCGGGCACGCGGCTCGGCTGGCGGTACGACGCGGGCACCGGGCAGCTGAGCGCCCAGTCCCAGGTCGGCTTCGCCGACGCCGGCGCCATCAACCTGACCTACAGCCCGATCGACCACGCCTGGATCCGGATCCGGGAGACCGGCACCTCGGTCATCTGGGAGACCTCACCCGACGGCTACGTGTGGACCAACCGGCGCGCGGCAACCACGCCCGCCTGGGTGACCAGCCAGACGCACGCCGTGGACTTCCCCACCACCCGCACCGGCGGCACGGCCGGCTACATCGAGTGGGACTACATCGGCGCCGAGGTCCGGCCCCGCTTCTACGGCATGGTCAACGAGTGGCCCGTCGCCTTCGAGGGCCTGAACAGCACCGTGACCGTGTCCTGCACGGACCTGTTCAAGTGGCTCAACCGGCAGCCCGCCCTGCGGAGCATGGCCGCCGAGGAGGCCCTCGCGTACAGCGAGCTGATCGCCTACTACCCGCTCACCGAGGACAGCGGGGCGACGAGCGTCGGTGACGTCTCCGGCGCGGGCGCCGGATCGCTGGCCGTCACCCAGGCCGGGTCCGGCGGCAGCCTCACCCTGGCTGCCGCCACGGGCCCGGCCGAGACCGGCGAGACCTTCCCGACGTTCGCGCCTGCTTCGGCGACGAACGGCAAGTACCTGACCGGGGACCTCGGCCAGGTCGCCGCCGACCAGATCGCCGAGAACTGGCCGATCCTGGAGGCGTGGCTCCAGACGACCACCACCGGGCGGGCCATCGTCGGAATCGCCTCGGCAGACCTGCAGTACCAGCACGTGCTGTCCATCGCCGCGGGCGGTGGCCTGCAGATCGAGTGGACCACCACCGGCGCCAGCACCCTCACCGTCGAGGCGCTGTCCGGGCCGACCACGATGGCCGACGGCAACTGGCACCACGTCGTCTACGACACGTTCCAGAACAGCGTGTGGGTCGACGGCGCCCTCGCCGACGGCACGATCAGCGCATCGTTCGGCTACGACCAGCGCGTCCTGCACATCGGCGGCTACCGCGGCACCCGGCTGTTCAACGGGTCCATCGGCCTGGTCGGCGTGTACGGCAGCTTCAACGCGGTCGACGCCGACATCGGCGCGCACTACGCCGCCGGCGCCACCGGCTACTCGGGCGAGACCGCGGACGACCGGATCCGGCGCCTGGCCTCCTACGCCGGGATCACCTCGGTCACCGTGGCCGGGACCGTCCACGATCCGATCGCCTCGCAGGGACCGGCCGGCAGCACCGTGGTGGCCCGCCTACGGGAGGTGGAGTCGACCGAGTCCGGCAAGCTGTTCGCGGCCCGCGACACCTACGGCCTCGTCTACCAGTCCCGCAGCCTGCGCTACAACCCGACGTCCGCAGGCGAGGCCTTCGCAATCGCCTACGCCGACCTGGAGACCCGTTCGGTGGAGCTGGCCGACGACGACCAGAAGCTGGTCAACGCGGTGGAGGCGTCCCGCCCGGGCGGGGCCACACAGCGAGTCACCGCGCCCAGCTCGATCCTGGCGTTCGGCCGGTACGAGCAGCAGCTGAACATCCTCAAGACCAGCGACAACTCGGTGCTGGACGCCGCCTACTGGCTGGTGTCCCGCTACGCCAACCCGAGCGTCGAACTGCGCGAGGTGCCGATCGAGGCCTCCACGATGTCCAGCTACCTGGCCATCCTCGCCGCCGACATCAGCAGCTACTTCTCCATCACGAGCCTGCCGAGCCAGGCGCCGGCCTCCTCGCTGCGGGTCACGATCGAGGGCTACACCGAGACCATCCGGCAGGGCAGCCACTCGATCCAGTTCCACACCAGCGCCACCACCACCGACACCGTGTGGGTCCTCGACGACGCCGTCTACTCCGTCCTCGACTCCACCACCCGCCTCGCCTACTAGGAGCACCGCATGCCCATCGCCGTCGTCCGGGCCGAGACGTTCTACCTGCCTCCGCCCCCGGAGCCCGCCGACGCCTGGGCGGACGTCCCGGCCGCGCTGCTGGTATGGCGCTGGTACGAGACCCGCATGGGCCGCCGCGTCTTCCCGCCGGCGGAGACCGAACTGACCGGGGAGAGCTACTACGCGCGGATCAACCAGAACCGGTGGATCGCCGACTGCAGCAGCTGCGGCTCCGCGGCGGTCGTCTCCCCGGCCGACCCCCGCTACGCCTGCACCCAGTGCAACTGGGGCTGGTGCGCGCTGATCTTCCCCGACGACGTCGCCGCGGTGGAGGCCAGCCTCATGGGGCTGAAGCCCGCTCTGCGGAACTGGTGGCACCCCGACGACCCGGCCAACCCGGACCGGCCGGTCCCCGAACCGGCGCCCGAGCCCGAGCCGGGCCCGCAGCTGGAGGTGTAGGCCGTGACGTTCGCTCCCCGTACCTGGGTCGTCGGCGAGACGGTCTCTGCTGTGATGCTCAACCAGGAGATCCGCGACCAGTTCAACAGCATGTTCGCCGCGTGGACGGTGTACGCCCCGACCTGGACAGCGAGCACCAACCCGAGCCTGGGCAACGGCACGTTGAACGGCAGGTATTTCAAGCTGGGCCGCCTGGTCGTTGCCGAAGTCACGCTGTTCCCCGGCTCCACCACCACCTACGGCAGCGGCAGCTGGGCGTTCTCCCTGCCCGTCACCTCCGCCACGAAGTCGACCACCTCGCTGGTCCTGGCCCGGATGTTCGACCAGTCCGCCAGCGCCAACTACCCGGGCAGCGGGCAGATCGGCTCGAACGACACAGCGGCCCGGTTCATCGCTGCCGCCGGCAACACCGCCAACGTGTCCGCGACCTCGCCCTTCACCTGGGCGGCCGGAGACGAGTGCCGCATCACCATGGTCTACGAATCCGCGTCCTGACCCCGCCCCCTCCCTGCCC
>NZ_MUMF01000243.1 GCF_002155905.1 Streptomyces tricolor | reverse complement strand
GGGGCGTAGCGGCCGCGGGGCGGGGCGTGGTCGACCTCCTCGGCGCTGCGGCCGATCATCGTGCGGCGTGCGTGCGCGGCCTCGGCGGGGGGTTCGCCGGTGTCGGTGAAGTCCCCGGGGAAGCGGTCGGGGTGTTCGGCGCCGGTGGCGGCTCCGTCGTCGCGCTCGTCGTCGCTCACACCTTCGCTCTCGTCCTCGTCCTCGTCCGGGTCGAGGGAGGACGGGGGGACCTCGGTGTCGAAGACGGAGGTGCGGGCGGAGTCGGCGGGGGGCTCGGGCGGTACGTCGCCGAGCGTTGCCAGGGCCTCCAGAAAACGGTTCAGCAGCCTCGTCGCCGCCGCGGTCACCGCCTCCGCCGGCAGTTCCGTGATCCGGCCGGACGCGTCCGCGGTGCCCTCGGCCGTGACCGTGCAGCCGCCCTCGGTGTCCGTCAGGCGCAGGGTCAGGGCGAGCTTGACCGAGCCGGTGCCGCGGGCCTCGGTGGCGTCGGCGTCGACGGTGCAGGTGCCGTCCTCGCGGAGGGTCACGCGGGCGGTCCCCCGGTAGGTGACGGAGTGTCCGCCGACACGGAGTTTCAGGCGGCCGGTGATCGGTTCGGCACCGGCGTCCTGTTGCAGACCGGGGACGGCCCGCGCCACGTGGGCCTGGTCGGCCAGGGCGGTGCGGAGCCGCTCCGCGGGGGCCGGGACGAAGACCTGGTGCTCCATGGTGGGGGAGCCTACCCAGTTGTGGCCGGAACTCACCCGGGCGTGCTGGGGGCTCCGCCCCCGGACCCCCGTTTGCCCACCGCCCGCCCGTCCCGGTCGGCCGGGAAGCACACGAGAAACCTTTCAGTACCTCGGATGCATCAACGTCGACGCCGGCACCCCCGTCACCCGTGTCCGTTCCGCCGCCCGCGCGTCCGCCGTCAGTTCCTCCTGGGTCAGCGCGCCGGGGTGGCCGGGCCCCAGCCGCAGCGCCGGCGGTGTGTTCCCGGGCGCCGCCAGCAGGAAGCCCCAGTCGCGGGGTGAGCGGGGTGAGCGGGAGGCACCGGCCGAGCGGTCGGGGCCGGGGACCCGGTAGGGGGAGGTGGCGAAGCCGGCCGTGCGGAGGGTCGCGGCGACGGTCCAGAAGGCGCGGGGGCGGGTGGTGACCGGGCCCGCGTGCACCGCCAGGCGGCCGTCCCCGGCCAGCACCCGGCGGGCCAGGCCGTAGAACTCCTGGGAGTACAGCTTGGTGCTGGCGGTGATCCCGGGGTCGGGCAGGTCGGCGATCACCACGTCGTACGCCGGTCCGCGCGCCCGCCGCAGCCAGGCGAGCGCGTCGGCGGTGGTGACGCGCACGCGCGGGTCGGCGAGGGCGTGCCCGTTGGCGGCGGACAGGCCGGGGTCGCGGCGGGCCAGGCGCAGCAGGCCGGGGTCGAGTTCGACGATGTCCACCCGGCGCACCCCGCGGTGGCGCAGCACCTCGCGGGCGGCCAGGCCGTCGCCGCCGCCGAGGATCAGCACGCGCGCGTGCGGGCCGGTCAGGGCGGGCCCGACGAGGGCCTCGTGGTAGCGGTGGGCGTCACGGCCGGCGACCCGGAGGCGGCCGTCGAGGAAGAGGTCGAGGGGCCGGCCGTGGGTGCCGCCGGCCAGGACGACCTCCTGGACGTCGGTCCGCACGGCCACCCGGACGTCCGTGCCGTACAGGGCGTGCCGGGCGGCCCGTTCGAAGTCGTCGGCGAGGACGGCGGCGGAGGCCAGGACGCCGAGGACGGTGAGGCCGGCGAGGAGGAGGGCCCAGCGGGCGCGGCGGGTGAGGTCGCGGCGGAACAGGCCGAGGACCAGGGCGCCGCCCGCGACCACGTTGACCGTACCGGTCAGCAGCGCGCCGGTCGACTGGCCCAGGAACGGCAGCAGGAGGAAGGGGAAGGCGAGGCCGCCGACCAGCGCGCCCACGTAGTCCGCGGCGAACAGGTCGGCGACCGCGCCGCCCGCGTCCTGCCGGCGGATGCGCTGGATCAGCTCCATGAGCAGCGGCACCTCGGCGCCGATGAGCAGGCCGATGGCGAGGGAGAAGGCGACCAGGAGCCAGCGCGGTCCGTCGGCCCACATCCCGCCCCAGCCGGCGGTCCAGGCGAAGACGGCGTACAGCACCATGGCGCTGCACCCGCCGATCAGCGCGAGGGCGGACTCGACCGCGCCGAATCCGGCCGCCGCGTGCCAGCGCAGCCGTTTCGCGCCGAGGGAGCCGATGCCCATCGCGAACACCATCACGGACAGCACCACGGAGGCCTGGGTGACCGAGTCACCGATCAAGTAGGAGGCGAACGCGACGAGTTGGAGTTCGTACACGAGTCCGCAGGCCGCGCAGACGAAGACGCACACGAGGACCAGGAACCGTCCGGTGCCGGGCCGGACGGGCAGCCGGGCGGGGCCGGTCCAGGCGGGCGGGGCGCCCGGGGGCGCGGGGGCGTGCGGTTCGATCACGTGGCGACGTTACGTCACATGCTCGGCACGCTTCGTCACCCACACGTGTGGATCTGGGGGCGGTCGACGCATGACGGGTTTATGTCGCCGGCGGACGATCGGCTCGGCGATCAGCCCGCGGGCCGCCCCTGCCCGCGGCCCGGCGGTCAGCTCGGCCGGGCCGCCTTCCTCCGGGCCCCCACCCGGGTCCGCGTCGCCACCAGCTGGCCGTCCTGCGGGTAGGCGTGCCAGGTGCGCCAGTGCACCTGGCCCTCGTGCCGCTGGGCCAGCATCGCGGTGAAGGCGTGCGGACTGCCGGGGAAGACACCGGCGAGGCCGTGCGGATGGTCGGAGACGAGGGCCAGCAACTCCTGGGCGCGGCCCGCGAACGAGCCCGGGGTGAGCACCTCCACGCGGGCGGCGAACTCGTACTCCCAGTCGCCGACCCGCTTGGCGACGCCGAGCGGCAGCGGGGTGCTGGAGCCGGGGATGCACGCGACCGTCTCCGAACAGTTGCCGCGCTCCTCCTCCAGCAGCACCTGGTGGGACGCGCCGAGCAGCCGCAACTGAAGTTTCGCGCCGGTGAGTTCGAGATCCAGGGTGGCCAGGGCGGGCAGCGGTTCGCGGCCCAGGGCCCAGGCGAGGTCGGCAGCGCGCGTATCGGTGTACGTGGTGTTCAGGGTCGTGAGCATGGATCGGCTCCGCTAACACGCAAATGAGGGGGAGAACGGCCATGTCAGCCCAGCCGGCCCGGCCGGGTGGGGAGTTCGGGGGGCATCCGAGGGGCTGCGTTGGCGATTTAGAGGGAATCATGAACAGTGGCGCCGCCACAGCGTTTTTACCCAACTTCGTGGGGTTTCCATCCCTCAGAGGGCTCCACAGCTCAACTGTTCAACCATGGCGTACGCCGGGCGCACATGCGGACACGGACCGAGCGCCCGCCGGACGGTCCGTCCGGCGGGCGCTCGGCGGTGTGCGGCCCGGACACGGTCCCCCGTTCCGGAGGCCCGGCTGCCCCGTGTCAGCTGCCTCCCCCGCATCCGCCCCCGCCGCCGCACGACGATCCGCCGCCGCACGACGACGATCCGCCGCCGCAGGACGAACCGCCGCCGCAGGAGTGACCCCCGTGGTGGTGGCCGCCGTGTCCCCCCGACGAGCCGGAGTCCCCGCCGCCGACCCACCAGCTGCCCGCACCCGCCTCGGCCCCCGTGGACGCGTACGACCCGGACGACCCGGACGACGAGGACGACGAGCGGTACGACCGGTTCCGTCCGCGGCCGGACTTGTGCAGCGACAGCCGCGCCTTCCGGCTCCGGCGGGCCTGGCCCGCCGCGAGGAACACCACCACGACCACCGCCAGGATGATGCCTTCGACCATGGCGTCACCCTCCTTCCGTTCCCCCGAAGCGGCCCCCCGTGGGCGCCTCGCGTGTTGCCGCGTCTGGCGCGGTGCCGGGGGGATTCCCGGCCGCTTCCCGCCGCAAAGCAGAGTTGAGGAACTCCAGAGCTTGAGCGCAGGATGACCGGCATGACCTCCAGCGCACGTCCTCACCTCAACCGCCGGCTCGCCGCGTTCGGGACGACGATCTTCGCCGAGATGTCGGCGCTCGCCGTGGCCACCGGGTCGATCAACCTGGGTCAGGGCTTCCCCGACACCGACGGGCCCGAGGAGATCCGGGAGGCCGCCGTCCGGGCGCTCCGCGACGGCCGCGGCAACCAGTACCCGCCCGGCCCCGGAATCCCCGAGCTGCGCACCGCGGTCGCCGCGCACCAGCTGCGCCGCTACGGCCTGGCCTACGACCCCGACACCGAGGTGCTGGTCACGGCGGGCGCCACGGAGGCGATCGCGGCCTCGCTGCTGGCGCTGGTCGAGCCGGGGGACGAGGTGGTGGCGCTGGAGCCGTACTACGACTCGTACGCGGCGAGCATCGCGATGGCGGGCGGCACCCGGGTCCCGGTGACGCTCAGGCCGCGGGACGGCGCCTTCCGGCTGGACCTGGACGAGCTGCGCGCCGCGGTCACCGACCGCACCCGGCTGCTGCTGATCAACACCCCGCACAATCCGACGGGCACGGTCCTCACCCGCGCGGAGCTGGCCGCGGTCGCCGAGCTGGCGGTGGAGCGGGATCTGCTGGTGGTGACCGACGAGGTCTACGAGCACCTGGTCTTCGACGCCGCCGAGCACCTGCCGCTGGCCGCGTTCCCCGGGATGCGCGAGCGCACGGTGAGCATCGGCTCGGCCGGCAAGACGTTCTCGTTCACCGGCTGGAAGGTGGGCTGGGTGACGGCCGCGCCGGAGCTGGTGAGCGCGGTCCGCGCGGTCAAGCAGTTCCTGACGTACGTCGCCTCGGGGCCGTTCCAGTACGCGGTGGCCGAGGCGCTCGCGCTGCCCGACTCCTACTTCGAGGAGTTCCGCCGGGGCATGCTGGCCCGCCGGGAGATCCTGGCGGAGGGACTCACGGCGGCCGGCTTCGAGGTGTTCCGGCCGGCCGGCACCTACTTCATCACCACCGACATCCGGCCGCTGGGCGAGAAGGACGGCTTCGCCTTCTGCCGCGCCCTGCCGGAGCGGGCGGGCGTGGTGGCCATCCCGAACGCGGTGTTCTACGACGACCGGGAGGCGGGGGCGCCGTTCGTGCGGTTCGCCTTCTGCAAGCGGGAAGAGGTCCTGCGCGAGGCGGCGGAGCGGCTGCGCCGCATGTGAGCGCGGGGGACCCGGTCCGGGAGCCAGCGGCCCCCGGACCGGCCGGGCTCGGTTACTCCCCGTCGTCCTCGGGCGTCTCGGAGTCGTTGACCTCCTGCTCCAGGCCGAGCTGCTCGGCCAGCCACTTGTCGAACTCGATCGCGGCCCGCACCCAGCTGACCGTGGAGGAGACGAAGTGGTTGATGTCGACGCCCGTGCCGATCAGCATCTGGGCCTCGCCGATCAGACGGACGGTGCCGTCGTCATGGGTGTGGGTGTACACCTTGGGCCACAGGGTGCGGCGGTTCCAGTCGTCGATGGACTCCAGCAGCTGCGGCTTCTCGTCGATCTTGTGCGGGCGGTCGTAGAAGGTCCGCACCGAGAAGATCGCCTGTTCGGCCTCGCCGCGGAACATGAAGTACGTGCGGAACTGCTCCCACGGCGCCGCGAGGTCACCCTCCTCGTCGACGACGTACTTCAGCTCCATCTGGTCGAGAAGCTGCTTCACCAGGTCCTGATCCGGGAGGACGGGGCCCGCCGGTCCTTGGGGCTGCGGTTCGGGCTGGCCCCCGAAGTTCGGAATCGAGGACGGGTCGATGCTCACCGTGTTTTTCCCTTCATGCGGATGCCGCCATCCTCCCACCGGCGGGTCGGGGGATGGCAACCCCCGACCCGCCGGTCAGCCCAGAGCTGACAACGGCGAGCCGCGGCCCCGGCCAGGGTCTGTCGTTCGGATCAGGTCGGCTGTGGGGCACGTTGCCTTCCGGCCGACGCCGGCATGATCCGAACGACAGGCCCTAGAGGGTCTTGCCGGTCGCGGGGCCGACCAGCAGCCCCTCGCCGAAGCGGTCCACGCGGACCGTGTCGCCGTCCTTGACCTCGCCGGACAGGATCTCCTTGGCGAGCCGGTCGCCGATGGCGGTCTGCACCAGGCGGCGCAGCGGCCGGGCGCCGTAGGCCGGGTCCAGTCCCTCCTCCGCCAGCCAGGCCAGCGCCGCCGGGGTGACGTCCAGGGTGAGCCGCCGCTCGGCCAGCCGCTTGGCCAGCCGCTCCAGCTGGAGCCCCGCGATCCGCTCCAGCTCGGGCTTGGTCAGCGCCGAGAAGACCACCAGGTCGTCCAGCCGGTTGAGGAACTCCGGCTTGAAGGAGGCCCGGACGACCTCCAGCACCTGCTCCTTCTTCTGCTCCTGGCTGGTCAGCGGGTCCATCAGGAACTGGCTGCCCAGGTTGGAGGTGAGCACCAGGATGGTGTTGCGGAAGTCGACCGTACGGCCCTGACCGTCCGTCAGCCGGCCGTCGTCCAGCACCTGGAGCAGGATGTCGAAGACCTCGGGGTGGGCCTTCTCCACCTCGTCCAGCAGGACCACGCTGTACGGGCGCCGCCGCACCGCCTCGGTCAGCTGGCCGCCCTCCTCGTAGCCGACGTAGCCGGGGGGCGCGCCGACCAGCCGGGCCACGCTGTGCTTCTCGCCGTACTCCGACATGTCGATGCGGACCATGGCCCGCTCGTCGTCGAAGAGGAAGTCCGCGAGCGCCTTGGCGAGTTCGGTCTTGCCGACACCCGTCGGGCCGAGGAAGAGGAAGGACCCGGTGGGCCGGTCGGGGTCGGCGATCCCGGCCCGCGAGCGCCGTACGGCGTCACTGACCGCCTGTACGGCCTCGCTCTGCCCGATGAGCCGCCGGCCGATCTCCTCCTCCATCCGCAGCAGCTTCTGCGTCTCGCCCTCCATCAGCCGCCCGGCGGGGATGCCGGTCCAGGCGGCGACGACGTCGGCGATGTCGTCGGAACCGACCTCCTCCTTGACCATGGTGTCCCGGGCGGCCTGCTGCTCGGCGGCGGAGGCGGCCTCCAGCTCCTTCTCCAGCTGCGGGATCTCGCCGTACAGCAGCTTGGCGGCGGTGTCGAAGTCGCCGTCGCGCTGGGCGCGCTCGGCCTGCCCGCGCAGGTCGTCCAGCTTCTCCTTCAGCTCACCGACCCGGTTGAGGGACTGCTTCTCCTTCTCCCAGCGGGCGGTAAGGCCGCGCAGCTCCTCCTCCTTGTCGGCGAGGTCGCGGCGCAGCTTCTCCAGCCGCTCGCGCGAGGCCGGATCGGTCTCCTTGCCGATCGCCAGCTCCTCCATCCTGAGCCGGTCGACGGCACGCTGCAGCTCGTCGATCTCCACGGGCGAGGAGTCGATCTCCATCCGCAGCCGCGAGGCGGCCTCGTCCACCAGGTCGATGGCCTTGTCCGGCAGGAAGCGGGAGGTGATGTACCGGTCGGACAGGGTGGCGGCGGCCACCAGCGCGCTGTCCGCGATCTGCACCTTGTGGTGCGCCTCGTACCGCCCCTTGAGCCCGCGCAGGATGGCGATGGTGTCCTCGACGGTCGGCTCGGCGACCAGCACCTGCTGGAAGCGCCGCTCCAGCGCCGGGTCCTTCTCGATCCGCTCCCGGTACTCGTCCAGGGTGGTGGCGCCCACCATGCGCAGCTCACCGCGCGCCAGCATGGGCTTGAGCATGTTGCCGGCGTCCATGGCGGAGTCCCCGCCGGCCCCGGCCCCGACGACGGTGTGCAGCTCGTCGATGAAGGTGATGATCTGCCCGTCGGAGTCCTTGATCTCGGCGAGGACGGCCTTCAGCCGCTCCTCGAACTCGCCGCGGTACTTGGCGCCGGCCACCATCGCGCCGAGGTCGAGCGCGACGAGCCGCTTGTCCTTGAGCGACTCGGGCACGTCGCCCTTCACGATCCGCTGGGCGAGCCCCTCGACCACGGCGGTCTTGCCGACACCCGGCTCACCGATGAGCACGGGGTTGTTCTTGGTCCTCCGGCTCAGCACCTGCACGACCCGCCGGATCTCCTGGTCCCGCCCGATGACCGGGTCGAGCCGGCCCTCGCGGGCGGCGGCGGTGAAGTCGGTACCGAACTTCTCCAGGGCCTTGTACTGGCCCTCGGGGTCGGCGGTGGTCACGCGGCGTCCTCCCCTGGCCTTCCGGAAGGCCTCCAGCAGCTTCTTCGCGTCGGCGCCCTGCCGGGTGAGCAGCTCGCCGGAGGCACCGCCCTTCGCGGCGATGCCGATCAGCAGGTGCTCGGTGGACAGGTATTCGTCACCCAGCTCCTTGGCGCGCTCGCCCGCGTCGGCGATCACGGCCAGCAGTTCCCGGTTGGGCTGCGGCGGCGCGACGGTGGATCCGGTCACGCTGGGCAGACCGGCGAGGATCCGCTCGGCGCCGGACCGCACGTCGGCCTGGTCGACGTCGACGGCGGCGAGAAGATCGATGATGTTCTCGTTGTCCTGCCCCTGGAGCAGAGCCAGCAGCAGGTGAGCGGGGGTGAGGTCCGGGTGCCCCTCGGTCAGGGCGCGATTGCTCGCCGCGTTGATCGCGTCCCGGCTCCTGTTGGTCAGCTCGGCGTCCACGTGTTCCTTCTCCTCCTCGGCGTCGTCCCGACAGCCTTCCGTCCCAGTCCTGCCTTAACCAACGTGCACAAAGTTGAGTCTATTCCACTCAAGGCAGGATGCGCACGGGTGTCGGCGGGGTCGGTTAGGTTGCACGGCATGGCCTCGTACTCCGTAGACCCGGCTGCCCCGGACGAGCCGTACCTCGCCTTCTGGCGGGAACGGCACCTGTGCACCCTGACGACCCTCCGGCCCGACGGCAGCCCGCACGTCGTCCCGGTGGGGGTGACCTACGACCCCGACGCGCGACTGGCCCGGGTGATCACGAACAAGTCGAGCACGAAGGTGTCCCACGTGCTCGCGGCCGGGTCCGAGGGAGCGCGGGTGGCGGTGTGCCAGGTGGCCGGCCGGCGCTGGGCCACGCTGGAGGGCCGGGCGCACGTCCGCACCGAGCCGGAACGGATCGCGGAGGCGGAGCGGCGCTACGCGGAACGGTACGAGCGGGCGCCGTCGCCGAACCCGTCCCGGGTGGTGATCGAGATCCAGGTGGAGCGGGCGCTCGGGCGGGGCTGAGTACGGCGGTTTTCGGCCACGGTGAAGCCCTGTGAAAGTCTGCCGATACCCGGATGTACCGCCGGAAACTGCAGCGGCGTCACCGTGTTCAGGTCACGGTGACGCCGCTGCGGGGGGAAGCACCTGAGCGATGTGTTACGACGGGGGAATCGCTTCAGGCGCTGCGGGGGGTGGCCGAGATGGTCCTCACGTCGGTCTCCGCCGGCTCGGACAGCCGGTGGTCCCGCTGGTCCAGGTTCACAAAGATCATTCCGTACCGGATGGCACAGCGCACCGGCTGCGGCGCACCGCGCGGCTTGCGCAGGCACCGGAACGCCCGCACGTCACCGTCCTCGTCCCGCGTGACGACGACCGGCTCGCCGAACACGGTCACCATCAGCGAGTCACCGCTGTGGGGGATGGCGGTGACCAGGTCGATGAAGTGCCAGCCGGAGCGGTAGGCGGTGGCCATTTCGCGACGGAAGGAGCGGTCGTCGGGTGGAGTGGTCACATCAGCTCCCCAGAACTGTCAGCCGTCTCCGTGGGCGCACTGGTCACCGCTACCGCCGGCCACCTGGTATCCGCCCTGACGTCGCCCTTCGCACCGGAGTGGCCACTCAGCACTCCGAGGGCCACAACAGCGGAGAAGGTGGCGACAAGTATCGAGCGAAGCGCTCTCTGACCCATTGTCGGCTTCGTCCTCACTTGAAGGTCCCCTCTTCCCCCGTCGGATAAGACGATGGCTCATTCAGGCACGTCATGACCACACAATCAGTGCATCATGTTCCTGCATGTTCAGGACCCTGGGGGGTGGAGATTTGGTAACGAATCGGGCTAAACCGGCACATCCCCATACAGTCACTGAGCTGTGTGAGGAAGGAAGTCGGCTGTATACGCACGCTCTGCGGACGGGGCGCATCGCCCGCGTGGACGTGGATCCGGCTCCCTGTTTGATGGAACTCGCCCTGTTGTATCCCGATCCTGACGACCCCGATTGGCTGCGCCCCCTGCCTCCGGCGGTCGCCCTCGCCCAGCGCCTCAACCCTCTGGAGCGCGAGATAGCGGATCGCAGGCGCAAGTCAATCGAACTCTCGGATGCTTTCGAGCCGTTCATGGCCCTCAGCGCGCAGACAGCCTCGGCCACGCACTCGATCGCCGTCCTGGAGGGCAGCGACCGGATCAACACGGCGCTGGACCTGGCCACGGCCCAGTGCCAGACCGAGGTGCTCACGGTCCAGCCGACCAACCGTTTCTCCGAGCGCACCTTCACCCAGGGCCTGGAGCGTGACAAGCCCCTGCTCGAACGCGGTGTCCGCATCCGGACCCTGTACCAGCACACGGCACGCTACAACCCGGAGAAGCTCTCCTACGTGGAGCAGTTCGCCGACGGCAAGGTGGAGTACCGCACCATCGACGAGTTGGTGGAGCGTCTCATCATCTGCGACGAGTCCGTCGCCTTCATCCCCACCCGCGACGACCAGCAGGTGGCTCTGGAACTGCGCCACCCGGGGCTCGTCCGCTATCTGATCAAGGTCTTCGAGTTCATGTGGAACCGAGCGGTTCCCCTCAGCGCCAGCGCTCCCTACGAAGCCGCGTCCGACGGCCTCACCGACATCCAGCACTCCATCGCCAAGCTCCTGGTCGAAGGCCACGTGGACGAGGCGATCGCGCGGCGTCTCGGGATGAACGTCCGTACCTGCCGGGCCCACATCGCCAAGCTGGCCCAGGCCCTCGGCAGCGGCAGCCGTGCACAGCTGGGCTATCTCATCGCGCAGTCGGGAATCCTGGACCGGGACCACTGAGGACGGCCCGGTGACGCGCCAGGCACACCGTGCCGAGGAACTGTGCGCCGCCGGGCGGGAGGCGTACGAACGCGCCCCGCGGGAAGGCCGCATGCCCGCCGCCGGCGCGGTGCCGACGCCCCGTCCCTGATCGGCACCGGGTCACTGCACCCCGCCGTGGACGACCCCGGACGGCTGGACCCCGTGGAAGAACGTGCGGGCCGCTCGGCTGCGCATCGCCGGGCTCGCCGCCGTGCCGGGCAGCGAGAGCCGGGCACGGTGCGGCTGTCTCATCGAGTGGTCGGGGGTTCCTGGTCCGCAGCGGTGAGGGCGGGACGGTGGCCGTCCAGGCCGACCTGGGCGATGCGGACGCCGAGTTGGGTGCGGCTGGCCGCGCCGAGGGTCTCCGAGAGGCGGGCGATGTGGGCCCGGCAGGTCCGCACGCTGATGCCGAGGCGCTCGGCGATGACCGCGTCCTGGTGCCCCTCGGCGAGCAGCGCGGCGATGGACTGCTCGCGGTGCGAGATGCCCTCGATGCCCGTGTCCGGCAGCGGCGCCGTCAGCGGGATCGCCAGGCGCCAGAGGCGTTCGAAGACCGTCACCAGGTATTCCACCAGGGCGGGGTGGCGCAGTTCGAGGGCCATGGTGCGGTCGGCGTTGGCGGGGATGAACGCCACCGTGCGGTCGAAGAGGATGAGCCGGTCGATGACCTCGTCCAGGGTGCGGGCCTCGACCGCGTCACCCATCAGTTCGAGGTAGTTGAGCAGGCCCTGGCCGTGCCGGGCCACATGGGTGTACAGGTCGCGCATCCGCACGCCCCGGCCGCGCAGCGCCAGCGCCCGGTGCAGGCCCTCGGTGAGTTCGGCCTCCCGCCGGATGCCGCCGGGCTGCACGGTGAGCACCTCGGTGGTGCACGCCTCGGTCGCCTCGTCCATCGCGGCCTGGATGCGGGAGAGCCCGTCCAGGACCCGGATCGCGGTGCCCTCGGCGGGGGTCGTCAGGGCCCGCAGGTGCCGGCCCAGGTCCGCGTACCACTCGAACGCGGCCACCGCCGAGCCCACCCGCCGCTGACTCTCGCTGACCTCGTCGTAGACCCCGCGCAGCAGCCGGGTCATGACCTCCTGCGGGGAGGTCGGCACGAGCCAGTCCATGTCGTCCGGGTCGGGGTGCAGCAGGGCGAGTTCCAGCAGGCAGGGCACCGGTTCGGCGTCCGTGCGCGGCACTCGTCCCCGGCGCACGGCACGGGAGTACACCCGGTCCCCGGCCTCGCACAGCCGGTCCGCACCGTGAGGATGCTCCTCCGCCCCGCGCCCGGCCATCGCCCATTCCACCCCCGGTGTGCTGCCACTTCCGCAGCGCAACTATGCGGGGCGCCCAACCGGGTCCGCAACACGGCTCGCTCCACGGCGGTCAGCGAAAAGCCCGGCTCTGTCCGGGTTTCGACACCGCTCCGCCCTGCGCGTCGCCACAAGACGACGGTGGTGGCGCGGGCGTCGCCCCGGCATCGAGGGTGCCGCTCCGGCCCGGGTGCCGGCGGCACCCGGAGCGGTCCCGGCCGGGGTACCTGCACCCCGCCGGGGCCGCGTGCGGAAGCCGGGCCGGGCCGGGCCGTCTACTTGAGGCCGATCGCCGCGCAGGCCGCCTTGTACTTGGCGGTGCAGATCTCGTCGACGCTGTAGATGCCGTCCTCGATGACGGTGTCCTTGACGGTGCGCTTGGTGAGGGCGCTCACCTGGACCAGCCGGGCCGGGATGTCCTTGGTGGTGGGGCTGTCCACCCGGTCCTGGGTGAGGGCGTCGAACTGGATGTCCTTGCCCTGGATCTTGGTGACGGCCATCTGCGCGGCGGCCTCGGCCTCGTCGGGGTAGGACTTGTAGACGCTCATGTACTGCTCGCCGCCGACGACCCGCTGCACCGCGTCCAGTTCGGCGTCCTGGCCGGTGACCGGGGGCAGCTCGGTGACGCCTGCGGCCTTCAGGGCCTTGATGACGCCGCCCGCCATGCCGTCGTTGGCGGAGTAGACGCCGGCGATGTTGTTCTTGCCGATCTGCGCGATGGCCTTGGCCATGTTGGCCTCGGCGTTCTCCGGCTTCCAGTCGGTGGTGTCGAAGCTCGCCGCGATGTCCACCTTGCCGTTCAGCTCGGAGAGCGCGCCCTCCTTGAACTGCTTGGCGTTCGGGTCGGTGGGCGAGCCGTTCATCATGACGACCTTGTCGGAGGTGTCGACGCCCGATCCCAGGGCCTCCAGCAGGCTGCGGCCCTGCACCTCGCCGACGAGTTCGTTGTCGAAGGAGATGTACGCGTCGATCGGGCCCTCGGCGAGACGGTCGTAGGCGATGACCGGGATGCCGGCGTCCTTGGCCTTCTGCACGTCCTCGGCGATGGCGTGCGCGTCGACGGCGTCGAGCAGGATGACGTCGACCTTGGCGTCGATCATGTTCTGCATCTGCTCGGACTGCCGGGCGGCGCTGGCGTCCGCGTTGGCGTACTGCACCTTGCCCTGGTTCTTGGTGAGTTCGGCCACCTTGTCCTTGATGATGGGGTAGTCGAACTTCTCGTAGCGGGTGTTCGCCTTCTCCGGCAGCAGCAGGCCCACGGTGACGTCGTTGCCCTTGGTCGGGCTTGCGCTCGCACCGTCCCCCGTCGCGTTCAGCACGCCGCAGCCGGCGAGCGAGAGGGTCATCGTGGACGCGGCCACGGATATGGCGATTCGACGCATTCGAGGGCTCACTTCAGGTGCGTTCCGGACGTGGGTGTTGCAATACGACCCAGGTGACTGAAAAGACAACGCGGAGCCCGTACCCGGCGTCAAGAAGAATCACTTAACGAGTGCGCAACACCACGCTCAGCTTCCCTGTGAAGGTCGCGCGAAACCCCCTTCAAATGCCCTTTACGGACCGGACATCCCAGGCACTTCAGGGGTTCGGCCAGTCCGGTACAACCAACCCGGTTCACCACGAGTCGTGATCACGACGGCCCCGCGCCGCGCTCCGACTCGATCAGAGGACCGAATGAACTCAGCCAGTCGTACGACCGCCTCGGCCGTCGTACTCGCCGCCGCCGGCGCCCTGCTCGGCGTGGCCGCCCCGCCCGCGACCGCTGCCACGAACTGCGCCTCACCGGTCTATACCCGGCAGTTCTTCGCGAACACCACCTTCTCCGGCACTCCGAAGAAGACCGACTGCGACAGCGCGATCGACCAGCAGTGGGGCACCGGCGCCCCGGCCACGGGTCTGCCCCGGGACAACTTCGGCGTCCGCTGGACCGTCACCCGCGACTTCGGCTCCGGCGGCCCCTTCGCCCTGACGGCCGCCGCCCAGGACGGGATCCGGGTGTACCTGGACGGCACCCGCAAGGTCGACCTCTGGAAGAACGTCTCGACGACGCAGAAGAAGACCGTCAACGTCACGATCCCGTCCGGGAAGCACACGCTCCGCGTGGACTTCGTGAACTGGACCGGCTCCGCGAACGTCTCCTTCGCCTACACGCCCCGCACCTCCCCCGACGTCGACACGGTCAAGCCCCTGGTGCCGGCCGGGACCTCGGTGGCCTACGACCCCGCGACCGGCCGGGCGAAGCTCACCTGGGCGAAGAACAAGGAGATGGACCTCGCCGGCTACCGCGTCTACCGGCGGCTGCAGGGCACCGCGTACGGCGCCGCACCGCTGGCGACGACCACCGGCACCACGTACACCGACAGCACCCTCCCGGTGACCGGCGAGACGTACTACTACGAGGTCCGCGCCTACGACAAGGCCGGCAACACGTCGGCGGGCACGGCCGACAAGCCGGTCACCACCGCCGACCGGGTCGCGCCCGCCGTCCCGGCCGACGTGAAGGTCACCGACGAGTCGGAGGCCGGCGGCGTGCGGGTCGGCTGGAGCGCCGTGCCCGGCGCGGTCTCGTACCGGGTGTACCGGGCGGGCGACGCGGGCGGCACCTACACCAGCCTCGGCAGCACCGACCAGCTCTCCTACCGGGACGCCACGGCGCAGGTGGGCAGCGAGTACTTCTACCGGGTGAGCGCGCTGGACGCGGCGGGCAACGAGTCCGCCCGGTCCGCCGCCGTCAGCGGCGAGCGCCGGGACGACACCCCGCCGCCGCTGGTCACCGGGTTGACGGCCACCCCGACCGCGTACGGCTTCGACCTGGCGTGGGACGAGAACCCGGCCCCCGACCTGCACCGGTACGTCGTCTACACGGGCCGGATCCTGAGCGACGGCGAGGACCGGGTCTGCTCCGGGAGCCAGACGGCCTGGCTGATGCCCGGCGACACCTCGTACCGGTACGAGACCGTTCCCGACGGCGAGGAGCGCTGCTTCTTCGTGGACGCCTACGACACGTCCTGGAACTCCCTCTACGAGTGGACCGGCAAGGCGACCGTGGTGGTCGCGACCGAGCGGGACACCCCGAGCGAGCCGACCTCCTGAGACAGCGCGAGGGGCCCGGAGATCCGGGCCCCTCGCGTCGTACGCCGGTGCGCGTCAGTCCTGCTGCTGCCGCTTGGGCCGCCAGACCACCAGCGCGCTGGTCTGCTGGACCTCCTGGTACGGGACCAGGTCGCGGCGGTAGGAGGCGTGCACGGCGGCCTCGCGCTGCTGCATCGCGGCCGCCGCGCCGTCCAGGGCCGCCTCCAGCTCCGCGACGCGGGACTGGAGCGCGGCGACCTGGTTCTCCAGTTCGATGATCCGCTTGATGCCGGCCAGGTTGATGCCCTCGTCCTGCGACAGCTGCTGCACCTGGCGGAGCAGCTCGATGTCCCGGGCCGAGTAGCGCCGGCCCCGGCCCGCGGTGCGGTCCGGGGAGACCAGGCCCAGACGGTCGTACTGGCGCAGCGTCTGCGGGTGGAGTCCGGACAGCTGGGCCGCCACCGAGATGACGTAGACCGGGGTCTCATCAGTCAGTTCGTACGGTGAAAAACCCCCGCGCTGACGGGGACGACGGCCGTCCATCACTCTCAAGCTCCCTTCGCGGCCTCGAACAGCTCCGCCCGCGGGTCCTCGCCCGCGGTCGCCTCGCGATACGCCTCCAGCGCGTCACGAGCCTTCCCCGACAGGTCCGTGGGGACACGCACCTCGACGGTGACCAGCAGATCGCCGCGGGTGCCGTCCTTGCGGACCGCGCCCTTGCCCCGCGCCCGCATGGTCCGGCCGTTCGGCGTGCCGGGCGGCAGCTTCAGGGTGACGGCCGGGCCGCCGAGGGTGGGCACCCGCACCTCGCCGCCGAGGGCCGCCTCGGCGAACGTCACCGGCACGGTGACGGTGAGGTTGTCGCCCTTGCGCCCGAACACCGGGTGCTCGCCGACATGGACGACCACGTAGAGGTCGCCGGCCGGGCCGCCCCGCTCGCCGGGCGCGCCCTTGCCGCGCAGCCGGATCCGCTGCCCGTCGGTGACGCCCGCCGGGATGCGGACCTGCATGGTCCGGGAGGACTTGGCGCGCCCGCTGCCCTTGCACTCCAGGCAGGGGTGCTCGGCGATCAGGCCGCGGCCCTTGCAGTCGGGGCAGGGGTCGGTGAGCGAGAAGCCGCCACCGGAGCCCCGCGCGACCTGACCGGTGCCGACGCAGGTCGGGCACACGCTCGGCGTGCCGTTCTTGTCGCCGGTGCCCGAGCAGGCCTTGCAGGGTGCCTGGGAGGACATCCTGAGGGGCACCGTGGCGCCCTCGATGGCCTCCGTGAAGCTCAGCGTGACCTCGGACTCGACGTCCTGGCCGCGCCGGGGCTGGGTACGCGTGCCCGCGGCACCGCCGCGGTTGAACAGGCCCCCGAAGACGTCACCGAGTCCTCCGCCGAAGCCTCCGCCCTGGGCGCCGCCTCCGAAGAGGTCGCCCAGGTCGAAGTTGAAGGAGCCGCCGGCCGCGCCCGGTCCGGGGCGGAAGCCGCCGTTGCCGAACAGCGCGCGCGCCTCGTCGTACTCCTTGCGCTTCTTGGGGTCGCCGAGGACGTCGTTCGCCTCGGAGATCTCCTTGAAGCGCTCCTCGGCCCGGGCGTTGCCCTTGTTGGCGTCCGGGTGGAACTCGCGGGCGAGCTTCCGGTACGCCTTCTTGATCTCGGCCTCGGTGGCGTCCTTGGGGACGCCGAGGACCTTGTAGTAGTCCTTCTCGATGAAGTCCTTGGTGCTCATCCCCGACGTCCCTCCTTTCCGCTCACATACGAAACGTCAGCCCTCTTCAGAGCTGTTGTCCTTCTCCTCGTCGGCCGGCTTCTCGTCGGCCCCTTCGGCCTTGACCGTCTGCGCGCCGGGCTGCGGCTCGGCGACGGCCACCCGCGCGGGGCGGATGGTGCGCTCGCCGATGCGATACCCCGGCTGCAGGATCGCCACGCAGGTCGTCTCGGTGACGTCCGGCGCGTAGCTGTGCATCAGGGCCTCGTGGATCGTCGGGTCGAAGGGCTCGCCCTCCTTGCCGAACTGCTGGAGGCCCATCTTGGCCGCGACGGTCTCCAGCGACTCGGCCACCGACTTGAAGCCGCCGACCAGTTCGCCGTGTTCCCGGGCCCGGCCGATGTCGTCGAGCACGGGGAGGAGTTCGGTCAGGAGGTTCGCGATGGCGATCTCCCGGACCGCGACCCGGTCGCGCTCGACCCGGCGGCGGTAGTTCTGGTACTCGGCCTGGAGCCGCTGGAGGTCCGCCGTGCGCTCGTTCAGCGCCGTGCGCACCTGGTCCAGCTGGGCGACCAGACCGGCGTCCGCTGCGTTCGCGTCCCCGGCCGGGGCCGCCCCCTCCTCGGGGGCGGCCTTCGGCTCGGCGTCGTCGGAGGTGGCGCCGGAGGGGACGTCGGGCTTCTCCTCGAAGCCCGGGGTCTCCTCCGTCACGCGGCACCGTCCTTGCGCTCGTCGTCCACGATCTCGGCGTCCACGACGTCGTCGTCGGCGGCCTTGGCACCGCCGGCGGTCGCGCCCTCGGGGCCGCCCGCGGCCTGCTGGGCGTCGGCGTACATGGCCTGGCCGAGCTTCTGCGAGACCGCCGCGACCTTCTCGGTGGCGGTGCGGATCTCGGCGGTGTCCTCGCCCTTGAGCTTCTCCTTCAGCTCGGCGACGGCGGCCTCGACCTCGGTCTTGACCTCACCGGGGACCTTGTCCTCGTTGTCCTTGAGGAACTTCTCGGTCTGGTAGACGAGCTGCTCGCCCTGGTTGCGGGCCTCGGCGGCCTCGCGGCGGCGGTGGTCCTCCTCCGCGTATTGCTCGGCCTCCTGGCGCATGCGGTCGACCTCGTCCTTCGGCAGCGAGGAGCCGCCGGTGACGGTCATCTTCTGCTCCTTGCCCGTGCCCAGGTCCTTCGCGGTCACGTGCATGATGCCGTTGGCGTCGATGTCGAAGGAGACCTCGATCTGCGGGACGCCGCGCGGCGCCGGCGGCAGACCGGTCAGCTCGAACATGCCGAGCTTCTTGTTGTACGCCGCGATCTCGCGCTCGCCCTGGTAGACCTGGATCTGCACGGACGGCTGGTTGTCCTCGGCCGTCGTGAAGATCTCGGAGCGCTTGGTCGGGATCGTGGTGTTGCGCTCGATCAGCTTGGTCATGATGCCGCCCTTGGTCTCGATACCGAGGGACAGCGGGGTGACGTCGAGCAGCAGGACGTCCTTGACCTCGCCCTTGAGGACACCGGCCTGGAGCGAGGCGCCGATGGCGACGACCTCGTCCGGGTTCACACCCTTGTTGGCCTCCTTGCCGCCGGTCAGCTCCTTGACCAGCTCGGCGACGGCGGGCATACGGGTGGAGCCACCGACGAGGACGACGTGGTCGATCTCGTTGATGGAGATGCCGGCGTCCTTGATGACGTTGTGGAACGGCGTCTTGCAGCGCTCCAGCAGGTCGGCCGTCAGCTGCTGGAACTGAGCCCGGGTGAGCTTCTCGTCCAGGTGCAGCGGGCCCTCGGCGGACGCCGTGATGTACGGCAGGTTGATCGAGGTCTCGGTGGAGGAGGACAGCTCGATCTTGGCCTTCTCGGCGGCCTCGCGGAGGCGCTGAAGGGCCATCTTGTCCTTGGACAGGTCCACGCCGTGACCGGACTGGAACTGCTTGACCAGGTAGTCCACGACGCGCTGGTCCCAGTCGTCACCACCGAGGTGGTTGTCACCGTTGGTGGCCTTCACCTCGACGACGCCGTCGCCGATCTCCAGGAGGGACACGTCGAAGGTGCCGCCACCGAGGTCGAAGACGAGGATCGTCTGGTCGTCCTTGTCGAGGCCGTAGGCGAGCGCCGCCGCGGTCGGCTCGTTGACGATGCGCAGGACGTTCAGACCGGCGATCTCGCCGGCCTCCTTCGTGGCCTGGCGCTCGGAGTCGTTGAAGTAGGCCGGGACGGTGATGACCGCGTCCGTGACCTTCTCGCCCAGGTAGGCCTCGGCGTCCCGCTTCAGCTTCTGCAGGATGAACGCGGAGATCTGCTGCGGGTTGAAGTCCTTCCCGTCCAGCGCGATCTTCCAGTCGGTGCCCATGTGGCGCTTGACGGACCGGATGGTCCGGTCGACGTTGGTGACCGCCTGGCGCTTGGCCACCTCGCCGACGAGCACCTCGCCGTTCTTGGCGAAGGCGACGACGGACGGCGTGGTCCTGGCACCCTCGGCGTTGGTGATGACGGTGGGCTCGCCGCCCTCCAGAACGCTGACGACGGAGTTAGTCGTGCCCAGGTCGATGCCGACCGCACGTGCCATGGTTGATTCCTCCAGCTGACTTGAGTGGAACAGGCTCAAGTGTGCCCGAGGAGACCCGCCGGGTCAACAGACCTGAGTCGGCCGGACTCAACTCTTATCCGTTTCTTACGCGCAAGTGCCCGCTGACCTGCGTCGATGCCGAGCGGCGACCCTGCGGGACGGGGATCAGAAGAAGGGCGAGAACGGCGACGACCACCCCGCCGGCCACCCAGAGCACGGCCTGCCCCCCGGTCCACCCGGTGTGCACCAGCACCCCCACCAGCACCGAGGAGAAGGACCCGGCCCCGAGCAGCACGACCGAGCCCTGCGGGGTGAGCCCGAGCCGCCGCAGCCGGTGCGCGAGGTGGTCCGGGCCGCGCCGCAGCAGCGGGCGGCGGGCCACCCCGCGGGCGAGGACCACGAGCAGGGCGTCGGCGACGGCCACCGCCCCGAGGCAGAACACCACCGCCGCGCTCGGCCCGATGTCGTACCCCGCGCGCGTGAAGACGACCGCCGAGGACAGCACGAACCCGGTGAACAGCGAGCCGCAGGCGCCGAGCCCGATCCGCGCGGGATGCCAGTTGTGCATCAGGAAGCCGGTGAGGGCGGCGGCGACCACGCTGAGCAGGACGGCGAGCCCGTCCATCACCTCGGCGGCGGCGCAGGCCCCCGCCCCGAAGGCGGTGACCACCCCCACCGTCCCGGCCAGCCCGTCGGCGTGGTCGAGCCCCTTGAAGGCGAGGGTGGCGAGGACGATCCAGCCGACGGCCAGCAGCCCGCCCGGCACGCCCGTCTCGTCGTACGGCACGACGCAGGCCGCCGCCACGACCGTCCCCGCGACGAGCACGCGCGCGCGGAGCCGCCACACGTCGGCCACCAGGCCGAGGCCGGCGACCGCGGCGGCGGCGATGAGCAGCTCGGCGACCCCGTCCCCGAGCGGGGCGACCCGGGTCCACTCCCCCATTCCGGCGACCAGGCAGGTGACGGCCACGACGGCGAGGCCGCCGAGGAGCGGCAGGGGCCGCTGCCGGCGCCGGTCGAGGATGTGGGCCCTCTGGGCGGGCAGCCGGAGCGCCGCCGCGAGCACGGCGGTGCAGAGCAGGGCGGCGGTAGCGGCGGCGATCCCGTAGAGCACGGCTCTAAGGTAGGGGCGAAAGTATCAATTCGGTACGAATAACACGATCGGATTGCCTACAGAGGGCGGACGCAGGTCACCCTCAGCGACCCAGATCACCCCGCGCTCTGCTGCATCACGAAGGAAGATGGGGGTAGTCTCAGACGGACTACATAAGTTACCGCTTAGTAACGACGATCAGCTCAGACAGCTCGTTCAGACCGAGGCCGCCTCAGGAGCCCCAATGCAACTCGCCGCGATCATCGTGTCGCTGGTCCTGATCGTGGTCGGCGTGGCACTGTTCGGCCGCGCCCTCCTCCAGATCTACAACCACATGCAGCTGGGCCAGCCGGTCCCGGCCGGCACGCGGACCAACGATCCCACACAGCGCACCATCACCGTGGTCCGGGAGTTCCTCGG
The DNA here is from genome assembly GCF_002155905.1 of Streptomyces tricolor. Lineage (GTDB taxonomy): Bacteria > Actinomycetota > Actinomycetes > Streptomycetales > Streptomycetaceae > Streptomyces > Streptomyces tricolor. Next base: position 13,469 of record NZ_MUMF01000243.1, on the reverse strand, counting down.
CCACACCCGGATGAACCGCTGGGGCATCGTGGGCGTGGCGCACTGGTTCGTCGCGGTGGGCTTCTTCACGCTGCTGCTGACGATCGTCAACGCCTTCGGGCAGCTGTTCAAGGCGGACTGGATCCTGCCGGTCCTCGGCGACTGGGCGCCGTACAACATCTACGTCGAGTTCATCGGCACGATGACGGTGGTCGGCATCCTCGCCCTGATCGTCATCCGCCAGCTGAGCCATCCGCGCAAGCCGGGCCGCAAGTCCCGCTTCGCCGGCTCCAACTTCGGCCAGGCGTACTTCGTCGAGACCGTCATCCTCATCGTCGGCGTCTGCATCTTCATGCTGCACGCCCTGGAGGGCGCCCAGCACCACGTGGACGGCTACGAGGCCTCGTTCTTCATCTCGTACCCGGTCGTGTCGTGGCTGGAGGGCATGGACGTCTCCACCCTCCAGAACCTCACCTACTTCTTCGCCGGCCTGAAGATCGCGACCTCCTTCATCTGGATGATCACGGTCTCCCTGAAGACCGACATGGGTGTGGCCTGGCACCGCTTCCTGGCCTTCCCGAACATCTGGTTCAAGCGCAACGCCACCGGTGAGACCTCCCTCGGCGCCCTGCTCCCGATGACCTCGGGCGGCAAGCCGATCGACTTCGAGGACCCGGGCGAGGACGACGTCTTCGGCGTCTCCCAGGTCGAGCAGTTCTCCTGGAAGGGCCTGCTGGACTTCTCCACCTGCACCGAGTGCGGTCGCTGCCAGTCGCAGTGCCCCGCCTGGAACACCGGCAAGCCGCTCTCCCCGAAGCTGCTGATCATGTCCCTGCGGGACCACGCGCACGCCAAGGCGCCGTACCTGCTGGCCGGCGGCGGCAAGACCATGGAGGGCGAGGAGAAGGCCTCCGAGGAGGCCCTGAAGGACGTCCCCGCCGCGGCGCTGGCGGAGGCCGAGCGCCCGCTGATCGGCACCGCCGAGGAGAACGGCGTCATCGACCCGGACGTGCTGTGGTCCTGCACCACCTGCGGCGCCTGCGTCGAGCAGTGCCCGGTCGACATCGAGCACGTCGACCACATCGTGGACATGCGCCGCTACCAGGTCATGATCGAGAGCGCCTTCCCCTCCGAGGCGGGCACCATGCTCAAGAACCTGGAGAAGAAGGGCAACCCCTGGGGCCTGGCCAAGAAGCAGCGCCTGGAGTGGACCAAGGAGGTCGACTTCGAGGTCCCGGTCGTCGGCAAGGACATCGAGGACCTCACCGAGGTCGACTACCTGTACTGGGTCGGCTGCGCGGGCGCCCTGGAGGACCGCGCCAAGAAGACCACGAAGGCCTTCGCCGAGCTGCTGCACATCGCGGGCGTCAAGTTCGCGATCATGGGCGGCGACGAGAAGTGCACCGGTGACTCCGCCCGCCGCCTCGGCAACGAGCCCCTGTTCCAGGAACTGGGCATGGAGAACGTCGCCGCGCTGAACATGGCCTTCGGCGAGGACGACGAGGACCCGGCCACCAAGAAGCCGAAGTCCGCCAAGAAGATCGTCGCCACCTGCCCGCACTGCCTCAACACGCTCGGCAACGAGTACCCGCAGCTCGGCGGCGACTACGAGGTCATCCACCACACCCAGCTGCTGCAGCACCTGGTGGACGAGGGCAAGCTGATCCCGGTCACCCCGGTCGAGGGCATCATCACCTACCACGACCCGTGCTACCTGGGCCGCCACAACAAGATCTACACGCCCCCGCGCGAGATCATCGGCAAGGTCCCGGGCCTGCGCAACGAGGAGATGCACCGCCACAAGGAGCGCGGCTTCTGCTGCGGCGCCGGTGGTGCGCGCATGTGGATGGAGGAGCGGATCGGCAAGCGCATCAACAACGAGCGCGTCGACGAGGCCCTCTCCCTCAACCCCGACATCGTGTCGACGGCCTGCCCGTTCTGCCTCGTCATGCTGACCGACTCGGTCAACGGCAAGAAGAACGACGGCAAGGCCAAGGAGTCCATCCAGGTCGTGGACGTCGCCCAGCTGCTGCTCGACTCCGTCAAGACGCCGGCCGACCCGGCGGGCGAGGAGGAGACCGAGAGCACGCCGGAGCCGGAGCCGGTGAAGTAACTCCCGGCCGGAGCCGGCGCACCAGCTCCCGACGCGACGACGGCGCCCCCTGCCCCGCACAGGCAGGGGGCGCCGTCGTTCGCGCTACGCGTTCTTGGGACCGGCCTGCTGCACCACCTCGAAGGACCACAGGGTCGAGCCGGAGGCCGCCGGCTTCGGGCGCTCGCCGCCCTCGCCGCCGCCCTGGTGCGCGGACTTCATCGGCCCCTCCATCCAGGCCTGGAACGACTCCTCGTCCCGCCAGCGGGTGTAGACGAGGTAGGTGTCGGTGCCCTCGACGGGGCGCAGCAGCTCGAACCACTCGAAGCCGTCGGAGTTCTCCACCGCGTGGGCCCGCGAGGCGAACCGCTTCTCCAGCACCTCCCGCTGCTCGGCGGGAACGGTCAGCACATTGATCTTCACTACGCTCATGGACCCATCCTGGACCATGGCCCCGGCCGCCACACCGATCCCGACCGTTGCCGCGTCTGGGCCTCCTGCACCCGTACGCAACCCCGGAGGGACCCGGAGGAACCCCGGGAGGAGCCCGGAGGGATCCCGCAGGGAACTGCTGACGGTCCCTTAGGGGATGTCACAGGTCGGCCGCAAAGCCGGGCCCGGACCACCGGGCCGGGCCCATCGGCCGCCCGGACCAGGTACGTTCGATGACGTGGCTGGATTCAGGATCGGACGCGGGGGCCGGGACAACCGCACCCCCCAAGGACAACAGGCGCCCCAGGGACCGTCGTACGGGCACGGGCGCGGCCCCGCTCAGCCCGGGGGACCGTCGTACGGCCAGCCGCCGTACGGCCGACCGGGCCCGGGCCCCTCGTACGGCTACCCGTCGGCGCCGCAGCCGTCGTACCCGCAGCAGGGGCAGCCGTACGGCTACCCGGGGCCGGCCGACGACGGGCCGGAGTACTTCGGCGACGGCGGCCACCCGGGCCACGGGCACGGCGGGCACGACCCGTACGCGGCCAACAACCCGGGCCACACCCAGGCCTTCTCCATCGACGAGGCCGCCGACTACACCCAGGGCTCCACCTACCAGGCCGGTTCGGCCGCCGCGCCCGCCGCCCCGATCGGCCCGCCGCTGCACTGGAAGGAACTGCTGAAGGGGATCGTCCTCTCCCCGAACGAGACGTTCCTGCGCATGCGGGACTACACGATGTGGCTGCCCGCCCTCATCGTGACCTTCCTCTACGGCCTGCTCGCGGTCTTCGGCTTCGACGGCGCCCGCCAGGACGCGATCAGCGCGACGCTGTCCAACGCGGTCCCGATCGTGCTGATCACGGCCGTCGTGATGGTGCTCGGCCTGTTCGTCCTGGGCGTGGTCACCCACACCCTGGCCCGCCAGCTCGGCGGTGACGGCGCCTGGCAGCCCACGGTCGGCCTGTCCATGCTGATCACGGCCCTCACGGACGCGCCCCGCCTGATCGTCGCCATGTTCTTCGGCGGCGACGCCGGCTTCGTCCAGATCCTCGGCTGGGCCACCTGGATCGGCGCGGGCGCCCTGCTGACCCTGATGGTCTCCCGCTCCCACGACCTGCCGTGGCCGAAGGCGCTGGGGGCGTCGGCGATCCAGCTGGTCGCGCTGCTGTCGATCGTGAAGCTGGGCACGTTCTAGTTCGTCCGACCACGCGAAAAGGGCCTCCGGCTGCCGCGCCGAAGGCCCTTTCCCATGTCTCTCTCGGATCTCTCGGATCTCTCGGATCTCTCGGATCTCTCGGATCTCTCCGAACCGCCGGAGCCGCCGGAACGGCCAGAACCGCCGGGACGGCCGGAACTAGGCGTCGAGAACCTGTCCGGCACGCTGCACGACGGGCGGCTCGACGCTCCACGGGAAGTTGATCCAGTCGTCCGTCCGCTTCCAGACGTACTCGCACTTCACGAGGGAGTGGGACTTCTCGTAGATCACCGCGGACCGCACCTCGGCGACGGTGTCCAGACAGAAGTCGCGGACCAGCTTCAAGGTCTTGCCGGTGTCGGCGACGTCGTCGGTGATCAGCACCTTCTTGTCGGAGAAGTCGATCACGTTGGGCACCGGGGCGAGCATGACCGGCATCTCCAAGGTGGTGCCGACGCCCGTGTAGAACTCGACGTTCACGAGGTGGATGTTCTTGCAGTCGAGGGCGTAGGCGAGCCCGCCGGCCACGAACACACCACCGCGGGCGATGCTCAGCACGATGTCGGGCTCGTACCCGTCGTCCGCGATGGTCTGCGCCAGCTCGCGGATGGCGGTGCCGAACCGCTCGTAGGTCAGATTCTCCCGCACGTCTGCGCTGCTCATGCTGTAGTCGCCCTCACACCTGGGTCCGATGGAAATTGAGGAAGGACCGCGAGGCGGTCGGCCCGCGCTGCCCCTGGTACCGGGAGCCGTAGCGCTCGCTGCCGTACGGGGACTCGGCGGGCGAGGTCAGCCGGAACATGCACAGCTGGCCGATCTTCATACCCGGCCACAGCTTGATCGGAAGCGTGGCGAGGTTGGACAGCTCCAGGGTGACGTGCCCGCTGAACCCGGGGTCGATGAACCCGGCGGTGGAGTGGGTGACCAGCCCGAGCCGGCCGAGCGAACTCTTGCCCTCGAGCCGCGAGGCGAGATCGTCGGGAAGCGTGATGACCTCGTAGGTGGAGGCGAGCACGAACTCCCCGGGGTGCAGGATGAACGGCTCATCGCCCTCGGGCTCGACCAGGCGGGTCAGGTCGGCCTGCTCGATGGAGGGGTCGATGTGGGGGTACCGGTGATTCTCGAACACCCGGAAGTACCGGTCCAGCCGCACGTCGATGCTCGACGGCTGCACCATGGATTCGTCGTAGGGATCGATCCGTACCCGCCCGGCGTCGATCTCGGCCCGGATGTCCTTGTCTGAGAGAAGCACGTAGCGAGGATACGCAAGGCGCGCGGAGCCGTGGCAATCACGACGGCCCCGCGCGCCCGCTGTCACGCGCCGACTACGGTCGGTTCGCCTTTCCCTCCGTCACCGCTTCTCCATGACGACAGGCACGGCACTGCGGAGCCGGGCACAGCGCGGGCACCGCACGAGCCGGCCGGGGCCGAGGCGCTCGGCCTGCTGCATCGGGAACGAAGCGGTGCTGAAGACGTGCCCGTCCGCGCATCGGACGACGGTGCGTTCCATCAAGTCCCTCAAGTCCCTTCCCCAAGAGCCGCGTCCGGCGTTGCTGCCCGGACGACAAAAGCCACATTACGGGATCAAAGAGACGACTCTCCACGCGGCACTCCGGCCCTCCCCCAGGCCTCCACGGTACGCCCCAACTCCGGCCACCGGCAGCCGGATCCCACCCCTGAAACCCACTCAGGCCCCCGGGGTCCGAACACCAGGGGCCTGCGATGATGTAGAGTGAGCAAGGTCCGGACACCGGCCCCTCCGGGGCACCTCGTCCGTACTTACGCGGGTGTAGTTTAATGGTAGAACATCAGCTTCCCAAGCTGAGAGCGCGAGTTCGATTCTCGTCACCCGCTCCAGATTGAAACCCCAGGTCAGCGGCCTGGGGTTTGCTTGTTGTCTAGTCCGACTTGGGGGCGGTGTGCCCTCCGCGTGCCCTAAGCGCAGGTGGAGCGGCACTTGAAAGGCCCCTGCGGGCCCGTCGCAGCGGAAGCAGTGCTGGATCATCTCGAATAGCGAGACGCATTTCATATGTCCTGCGCCGCAACGTGGCGCCTGATGCGCGAAGTCGCCTGCGCCGGGCTGCAGTTCGCACCAGGTGGACACTGCTCGCGATCGCCAATGCGGGAGTGGGATCGGATGACGCCGGCCCGGCTCCTGCTGCCGACAGCAGCTTCGACAGGGCGCCGGCGACTGCGGAGCAACTGTATGCACCCCTGAGGGCTGTGGCTGACCTGGCGCCGTAGGGCTCAGACCCGCTCGGGCCGGATGCGGGGGTGCCCGGCGGTGAGCATTCCGATGTCCTCCGCGTCTGAGGTCAGGATCGTCACCGGGCCCGAATGCTGGAGCGCGGTCGCGCACAGCATGGCGTCAATGGCGTACTTGTGGCCGTGCAGCGCTGCGGTCCGCAGCAGGCCGGCGGCGGACCGCGCGACGGCCTGGGTGACCGGCTCCACGCGGAGGCGGGACAGGGTCCACTTCAGGGCCGCGTCGTTGATCTTCGGGTGGATGACTTCCACCAGCACGGCGGCGGAGGTGACGACCGGCAGGTCGGCGTCCCGGGCAGCCGTCAGCCACTCATGGATCTCCCGGTCCCGCCGGACGGCCTTCACCAGGCCCTCGCTGTCCAGGACCAGGGCACCGCTCACGCAACCGCCCCGGCATCGGAGGTGTCGCCGGTCAGCCGGGCCCGTTTGGCCGCCACGGCCTCGGGGTCGGCCGGGCCGTGCGCCTTGTCGAAGTCGGCGATCAGCTCGTCAAGGTTGTCGCGCTCGATCTGCCGCTGCGCCGCCTTCTCCAGGTACGCCGACACGCCCCGCTTGCCGACCCGCGCCCGGATGGCCTGCAGGGTGCCGGCGGTCAGGGTGACGGAGATGCCACTCGTGGGCCCGTCACCGGGGAGGAAGTCCGCATCGCCAGCCATAACAGCCAGTATGCCATTGTAAATGGCATAACGATCGATGTGTGATCTCGATCTTCCCGTGCCGGGTGCACGGCGCTGAAGGGCGCGAGGGTTCCGGCATCGCACCTGGCCGGAGCCCCGCCCCCTATGGGCGGCGGCTTACGCCTGGCGTGCTCGTCGCTCATCCGACGCGCTCAGCTGCTGTCGCACCTCGGCGTCGATCCCCTGGGCCAGCCTGTTCCTTGTCGTTCTGGTGTACTGAGCTCCCTCGGACGCCGCCCAGCCGATCTTGGGGACACCTCGGCGTCCGAGGCGATTGCATGGGACTCCGCGAGCGGGGGTCGGCTGCTTCGCGTTGACTGAGCCGGCACAGTCCGCCGCTGGGCGACGTCCCCTCGCGGCCGGCGCCCCTGGGAGCGCTCGAAGATCCTTGTCGGACGTCCCGCCCATCCGGGAGAATGCGCCAGCTAATCGGAAGTATTCATTTCCCAATAACTGTCCGCGCATTCGGGGGATTCATTTTCTGCTCTGCCAAACCTCCCGTTAATTGCTATTGCCTCACACACATTCCTCCGTAATATGCAGCGACCAGATCAAGGCCCCGGGCGTTTCGTAGGGCCCGGTGCGCCACGGCCCGCACAGAATTGGCCTCTTGATGAAGCTGAAGATCCCTGAAATGGCCCGCCGCCGCACCGTGCCCGGCTTGCTGGCCTCGGCCCTCGCCGCGACGGTCGCCGCCGCGATGGTCGTCCTGTCGCCCGCCCAGGCAGTCGCCATCGCCACGCCTGTACCGCTGGCCACCGCCGCGAGCTTCTCCGTTCTGGCGGGTGCGGGGGTCACCAACACCGGCCCCACGGTGATCGGTCACGATCTCGGGACGCACCCGAATCCGGCCATCACCGGTTTCCCGCCCGGCGAGGTGCTCGGCGCGGTGCACGCCGCCGACGCCGTCGCGCTCCAGGCCAAGTCCGACCTGGTCACCGCGTACAACAACGCCGCCGGCCAGGCCACGGACTTCGCGCTCGCGGCGGGAATCGGCAACGGCACCACCCTGCTCCCGGGCGTCTACACCGCTTCCTCCGGTGTCGGGATCACCGGTGATCTGATCCTGGACGCCGGGGGCAACCCGAATTCGGTCTGGGTGTTCCAGATCCCGGAGGCCCTGACGACGGCGTCCTCCAGCCGGGTGCTCCTGACGAACGGCGCCTCGCCGTGCAACGTGTACTGGCAGATCGGGAGTTCGGCCACACTCGGCACCAATTCCACCTTCGTCGGCACCATCATGGCTCTGACGGACATCCACGTGACCACGGGGACGAACATCGAGGGACGGGCGCTTGCCCGCAATGGCGCCGTGACGCTCGACACGAACCGGATCTTCCTCAACTCCTGCTCCACCGGCACCACCGGCGGCACCACGACCGGAACGACCACCGGCACCACCACCGGGACCACCACCGGCACCACCGCCGGGACCACCGCCGGAACCACCGGCGGGACCAGCACGGGCGGATTGACGAGCGGCACCATCCTCGGCGCGACCGGTGGGGGCCTGATCAGCGGCGGCCTCCTGGGCGGCCCCCTCGTCACCGGGGGCACCCTCACCGCGGGCAACACCGCCGGTAACACGGGCAACACCGCCGGAAACGGCACCACCACCGGGAACACCGCGGGCAACACCACCGGTGGCGCCCCTGGGGGACACGGCGGTGCACCAGGCCATGAGAGCGGCCCCGGCCAGGGCAAGCCGGGCAACGAGCACCAGGGCGCGGACGGCAAGCCGGGCCATAGCCATGGCCACGATGAGAAGCCCAGCGTGCACAACGGCTACGGCTACGGCGACCAGCCGAAGATCGAAGAATACATGGACTACGGCGACTCCAAGGCCCACAAGAGCCACGAGGACTAGGCGACAGGGACGCGAAGTTCCTTCCTCGAATGACGGCGCGTGGCGGACCTCCATTCCGCCGCGCGCCGCCGGCGCAATTCCACAGAACTCCGAAGCGCCGGACAACGACAGGTGAGAAGGCAGGGTGGACGGTGTCGAGCGGAATTGAATCAGCGGTTGTGAGGAAACGGGAGGAGTCCGGTTCCGGACCGCTCCCGGGAGAAGGCCATGACACCGTGGACCCGCCCACCGCCAAGCCGCCCGTCGGTGCCCGCGTGCTGAGGGCCGCGCTGCACAGTGCCGTGGGCCTGTGCCTGGTGGTGGCCCTGGTCCATGTCGCGGTCGTCTTCCTCGCCGTGGCTCCCTCCAATGCCCTGTCACGGCGGTACAGCCAGCAGATCAACGCATGGGTGTACCCCCTCTTCGAACAGAACTGGCGGCTCTTCGCCCCCAACCCCGACTCCTTCAACCGGCAGATCCTGGCGAGAACCGCGCACAGCGACTCGGACGGGTCGATGCGGGTGAGCCCATGGCTGGACCTGACCGCCGTGGACCGTGCCGCGGTCACACACCACGTATTTCCGAGCCACACGGCTCAGAACCTCCTGCGCCGCGCCTGGTCCTCCTACGTCGACACGCACGGAGCGGACGACACGGCACGCTCGGAACGGGCCGCGATGATGCAGACGTATCTGAGCAACATCGCCGCGGATCGTGTCACCGACCACGACAAGAACCGCAGGTTCGGCTTCATTCAGCTTCGGGTCGTCACACGGCCCGTCGCCGCGCCGGACGCGACTGGCGGCAACCGCCCGTCGACACCTGTCGAGAACCGGCTCCTGCCCTGGTGGAAGGTGCCCCCCCATGGGAAGTGAACACAACCGCGAGGTCCCCGTCATGTCAGTCGAGCCAGACCACTCTGCGGGCCGGAAGCCCCTGCCGACGGGCACGGTTTCCGGACGGCTGCTCACCTGGGCCGGCGCTCTCTGGGCGCTCGTCACCGATCGGCCAGTCTCCCTCTACGCCTTGTCGGTTCTGCGGATCGGTTACGGGTCGCTCTACCTGGTCTTTCTCCTGCGTGAGTTCCCCCACCGGCACGAGATCTGGGGCCCCGGCTCCCCGTGGACACCCGCCCTGGCGGCACAGCTCTTCGACCAGACGGGCTGGTACAGCGTCCTGATCCTGTCGGACAGCCCTGTCTACTTCGAGCTGTGCTACGCGCTGGCTCTCGTGACGTGCGCCCTCTTCGTGCTGGGCTGGCGGACCCGGGCCACGTCCGTCCTGTTCGCCGTCGTGGTGACGTCGTTCCATGCGAGAGCGATCTTCATGACGGACGGGGGCGACAACCTGATCCTGTTGATGGCCCTGTACCTCGTGCTCACCTGCTGCGGCCGGCACTGGTCCCTGGACGCACGCAGAAGGCGGCGCGAGGCGGATCGTACGGACAGCGTGCCGCGGCGGGTACGGAAACCCTTCGCGCGGCAACTCGTGGCCGCCCGCGTCACGCTGACCACGGTGGTGCACAACTGCGCGGTCTTCGTCATCGCGGCACAGGTCTGTTTCCTGTACGGGTCAGCGGGTCTGTACAAAGTCCAGGGCTCTTTCTGGAGTGACGGCACCGCTCTCCACTACGTGCTGAACCTCGAACTCTTCCAGCCCTGGCCGGTGCTCTCCCACGTCCTGGACCAGTACCCGATCGTGATCGCGGCTGTCGGCTACCTGACCGTCCTCTCCCAGGTCGCCTTCCCCTTCGTGCTGTTCGGCAGGCTCAAGTACCCCGTTCTCGTCATGCTGCTGAGCATGCACGTCGGCATCGCGGTGCTCCTGGGGCTGCCCCTCTTCTCGGGCGCGATGATCATCGCGGACGCCGTGTTCCTTCCCGACCGCTTCTACGCCGTCCTGCCCCGTCTCGTCCGGCGCGCGGCCCTGCGGTTCGGCATCCCGCTGCCGGCGCCCCGGCAGAAAACAGGACTCGGATGCGTGCCCCCGCAGGGCGGCCACCCGGAAAGCCGGGAAGAACGCGGGCCGGTGTCCCGCCCGGCAAGCGGTCACAGTCGTCCGGCCCGACGGTGACGCGGCTCAGCCACGGGCTTCCTCTTCTGTCTCCATCCGCCGATCCCCTGGTGCGTCAGCGTGATCATCGCGGGCGTATTGCCCCTCACCCAGTCGACGACGCCGCAGCCCTCGCTCTCCTGATACGTACAGGCAGCGGCCATGTCCTGCGCGGGGATACGGAGGTGGCCGCGGAGCTTCGCCCCATCGACACCCAGGAGGCGATCACCCTCGGCCGCTTCGTATCCCATAGGAGCACGCCCCGCATAGGTAACGGTCACCGGCCAGCCCTCTCCCCTCCGGGAGGACGGCACTGCCACAGCTCGCGCGCCTCCGGCAGCCACTTGGTCAGTTCCGGGGCTCGGCCCGTTGCGCACACCTGGAGGGGCTGGGTGGCGGGGCCGGCGTCGAGGGGTGGTCCCCTGTGCACGCCGGTCGGGGCCCCGGGACGCGCTGGTGTGCGGGGTGCCGGGGCTCCGGAGTCAGGGGCGGGCTGGTCGATCAGTGGTCGAGGAGGGCGACGCGGATGGCTCGTTCGACGTGGGCGGCGGTGTTGGCGTGGCCCTCGGCGTTGGGGTGGACCAGGGTGACGCGCTTGTCGAGGAGACGGCAGTTCAGTGCCGTGCCGATCTTGGCGGGCCAGTGGTCCTCGGCCTCGCCGCAGATCCCTTCGACCCACTTGGTGCCTGCGGGCCGGCAGGCGTCGTGGCCCACGCTGGAGGAGTAGACGTCGACGTAGCGGTCCCCGAAGAACGAGCTGACCTGCTGGATCGTGCGGTTCAGCGGGATGAGGACCTCGTCACGGAGCCAGTCGACGTCCGCGTGGGTGACCGGGCCGAGTTCGGTGAGGGCGAGGCGGTTGCAGGCGCTGCCCTCCTCCGGCAGGACGGCCGGGTAGCCGACCGTGATCACCTTGGCGTTGGGCGCGGCGGCGTGCACCCGGGCCAGCATCTCGATGTACTCGCCCTGGACCCGGGCGAGCTTGTCCTGGAGGTTCTCCTCGCCCTCGGGCGGGTTGGTGTAGTACTCGCGGCAGGACTTGCCGTTCCGGCCCTGTTCGATGCAGGTGAGGAGCATGCCGCCGAAGGGCAGGCTGTTGCCGCCGACGCCGATGGTGACGACGTCGGTCCGGTCGTCGAGCTTCGCCCGTTTGATCTGCGGGTCCACCGCGGACCAGCCGCCGGCGGGGGGCTGGACGGGGCTCATCGGGGTCTGCCTGGTCGTGGCGATGTCGGCGATGGTGGCACTGCTGCAGCTGACGTTCGTCAGGTGGACGGGCTTGCCCGGCGGGAACTCGGCGAGCTCCTGGTCGACCAGGTCGGGGTAGGCGTTGGTGGTGCGGTCGCAGCCGTCCCGCGACGCGTCGCCCAGGGCCGGCTGCGGGGCGCCGACGAAGCCGCCGGCGGTGTACGAGTCGCCGAGCGCGGCCCACTCGTACGAGTCGGCCGCACCGGCGGAGGCCGAGGGCACGAGCGCGGACACCGCCAGCGCGAGTCCGACGGCCAGCGCCCGCGTGCGCAGGCGGGAGACAGGGTGTCGCATGGATCCTCCAGGATCTGCACAGGACGCCCGGAGCAGGAACGTGACGCCGGGCGGAAGGCACCTCGGGCGCGATCATCCATGCCGCCGGCCTGCGTCTTCGGCCCATCGGAGCCGTCCTCCTCCGATCGGACCAACGATCGGATCTCTCGCTCCGCCGCCGGACGCCGCCTGCCAGCAGGGTCAGTCCGACTCCGCCTTGATGTACTCGATGTACTCGTCGGCGCTGAGGAGGCCGTCGGCGCTCGCCGGGCCGTCCGTGCGGAGCCGGATCACCCAGCCGTCGCCGTAGGGGTCGTCGTTGATCGACTCCGGGCTCTCGTTCAGGAGGTCGTTCACCTCGACGACCTCGCCGCTCACGGGCACGTAGACCTCGGACACGGCCTTCACCGACTCCACGCTGCCGAACGGCTCACCCGTCTGGAATCGGTCGCCCACCGCGGGCAGTTCGACGAAGACGACATCACCGAGTTGCTTCTGCGCGTGATCCGTCAGTCCGACCCGCACCAGGTCGCCGTCGACCTGGGCCCACTCGTGGTCCTTGCTGTACAGGCGGTCGTCCGGGGTGTTCGCCATGCCGGCCTCCGAGGCTCTGCTTCGTCGCTTCACGGATGTGACGACGGCCAGCCTGCGGCACGTCCGACCCGGGACGGAACCGAACACACTCGTACGAGTGAGCCGCGCTTCGCCGGACGGACCCCTGGTACGCCATACCGTCGGGGGCCGTGGCACGACGCCGAGTTCACCGACAGGGACCGGTCTCGTCCGCGCTCGCGGGTCAACGGAGGTGGTGGACACGGTCGGTGTATCCGGAAGGGGAACGATTCGGCATTCTCGTTCGGGGGACAAAGCGTCTATCCCGCAGGCGACGGGGCATCGCTGGCACTGACCGCACCGGTACCCGACAGAAAGAAACCCTGTGTCTCTTCGTTCCGTCACGGCGGCCGTCGGCGCCGCCTGCAGTGCCCTCGTGCTGCTTCTGGCCGTCCCGGGCTCGGCCTCCGCGGCGACCGGCCAGTTCCGCTACACCTACACCACCGCCGAGGGGTACGAGGCCGTCGGCTTCCTGAACAACCCCGCGAGCGGCACGTGCATCACCCTCTCCCCGCCTGCGGCCGAGCCCGGAGCAGTGTCAAGGGCGCCGAGGAACCTCACGGACGCCACCGCCACCGTCTTCCTCGACGCCGACTGCGAAGGGGGCATCTCCTACACGCTGCCGCCGGGCGCGGGGGCGTCCGGGCGTCTGCTGCTGCGCTCCGTCGTCTTCTCCTGAACAGCCGGCCCCGGGCGCGGCGGCGGGGTACCCCCGGCTGCGTCAGCGTCGCCAAGGCGAACATGAAGGACCTCCTGCGCACCCTGGACCCCGGCCGGCATCCGGTGGTCGTCATGGGG
>NZ_MUMF01000242.1 GCF_002155905.1 Streptomyces tricolor | reverse complement strand
GTGCCGTCGGGCGCGGCCGGGTGGGTTCAGTGGGTGCCGCTCGCCGGCTTGGCGGGCTTCCGTGCCGGTGGGCGGGCGGTGGTGCGGTGGTGTCTGCCGCGCCTGGTGAGTCCCCAGGGTTTGAGGACCGAGATGGCCGTCATGAAGACGTAGGCGCACAGCGAGACGACCGGGCCGGGCAGCAGGTCGCCGGGGCCGGGGGGTACTCCGTCCGCCGCCAGGGCGGACATGGCGGAGTGCAGCCCGGGGCGGAGCGCGAACGCCGTGGCGGTGGTGGCGGCGAGGGTCAGCCAGAACTTGGTCCAGACCCACCGGTGCCGGGCCAGGCCCCAGGGCGTGCCGACGGCCAGCAGGACGCCGCTGAGGAGGGTGAGGAACGCGAGGGGGAGCAGCAGCACATCCGCGAAGAGCCGCATCGCCCGGACGGACGCCTCGGCCGTCGCCGCCGATCCGGTCGTGGAGGCGGTGACGGCTAGACCGAGCAGCCCGAGCGTGAGCCCGAGCCAGCTCGCGGAGGCGGTCACATGGACGACGAGGAAGGCCCGGCGGGCGGGTCGGTTCATCTTCATGCACGCCACGGTGCCGGAGCGGACCGGCCGTGCCGTCCGGCGGCGGAAGCAACCCGGGGTACTCCGCGCGGAGTACGCCGCTCCCCCGCCGGGCCGGCCGGGGACCGTCAGGGTGCCCAGGGTGCTTCGACGGACCAGGTGGTGTCCTCGGTGAAGGTGCGGGGGTCGTCCCAGGCGTGCGTGCCGCCGGACCGGGCCAGCCACAGTTCGGCGTCGATGTGCCTCAGGTACTGGCCGGGGAAGTTGGCCGCGGACAGTCTGATGCCGCCGTCGCCCCGCACGGGGCACCAGGTGGCGTCGGCCCGGTACAGCGCGGACGCGTCGCCCGCCTCGCGGCGGACCCGGAAGTCGCGGTGCCGCAGGTATTCACCGGGGTGGTTGCGCGACTCGAAGGAGTAGCAGAGCTTGTTCGCCAGCCCCGGCCGCACCTTCCAGGTGGCGTCCTGTTTCAGCAGCTCGCTGCTGCCGGAGTCGACCGCCTCGGTGTAGCCGAGCCCGTCGTGGTGGCGGATGTAGCGGTCGGTGTGGCCGGGTGTCGTGACCCGGAGCGACACGTACTGCTCCACGGGGAGCCGCACCGGCGGGCCGATGTCGCGGGAGGCGGCGATGAGCGCCCGGTTCGCCGCGCGGACCCGGGACTCGTCCACCTTGACGATCCGGCGGTCGTAGGTCATCAGGCCGTTGGCCTCGTTCTCGACGTCGGTGATCTGGGTGTAGACGGCGGCGGAGAGGCCGCCGGCGGGCATGGCGTTCTCCCGGATGCCGTCGAGCAGGCCGACGAGGCGGTCGTTCAGGGCGGACGGGCTCGGCTGGTCCTCGTAGCTGAAACCGCCGCCCGGATACCACTCGTGGCCGGTGACCCGGTGGCCGAGGCCGCCGTACTCCCCCAGCACCGAGGCACGCACCGGCTCCGTGGGCGTGTTGCCCGGCCCGACGTAGTTGTGGGTGTCGACGACGTCGCCGTTGCCGCCGTCCTGGGCGCCGCAGCAGTTGACGCCGCTCATGTTGTCCACGAGGCGCGAGGGGTCGTACGCCTTGACCATGTCCGCGATGCGTGCCTGGTCGTACTGGCCCCAGCCCTCGTTCTGGTCGACCCACTGGATGAGCGCGGGCGAGCTGCGGTGCTGGTCGATGACGGCGCGGTACTCGCTCTCCCACTGGGTGCGGGCCGCGCTGTCCGGTGTCTTGCCGCTGTCCATGGACGGCATGTCCTGCCACACCAGCAGCCCGAGCCGGTCCGCCCAGTAGAACCAGCGCTGGGGCTCCACCTTGATGTGTTTGCGGACCGTGTTGAAGCCGAGGTCCTTGTGTTTCTGGAGGTCGTACTTGAGGGCCGCGTCGGTGGGCGCGGTGTGGATGCCGTCCGGCCAGTAGCCCTGGTCCAGGGTGCCGGTCTGGAAGACGAACCGCCCGTTGAGGACCGGCCGGCGGACGCCGTCCACGTCCTTGACCGCGATCGAGCGCATGCCGGTGTAGCTGCCGACCCTGTCGCCGCCGGCGCGGCCGGTCAGCTGGGCCGTGACGTCGTACAGGAACGGGTCGTCCGGCGACCACAGACGGGCGCCGGGCAGGGGGACGGAGAGTTCGGTGCCGACCGTGCCGGTGGCGCTCGCGACCGTCGTACCGCCGGTGGAGACGGTGACCCGGACGGCGGCACCGGTGGCCGCGGTGCTGCCGCGGACGGTGACGCGCAGGGTGTCGTCCTCCAGGTGCGGGACCATGTCGAGCCGGGTGATGTGCGCCGTCGGCGTCGGCTCCAGCCAGACGGTCTGCCAGATGCCCGAGGAGGCGGTGTAGACGATGCTGTGGCCGGCGTGCGGGGTGACGTCCTGGACGCGCTGCTTGCCGATGGCCTGGCCACCGGTCTCCGTCGGGTCGTACACCGACACGACGACGGTGTTCGTGCCCCGGTTCAGCAGGGGGGTGATGTCGTACGAGAAGGCGTCGTAGCCGCCGCGGTGGACGGCGCCCGCCTGCCGGCCGTTGATCCAGACGGTCGTCTCCCAGTCGGAGGCGCCGAAGTGGAGCTGGACGCGCCGGCCG
>NZ_MUMF01000241.1 GCF_002155905.1 Streptomyces tricolor | reverse complement strand
CCTCCTCCCCGACCCCTTCCCTCACACCGTCCCTGGAAGCCGCCGTCAAGGAGATCACGGACGCTCAGTGGTCCCGCATGGTGGCGGCAGGACTGTGGCGCAAGGGCTGCCCAGACGTCCGTGACCAACTGCGCCGCGTGGAGATGAACTACCTCGGCTTCGACGGCAAGGTGCACCGCGGCGTCCTCGTGGTCAACGCCGATGTGACGGCCAGCGTGGTCCGCATCTTCACGCGACTGTTCGAGGAAGGCTTCCCCATCCGCCGGATGGAGCCGATGGAGGTCTACGACGGAGACCTCAACGCCAGCCTGGCCGCCGACAACACCTCCGCGTTCAACTGCCGGCGCCCCGACCAGATCAACGCCCCGTTCAGGGAGTCCCCGCACGCCAACGGCCGCGCGATCGACATCAACCCGTTCGAGAACCCGTGGATCAACCTGCGGACCAAGAAGTGGTCGCCGAGCGCCGAGTACGCCGAGCGCACCGAGGGGAAGGGCAAGATCCTCGAGGGCGGGCTGGTCTGGCAGGCGTTCACGGAGGAGGGATGGGTCTGGCAGGACATCAAGGTGCCCGACTACATGCACTTCGACACCGGGTACCCGTCCGTGCCCTTCAAGGGGCCCACCGCGAGTCCGTCCGCTGCCAGTCCGTCGACAGCGGGGTCGACAGCGGGGCAGTCCGCCCCGGCCGGGTGAGCCGGTCCGGCCGCGCCGCTGACATGCGTTCACATCATGACCCGGGTCCAGGACGCGGCTTCCGGGTCCCCGGGCTTCCGGTTCCTGCTTCCTTTTCCGCTGCACTGAGGTGAGAACACTCATGACACGTCTTCCCGGCCGGTCGCGTAAGTCCCGTCGCCTCCTTGTCCTTGCCGGTGTCTCTGCGGGAGCCGTGCTTCTCGGCGCGTGCGGCGGTGGCATGGGAGGCATGGACATGGGTGACGGCACGTCCGGTTCGCCGTCTGCCTCCACGGCCGCCCATGAGGGCGCGATGGTCATGCCGACGACTGCGCCGGGTCCGTTCAACGACGCGGACGTGGCCTACGCACAGGGCATGATCGCCCACTGCTCGCAGCTCGTGGAGATGTCGGGCCTGGCCCCCGGCCGCGCCTCGAACCAGGAAGTCAAGGATCTGGCGAGCAGGACCATGACCAACGAGAAGACGGAACTCGCCGCCGCACGAGGCTGGCTCAGGTACTGGAACAGGCCCGAGTCCGCCGCCGAGGGCGGCATGGACATGGGCGGCGATGACGGCGGCGACATGAAGATGGCCGACTCGATGTCCGAGGCCGACATGGAGAAGCTCAAGACCGCCGAGGGGGTCGCCTTCGACCGCGCCTTCCTGAAGGCGATGATCGAGCACCGCAATGGCGAGATCGAGATGACCCGGGGCGTGCTCGGGGACGGCCGCAATGCGACCGTGAAGCAGCAGGCAGTCATGATGGCCGCCATGCAGAAGGGCGAGGTCCAGAGCCTGACGCGACTTCTCGCCAAGCTCTGAGCCTGTGCCAGAGGAGCCCGCCGTGGGCGTCGGCCATCGCGTGTGGCAGGAAGGACGGACGCGTTCCCTGCCACCCAATATCACAGGTGTGGGGGCGCGTGACGCCAGCCGTCGCGGACCCCGTCGGCCTGCGTGCGCAGCCGGTTCAGCCCCATGGCGGCAGGCCGCACCTCATGGCCGCAGGCAGACCTCCTGGCCTGGGAAGTGTCCCGGCGGAGTCGGCGCCGCCCTCGCCTCGGCCCGGGAAACGCCCCGAGCGGCGGACCACCGTACGGCAGCGGCCGGACTGTCAGGGTCGACCGGCCCGCCTGATCAGCAGCAGGACCAGGAGCACCACGGCTGCGGCCAGAGGCAGGGTGACCGACAGCAGCAGCCAGGCGGACGGCGCGCGGCCCGGTCCGGAGCTCAGCAGGTCGGCGTGTGCCTGCTGATTCGCCTCCAGTGCCACCAGGAGCACGACACCGGTCGCGACCGCCGCCCCGCGGTTGCGGACCCGGAGGTTCGGCCACCGGCCGCGCAGTCGGCCGACTGCCTCGCGCCCCAGCACTCCGGCCGCACCCAGTACAAGGAGCAGGCTGAGCGGGTTGTAGCGCCATGCCGTGACGAAGTCCCCGAACATCGCCGCGTGTACGCCCCGGGTCCCGCCGCACAGCGGGTCCATCACGCCCGCGTGGTGCAGTGGGCTGTGCAAGTCCACCGGCGGCAGCCCGAGGACGGCCAGCAGCGCACCGGAGGCGAGGCCGACGGCGGCCAGCGGCCCGGCCCACCGGTGTCGGTCGTGCCCCTCCAGATGCACCTGCAACGGCAGCCATCGCCGCCGGCCCTCCGCCCCAGCCGTCGCCGTGTCACTCATCCCGACGTCCTCCATCGCCTGCGGTCTCAAGTCGCCGTTTCGGGCCGCCGTCAGGGTGCCTCCGCGCCCTCATTGTGGACGCTTGGCGGACCGGCCGTGCGCCCGGCGTCGCCCGCCGCGCAGTGAGACGCGGCACGGCAGTGGCCCGGCCGCTCGTCCTACAGCTGTCGGCATCAGCCGCGCTGGGCGGGCTACCGGACATCGGTGCCGGTGAACTGCTGGACTATCAGCAGCCTGACGCATCCGTTGAACGAACGGAACCGCGTGGCGAGGGACTTCATCGCACGGCCTCCTCCGGCACGGTGACGTGGGTGCACCGGGTCCACCGTGCGACCGTGCGCTCGCCGGGGTGGGCGATCGCGTCCGGGTCGGTAGCCGAGAAGGTGCCCAGGAGGTCGTGGGCGCGGCAGTACTCGTCGCTGTAGACGGTGTTCCAGTAGCGGTGCACGCCGTCGGGGAAGACTGCGGCGATCCGGGTGCGCTCGGGCTCGGTGCGGGCCAGCCAGCCCGCGACCAGGGCGACCGCGCCCACGCTCCAGCCGCCGCTGGCGTAGTGGCCGCGGGCCAGTTGGCGGCAGGTCCACACGGCCTCGCCCGGTGCCACCCAGTGAACCTCGTCGAAGGCCGTGTGGTCGACGTTGCCGGGGTGGATGCTGCTGCCCAGGCCGCGCATGAGGCGCGGTCCCGCGGGCTGGCCGAAGACCGTGGAGTTGACCGAGTCGACGCCGACGAGCTTCAGTTCCGGGTTGAAGGTGCGCAGGGTGCGGGCGATGCCGGCCGAGTGGCCGCCGGTGCCGACTGCCGCGACCAGGACGTCGATCCGGCCGAGCTGGACCATCAGTTCGAGGGCGAGCGGGGCGTAGGCGGCGACGTTGTCGGGGTTGTTGTACTGGTCGGGGCACCAGGCCGACGGCGTACGGGCGAGCAGTTCGCGTACGCGCTGCCGGCGGGCTTCCTGCCAGCCGCCCACGGGGTGGGGCTCGGTGACGATGTCCACGTGCGCGCCCAAGGCCCGCAGTTGGTGCACCATCAGCGGCTCCATGCCGGGGTCGGTGACCAGGGTGACCGGGTGGCCGTAGGTGATGCCGGCCAGGGCGAGGCCGAGGCCGAGGGTGCCGCTGGTGGACTCGATGACGGGCGCGCCCGGTGCCAGGTCGCCGCGTTTGCGGGCGGTGGCGACCATGTGCAGGCCCGGGCGGTCTTTGATGCCGCCGGGGTTGGCGCCCTCCAGCTTTGCCCAGAAGCCGCGTCCCGGAGGGTTGAGGGGTTCCCCCACCCACAGGACGGGGGTGTTGCCGACCATGCCAGCAGGGGAGCGGCGCGGGGCCCCGGCCGGTTGGGGGACTTCGTGTGCCGCGAGGAACGAGGTGATGTCGCGCGAGGAGATGCCGCGCAGGGCCGTGCTCATGAGTGGTCCTTCCGCGGCCCGCTCATGGCGGGGCCGCACGTCCGTGCCGTCCGTGGGGGGTGCCGGAACGCCCGGCGGAGACGCCGGGCGGGCACGGTCACGTACGGCTGACGCAGACCAGTTGCAGCAGAGTGAGGCCGGAGGACCCGGGAGCGCGGGACCCTTCCCCGGGCCCCGGGGGAGCCCCGGACGCCGTCGGGTCCTCCGGGCGGCGGCCCAGCGAGAGGAGCGCGAGGAACGGGAACGCCAGGAGCATCGACCCGCTCGCCGCGCGGAGGTCCGCGGGCAGGTCCGCCGGATCGCAGCACAGGTCGGCGTCCTGCCCCGGATGCTCGTCGGCCCAGCCGACCGGGGAACAGGCGGGTCCGGCAGCGAGGGTCCCGTGGGTGTGCGCCCCGTGCTTCCCGTGCGTTGGCGAGGCGGCCGACACCGCGGGACCGTGGTCCTCCGCGGCGTGCACGGCGCACGCCACCAGATGGGCCGTGAGCGTCAGCACCAGGCCCACCAGGAGGACGAGGGCCGGCTTGCGCGACGCCGCGCGGCCGACGGATCCCTGCGGCATGCCACTGATCGTAACTGGAATGTCACGATCAGTCACCTTTTATGCATCTTCGAGTGAAGAGTTCGCTCCTGCCGTGACTCCACCCCGTGTGCTACGAAGGCGTTTAGCGCAGGGCTGGGGGTGAGGATGTCGGGCAGGCGCGACGGGCCGACCGCGCGCGGCTGTTCGCGTGGGCGTGATCAGGTGCAGCTTCGCACCGCGCGGGCCAGGGCGGCGACCTCCTCCTCCGTGTTGTAGTAGTGCACCGACGCCCTGACGACCTCCCCGAGGCCGCGGTCGTCCATGTCCAGCCGGGTGGAGGCCGTCCGGGACACGCTGACGTTGATCCCCTGTGCGGCCAGGGTTGTCCTGACCCGGTCCGCCGCCACGCCGTCCAGCGTGAATGTGGTGATGCCACAGCGCCGTACGCCCAGGTCCCGGACGTTGACGCCGGGGATCTCGGCGAGCCGTTCCCGGAGCGTCCCGGCGAGGCGGGTCACGCGTGCCTGGATCCTCGGCAGGCCCCACCCCAGGGCATGGTCGATGGCGGCGCCGAGGCCGAGCTGGGCGGCGTAGTTGGCCTCCCAGGTCTCGAACCGGCGTGCGTCCGGCCGCATTTCGTACCGGTCGCGCGCGGTCCAGGTGGCGGCGTGCAGGTCGAGCACGGGCGGGACCAACTGGTCGAGTACGTCCTTGCGCACGTAGAGCAGCCCGGTCCCGCGTGGTCCGCGCAGGTACTTGCGGCCGGTGGTGGAGAGCATGTCGCAGCCGATCTCCCCTACGTCGACGGCGAGTTGGCCCACCGACTGGCAGGCGTCCAGGAGATACAGCGCGCCCGCCTCACGGGCGATCTTCCCCACCTCGGCGGCGGGGTTCACGAGCCCTCCGTTGGTGGGGACATGGGTCAGCGAGATGACCCGTACCCGCTCGTCCACCGCCGCGCTCAGGGCGTCGACCGAGATCTGGCCGTGCTCGTCGTTGGGGACGACGTCGACCTGGACGCCGTACCGCTTGGCGACCTGGAGATAGGCGATGAAGTTGCTGCCGTACTCGGCCATGCTGGTCAGGACGCGGTCCCCGGGACGGAACGGGATGCCGTAGAAGGCCATGTCCCAGGCCCGGGTGGCGTTGTCGACCAGGGCGATCTCGTCGCGGCCGCAACCGAGGAGCCGCGCCGCAGAGTCGTACACCGCCTCGATGCGCTCAGCGGCGTGGGCGGCCGCCTCGTAGCCGCCCATGTCCGCCTCCAGGCGCAGGTGGTGTACGGACGCGTCGATGACCTGCCGGGGCATCAGGGCGGCGCCGGCGTTGTTGAAATGGGCCACCTTGGCGCATCCCGGGGTGTCGGCGCGGGCCCGGGCGACCTCCCCGGATGTGAAGTCCCTGTTCTCCTCGGCCTGCCTGTCTTCTCGCGTGTCCGTCAACTCGCCCGCTCCCATCGTGTCGGCTTGTCCGGGCCCTCGTCGTCGGCCCCTTCCTCGGGCAGGTCGTGTGCGACCAGGCGGAGGAACGCCTGCGCCCGCGGGTGGGCCGGACGGCTCAGGAACTCCCGGGGCGGTCCTTCTTCGAGAACGACGCCGCCGTCCATGAAGACCACCCGGTCCGACACCTCCCGCGCGAACTCGACCTCGTGCGTGACGACGACCATGGTCATGCCGTCGCGCGCGAGTTCGCGCATCACCTGAAGGACCTCGGCGTGCAGTTCGGGATCGAGCGCCGAGGTCGGCTCGTCGAAGAGGACGACCTCCGGCTCCATGGCCAGCGCCCGGGCGATGGCGACCCGCTGCTTCTGGCCGCCCGACAGCCGCGCCGGGTACTCGGCGGCCTTGTCGGCCAGGCCGACCCGGTCGAGCAGTCGCCGGGCGAGCGCCTCCGCGTCGGCCCTGGGCATACGCCGTACCGACAGGGGCCCTTCGGCCACGTTGCCCAGGGCGGTCAGGTGGGGGAAGAGGTTGAACTGCTGGAACACCATGGCCGTACGGTGCCGGATCTCCCTCACCTGCCGGGCGCGTTCACGCCGGCGCGCCCGGTCGCCGCACTCCACCGAGCAGCCGCAGACGGCGACGGTGCCGGCGTCGGGCTCCTCCAGCAGGTTCATGCAGCGGATGAGTGTGGTCTTCCCGGAGCCGGAGGGCCCCATCACCACGACCACCTCCCCGCGGGCCACGGTGAGATCGACGCCCTTGAGCACCTCCAGCGCGCCGAATCGCTTTTGAAGGCCGCGTATGTGTATCGGGCTGTCCGTCCGGCCCGGTGTGCCGGGCTGGTCCGTCGTGTTCATGCGTAGGCCCTCCCCAGTCGGCGCTCCAGGGCGCCCTGGCCCAGCGAGAGCGCGGTGTTGATCAGCCAGTAGGCCGCGGCGGCCACGAGGAACGCCTCCATGTAGCGGAAGGTGGAACTGCCGATGGTCTCGGCCGCCCGGGTGAGTTCGACGACGGTCACCGCGGAGGCCAGCGAGGTGTCCTTCATCAGCGCGATGAATCGGCTGCCGATGGGCGGCAGCGCGACCCGGATCGCCTGGGGGGCGACGATCCGCCGGAGCATTCGCCAGTACGGCATGCCCATCGAGTGGGCCGCCTCCCACTGGCCGCGGTCGACGGCGATGATCCCGGCGCGGAAGTTCTCGCTGAGGTACGCCGCGGCGTACAGCGTGAGGGCGAGGATCGCCGAGGGGATCGGCTCGATCAGGATGCCGAGCTGCGGAAGGCCGTAGTAGACGAGCATGATCTGGATCAGCAGCGGTGTGCCGCGGAACACCGACACGTAGGCGATGGCGAGGCCCTTGAGCAGTCGGAACCGGGAGATCCTGGCCAGCCCGACGAGGGCGCCGAGGATGCAGCCGAGCACGAACGACACCACGCCGAGCAGGAGCGTGACGCCCATCGCGCGCAGGAGGTCGGGGAAGTCGCGGACGATCAGATCCATGGCTGTTCTCCTCCCTCCCGTCAACCCGCTTGGCCGGCGGGCAGCTTGCGCAGCTCGGCGGCCATGTCGAGGCCGCCGAGCCAGCGGCGCGAGATGGCCGACAGCGTGCCGTCGCCGATCATGTCGTTCAGCGCCTTGTCGACCTTCCCCTTGAGGTCCTGCTGGCCCTTGCGGAACGTCATGCCGTTGACCTCGGTCTCCAGCAGCGCTCCGGTGGCCTTCACCCGCAGGTCGTTCTTGTCGGCGAGGTAGGCGCCCTGGAACTTCGACACGAGCGCGGCGTCGGCCCGGCCCTGTCCGACGTCCGTCAGGGCGAGCGTGGCGTTCTTGTACGTCTTGATCCGCGCGCCCGGGATCTTCGTACGGGCGTACTCGGCCTGCGTGGTGCCCTCGGTCACCGCGATCCGTCTGCCCTTCAGGGAGGCGAGCCCGGTGATGGAGGTGTTGCCCGTGCCGACGAAGACGGAGATGCCGTTGACCTCGTACGGACGTGAGAAGTCGACCTGCTGCCTGCGCTCCGCGGTGATCGTCTGGCCCGAGATGACGATGTCGAACCGGTTGGCCCGCACTCCCTCGATGAAGCTGCCGAAGTCCGAGCCGACGAACTCGACCTTGCCGATGCCGAGCCGCTTCGCCAGCTCACGGGCCACGTCGACGTCGTAGCCGACCGGTTCGTTGTCGCCGTCAAGGAAGTTCCACGGCGGGTTGGCCTGGGTGAGGGCGACCCTCAGGGTGCCCTTGGAGCGCGCGTTGTCGAGGGTGCTGTCGCTCGCAGCGGCCGAGCACCCGGTGGCTGTCACTGCGCCGGTCACGAGCAGTGCCGCGAGTTGGAGACATCGGGAGGTCTGACGGTTGTTCACAGTCGCGGTCCTTCCTGATCACAGCAGCCCGGGCCGCTCCAAGCGGGGGCACCGGTCCACGTCGTCTTCGGCGACGCGTGAACCGGGTAGGAAGGTAGAGGGCTGCTGCCGACGGAATTGTGAGGGGCGCATCGGCAGAGTGCTCCTTACTCGCAGGGAGCGTCAAGTACCCCGTGGGGGTATTTACTTCAGGGAAACCGGCGTTTCGAGCGCGTGTCCGCCGGACGGTCGGCGTGGGCGGCCCCGATCGGTGGCGAGGATACGAGCGGTCCGGCGGTCGGCCCGGGCGAGAGCCGGCGGTGACCGTCCTGCCGTACGGGGTGGCCCGCTACCTGTCCTCGCTCGTACTCGGGCCTGGTCTCGCGCCCGTGACCGTCGGCACGCTGGGGGCGTGAAGGGCGGATCGTGGGCCGACCGGGTGAAGACCTCGTAGGTACACTCGGCGCGTGCGTATGACACCGGCCGCTCGGCTGGCTCTGCTTCTCATGGTCCTGGCGGCAGCGGCCGGTTCCCTGTTTCTGTGGAATCCCCGGCGGCTCCTCACTCAGGGGCTGCTCGCGCCGGACGTTCCCGCGGTCTGGGCAGGGCTCGGCTTCGTACTCGTGTTCGCGATCGGCACCCTGGCCTTCTTCCCCAAGCCGGTGCTGAACATCGCGGCCGGGGTCTTCTTCGGCATCCCCGCAGGGTTGGTGCTCGCGGTGGCGGGGACGACTCTCGGCGCGGTCCTGGCGTTCGCGCTCGGTCGGGGGCTGGGCCGTGAGGCGCTTCAGCCGTTCCTCAGGGGAAAGGTGCTGGGGGCGCTGGACCGGCGGCTCACCGAGCAGGGGTTCCGAAGCGTCTTCCTGCTGCGCGTCGTGCCGGGCGTTCCCTTCCAGGCGGTGAACTTCGCGGCGGCCTTCTCCGGTGTGCGGCTGCACTCCTTCGCCGCCGCGACGGCACTGGGTGTGCTGCCCGGGACGGCGGCCTACGTCGTCGCCGGGTCCTCGGCCTCGTCGCCGACCTCGCCGGCGTTCCTGATCTCGGCCGGTGTCATGGTCGCGCTCGCAGTACTGACCTTCGGCTCCATGTGGCGGTCCCGGCGGGCGATCACCGCGCCCACGGCTCATGGGGTGGCCTGACGGGGCTGATCGGTTGGTCGCCGCGACGTCCGCCTCGAGAGTCCAGGGGACCCGGTTCCGGCGAACCAGAGGATCCGGTGGCCGGCCGAGTCGTCGGGGCCCGTTCGCGCCGCTGTCGTGGACAGCCGGGGTCGCGCTGGGGTGGACCGCCGCCCGCGCAGTCGCTGGTCCGATCTGCGTCTTGCGCATCGCGCCGCAGCGAGCGCAGCTGGACACAGCGTCCTGACGACCTCAGTTCCTATACGCCTTAGTACCTAAGTCACATAGGATGTGAGTGTTGACTGCCATCGTTCGCACAGAAGCGCGGAGATGACTGAGCCGCCGCGCGGTACGGCCTGCGCCGACAGGCCACACCGTTCGCGCCGAAGGGAGAAGCCTGATGAGTCAGTTGCTCACCGTCCTGCCCCTGCTGGCCTGCCCGCTGGGCATGGGCCTCATGATGTGGTTCATGAGCCGGTCCGGCCGCCGCCAGGCCGAGACCTACACGGCGGAGGGCACAACAGCGTCGGCCCCGAGTGATCCGCGACGCAAGGAGCTGGAGGCGCTGCGCGCCGAGGTCGAGGAGCTGCGGGCCGAGGTCGGCCATCGGCCTGACGTCCCGGTTCGGGAGCGGACACTGTGAGCGGCTACGCGCTGCCCCTCCTCCTCGCCGTGGCGTCGGCGGCGATGATGTATTTCTGCTGCGTGCGGCCGATGCGCCGGGGTGCCGCCGGGCACGCGGGCCCGGATCGGCAGGCCGCGGCGCGATCGTGCTGCGGGGCGCCGGGCGCACAGTCGGCCCCGGACACGGACGTCGACGCCGAGATCAAGCGACTGCGGGAAGAGGCCCGGCTGCTGCGTCACGAGGCGGATCTGCGCTCCGACGACACCGGGCAGCCCGTGAAGGATGAGATCCGCTGACCAGATCGCTCCTTCCCGTACGGCGTCCCGACGCCGTCTCCCGCCCCGTGGGCGCGTCGGGACGGCACGTGTGCGCCGTCGGCGTGCTGGGGGCCGCGACCTTCACCGCTTGCGGTGCTGCCAAGGGCTCGCAGCAGAGCAGAGGCATTCCCGCGGCGGCGACCGGCGCCTCGGTGTCCCGCTACTTCCCGTCGGCGAGGCGCAGGCTCACTCCCGCCCTGTCCGGCACCACGCTCACCGGGCGTCCGTGCTCGCGCTCCAGCGCGGCTACGGCATCACGTATCCGAGCATCTTCGGCCCCGGACGGCCGTACCCTGCCGGCTTCCGGTGCATGGCCCCGAGAGCCCTCCCCACCGCCTACGTACTCGACCGCTCCGGAAAGGTGGCCGCGTTCTCCTTCGGCCCCCTGACATTCAGGGACTTCTTCCCGATCATCCAGTGCGTCGCCGCCGGGAGGCGGCGACCGTCCAACCCGGCGGGATGTACGCGGGCCGCCCGCGCCGACTGTCTCCGCCCTCACGACCCCTGCGAAGGAAGCACGATCATGTCCTCCACATCGTCCCGCAAGACGAAGCCGTCGGCCGCGGCAGCCAAGTCGACGGCAGCCGCCAGGCCCACCAAGGGCGAACGCCGCCGGGCCAGGGCAGCCGAGCAGGCCGCCGCGGCACGGCGCGCCGAGCAGCGGGCGCGGCGGCTGCGCTGGGGCGGCGCGGCCCTGGCCGTGGTGGCGGTCGCGGCGGGCGGGGTCTTCCTGACCACCCGCGGCGACGGCGGCGGCGGCTCGTCCAGCGGGTCGGCGACCAGGCCCCTCGTGGGCGGGGACCTGCACACGGTGTCGGTGGTCGGCAGCCGGCTCTACGTGGGCGGGCACGCGGCCGTCGCCGCCTCCGGCAACGGGGGCAAGACCTGGCAGGACGTGCCCTCGCTGCGCGGGGCCGACGCCATGGGGTGGGCGAGCACGAACGACGCCGTGCTGGTGGGCGGGCACCCGGGGCTGTACCGGTCGACCGACGGCGGAGCCACCTTCACCAAGGTGACCGGCAAGAACGCGCTCGGTGACGTCCACGCCATCGGCGGCGCCGGCGACACCGTCTACGTCGGCTCTCCCGAGTCCGGGCTGCTCGCCTCCACCGACGGCGGCACGACCTGGAAGGCGGTCAACGTCGAGGCGGGCCGCTCCTTCATGGGCACCATCCTGGTCGACCCGAAGGACCCGCAGCGCCTCATCGCCCCCGACATGTCCAGCGGCCTGCAGACCAGCGCCGACGGCGGGAAGACCTGGAAGGAGCTGGGCGGCCCGATGGGCGCGATGGCCGCTGCCTGGAACCCCAAGGACATCAACCGGATCATCGCCGTCGGCATGGACGGCGCCCAGCTGAGCACCGACGGCGGCAAGACCTGGAAGGACGCCGACGTGCCCAAGGGCACCAGCGCGGTCGGCTACGACGCCACCGGCAGCACCCTGTACGCGGGCGCGCTCGACGGCAAGACCGCTCGCGTCTACCGCAGCACCGACGGCGGCACCAGTTGGAAGGCCACTTCGTGACGACGCGCCGCGACGCGGAAGAGGTCGAAGAGGACCGCAGCGGGGCCGCCGCCGGCAGACCCGACTCCGCGGCGGGGCCCGCCGCCCCGCCGCTCAGCCGCAGGGCGGGTCTGCTGCTGTCGGTGGTGGCCGCCGCCGTGGTGCTCGCCCTGGCCACCTCCGCAGTGGTGGCCCTGCGGGGCGGTTCCGGCGGCGGTACTGGTTCGGCCGCCACTGCCGAGCCGAGCGCCACGGCGTCCTTCGTCACCCCGCCCTCCGCCCAGGTCCGTCCCGTGCACGAGGCCCTCCACGACATCGACGCCACATGCCGCGCCAAGGACAAGAGCGCCAGGCAGACGTCGCTCACCCGGGACGTCGACACGATCATCGACTTCTCCCGGCGCTACCCCGACGCACGCTTCCCGATCGACGACGAGACCGGAACCACGCTGTCCCTGCTGCTGGTGACCAGGCAGAGCATGCGTACGTGCGCACCGGCCCTGGTGACCCGCGTGGACGGCGCACTGCCGCCCGACTTCCGCGACCCCGCCGCCAGCACGGCCTCGTGACGAGGGCGACCGCACGCCGGGGGAGTGCTGGCCCCGCCGGGCACGGCTATTTCTCCGGCACGTCGCCGTCGGTCACGTGCGCGGGTCCCGGCACGGGCAGACGTATGCCGCGGGCCTCGGCGACGCGCAGCACGCACGTGGGGCAGGCATTCGGCGGATCGCACCCGAGGTCGCCATGGGACATGCGGACGGGCCCGCAGGAGGTGTCCCCGGCGGGCCCGTCAGTCCGGCATTCTCAGTGGGGTGCGGGGGCTGCTTGCGGTGGGACAGCCTGCTGGGTGGGTGCGTTGGCGGTACGCGGTTCCAGGACCCGCTCGGCGAGGTGGCCGAAGATCAGGCCGAAGGATGCCCACAGAAGAAGCTGCATGCCGGCCGCGGCGACGCGGAAGTCCCAGACCACATTGGCCGGGAAGCCCTCGGGCATCTCGTTGACCGCGGGGAGGAACGCAAGCGCGAGGCCGACTGCCACCACGAAGGCCACGGAGGCGGTGATGGTCGCGTTCCAGTTGCCCAGGCGTGGGGCCAGCCGCTGGCCCAGGACGACGGCCGCGATGCCGATCAGCACACTGAGCGCGATCATCAGCCAGTACAGGGCGGTGCGCTGGTTGAGGGTGTCGGGGCTGCTGACCGCCGGGGGACTCGCCGGGTACTTGAGGAACGGCACCAGGAACACGGTGACGAAGCCGCCCAGGGCGACCAGGCCCGCGGTGGCCCGCGGACCGAAGCGGCCTATGCGGCCCAGGGCGAAGCAGAAGGCCAGGGCGGCGATTCCGGCGAACGCGGTGGTGAAGAAGAGCACGCCGGTGGCCAGGCCGGCGGTCTCCTGCAGGGTTCGGCTGACCAGTTCCGGGCCGTGTTCGGTCTCGTGGGCGGCTTCGAAGACGAGTGCGGACCTCAGCGGCGATTCACCCACGAGGTAGGCGAACCCGAAGACCAGCACCCCGGTGGCGATGCCGGTGAGCATGCCACGGACCAGGAGGGTTCTGACGGTGGCGGAGTTCATGTGCGCGGCCTCGTCTCAGTGGCAGGGGAAGCCGAGCAGGTGGCGTCCGTCGTGCACCCACTCGTGCACGCCCTCGCCGGAGAAGACAGCCGCCGTGCCGCCTTCGGCGCCGACGAAGTACAGCAGGATCAGCATCAGGATGCCGAAGAACGCCGCCCAGGGCAGGATCGCCCGGACGGGGAGGGTGAGGGGAGGGGGCGCGGCGTGGTGCAGTAGAGGAGAGAACTGGCGAGGCGGCGGGTCTGCTGCGTGAGGTAAGCGCGGCAGGAGCCGAAGCTGGCGGCGCTTTTCTGGAT
>NZ_MUMF01000240.1 GCF_002155905.1 Streptomyces tricolor | reverse complement strand
GCCCCAGCAGGATGCGCAGGCTCTGCGGGTCCTGCCGGGGCCGGTGCGCGAGGGCCAGCACCACGTTCGGCGCGGGATGCCGCAGCAGGTGCTGCACAAGCAGCACGGACGCCTCGTCGGCCAGGTGCATGTCGTCGAGGATCAGCAACAGGCGGTTGCGGGTGCCGAGACGGCCGAGCAGGCTGCGGACCGCGTGCAGCACATGGTGGTGCTCCGACGGGTTGGCGGGGAGCGCGACGGCCGGGGCGTGCCACGACAGGGCAGGGAAGATGCCGGCCAGCCAGGACAGGTGGTGGGGCGAGAGCCAGGCCACGGTCTGGTCGCCGGCGGACGACAGCAACTCGTCCAGGGCGTCGGCGAAGACGCCGAACACAAGCCCCTCGGGGACCGAGCCGCCCGCGGCCCAGGCCACCGTCCAGCCCCGCTCGCGCGCGAGGTCGCCCAGCGCGCCCAGCAGCGCGGACTTGCCCATCCAGGGGTCGCCCCGCACATCGATGAGGGGCACCCCGGGGTCGTCCCGGTCGAGGACGCGTTCCAGTGCGGTCAGTTCCCGCGTTCTGCCGCACAGGGCGCGCGCACGCCCGTCGGCTGTCGTCGGCCGGCTGTCGGAAGCGCCCCAGGGGGCTGTCGCGTGATCGGCGTGCCGAGTGTCCTCACGGGTTGGCAAGTAAGCGCACCTCTTTCATCTGAGCACGGGTGGGGGGAAGCCCGGGGGAGCCCGAGAAGCGACGAGCCGGGTCGCCGGGCCCGTCTGCGGCGGCGGTCGAGTGGCGGAGAAATCCCGGAAGGCCGGTGACGCGCGGCGACGCGAAATTTTTTCCCGGCGACAGGATCCCAGGGTAACGAGTTGACGACCGGATTCGGTAGTGCGGAGAAACCGCACGCCGAACCGGTCCCGCGAATGCCGGTGCTGGTCGCGTGTCGAAAAGAATTTAAAACTTCCGCCGGTGCCGCGGGATGCGGAAGGGTCGATTGCGTGATGCGGAGGTTCGGGATCCGGCCACCGTGAACGGATACCAACCGGAGGGTAACGGCTTCTTCCGGCCATCTTGGGCCGAGTAGAGGTGGGTCATAATGGAGCAAGGCGGTGCAATACGGTACATCGGACGCTTGCGGAAATCCCGCGGTCCGCCTGTCCGGTTCTCACTCTGGCTGGCCCGGGCGGAGCGCGGTCAGGATTGAGTCACCTCCGCCTCGGGGATGCTGCCTGGCATCCTCGAAAACGGCTGGAATGCGTGGACGGCATCCTTGTGCGGCCGTTTTCATGCTGATATAACAGAGTGGTTACCGAGCGTATTTCGTAGGTATTTCAAACGGTCGGCGGGTGTGCATCACGGCTGGCTGCATCCGGCCCTCGAAGGCTTTCCGGGCATCTTCTCTATTTCTCCTGCTGGAACAGCATTTCATCCGCACCTATTCAAAGGGGAGCGATGGTTCAGCTGGCGCCTGACGTGCCCAAGGACACCGGAGACGACCACGACACGGCACCCGTCGTGTGGGTGGTGGACGCTCCAGGAGGCGGCTACGTCGAGAGCCCTGACATCGAGGGACGCGTCGTCGGCCCGCACGGCACGGTCCGCCTGGTCATCGTGCCGGACGACGAGCGGGACCGGCTGCCGCGGGCCGCGTGCGACTACATGATCCTCTGGCACCGCGTCCCGCTCGACGCCTCCTTCTTCGCCCGCAACACCCGATGCCGCGCCGTCATCTGCGCC
Source organism: Streptomyces tricolor (assembly GCF_002155905.1). Lineage (GTDB taxonomy): Bacteria > Actinomycetota > Actinomycetes > Streptomycetales > Streptomycetaceae > Streptomyces > Streptomyces tricolor. Next base: position 6,330 of record NZ_MUMF01000240.1, on the reverse strand, counting down.
AGCACCGGCTACGACCACGTCGCCGTCGAGGCCGCGCGCGCCGCCGGCACCAGCGTGTTCCACATCCCCCACTACGGCACCGAGGAAGTCGCCGACCACACCCTCGCCCTCTTCCTCGCCCAGGTCCGCAGGCTCCCCGACCTCCGGGCGCACGTCCGCGACGGAGGCTGGGACTGGCGCTCCATCACCGACGCCCCACGCGTGCGCGGCATGACCTGGGGGATCGTCGGACTGGGCCGCATCGGCCTGGCCGTCGCCCAACGGGCGCGGGCCTTCGGCATACGGGTCTGCTTCTACGACCCGCACAACCACCCCGGCGTCGAAAAGTCCCTCGGCATCGAACGCAGGCACTCCCTCGACGCGCTGCTGACGGACGCCGACGTGGTGAGCGTCCACGTCCCGCTCGACTCCACCACCCACCACCTGCTGGGCGCGGCCGAGCTGGACCGGATGAAGCCCGGCTCGCTGCTGATCAACACGGCACGCGGCGCCGTGGTCGACGTCTCCGCGCTGCGCCAGGCGCTGGCCGTGGGCCGCCCCGGACGCGTCGCCCTCGACGTGGTCGAGGGCGAACCCGAGCTGCCGCACTGGCTGCGCGACCACCCCCGGGTGCTGCTCACCCCGCACGCCGCCTTCTACTCCGTGGAATCGCTGGCCGAACTGCGCACCCGGGCCGCCGAGGCCGTCCGGGAGCTGATCGTCGCGGCACCGGTCACCTCGGCCGTACGCGTGGCCTGAGCACGCCGGCACCGACTCCCTGATCTCACCGCCCTCTGAACCCGAAGGATCGGAATGGCTGTGGAAACCCTGTCCCCCGACGCCGCGAGGCAGGCGTGGACGGACTGGAAGTGGCAACAGCGCAACGCCGTACGCACGTCGGCCCAGTTGCAGGGCCACTTCCCCAACTGCGACCACCGGACGCTGGAACGCATCGACCGGCACAACCAGACCAAGCGGTTCCAGGCCACGCCCTACTTCCTCAGCCTCGTCGAGACGGATCCCGACACGGGCAACCCGCTGACCGACGACCCGCTGTGGAAGCAGGTCTTCCCGCTCGGCACCGACGAGACGGGCGACGGGGACGACCCCTACGAGTACGACGGGAAGACCGAGAACTGGGAACTGCCCAGCGAGATGGTCACCCCCATCGCCCAGCACAAGTACGACAACCGGGTGATCGTCCGCTACGCGAACGTGTGTCACGCCTACTGCCAGTTCTGCTACGAGGCGCTGCGCACCCTGGACCGCGACTCCACCAAGGTCTCCTTCGACCGCGGCCACTGGCAGGCCACGCTCGACTTCCTGCGCGCCAACCCGCAGGTGGAGGAGATGATCCTCAGCGGCGGCGAACCGCTCATGCACAGCAACGACCAGATCGACCAGGTGCTGACGGAGGCCCGCGCAGCACGGCCCGACCTGATCGTGCGCATCCACACCCGGTCCCTGACGTTCAACCCCTACCGCGTCGACTCCGGCCTCGTCTCCGTCCTCGCCCGGCACGGGGTGACCGCGGTGGGCCTGCACATCACCCACCCCCGCGAACTCAGCCCGGACTTCGACGACGCGATACGCCGGCTGCAGAGCGCGGTACCCATCCTCTTCGCCAACGTCCCGCTGCTCGGCGGCGTCAACGACGGCACCGCGACCATGCGGGACCTGTGCATGGGCCTGTACCGGCGCGGCGTCCACGCCGGCTACCTGTACCACTTCATGCCGCACAGCCCCGAGGCGAGCGCCTTCCGCGTGCCCGTGCGCCGCGGGGTGGAGATCGTGACTGCGCTGAAACGGCACATCTCCAACCCGGCCGTCCCCGAATACGTCCTGCCGCACGCCTCCGGCAAGTACACCGTCCCGCTGATCGACTCGCCGGACGCGTACCCGCGGCACGCCGTCGACGCCAACGGCGTCCGCGTCCTGCGCGCCGTCAACTGGCAACAGGAACCGATCGAGTACCCCGACCCGGAGATCGTGTGAGGAGCCGGACCCGGCTTCCTCGCGCATCGCGTCATCACACGGAACGACAGCGACGGAGGACAGGCCAGTGAGCAGGGATCTGAGCCTCGAGCGGATGCCGGCTCGGGACGGAGTGCTGCGCGGCGCGCACGAGACCCCGCCGGAATCGGTGGAACGCAGGCTGAACCAGTGCCTCCTCGGCCCCGAGACGACGGTGGAGCGACTCCCGCTCCACGACGACCTGCTGGCCAACCTCACCCGGCGGCTGGAGGAGGGACTGTCCCACGGGGACGCCGACGCCCTGCTCGACGTCCACCGCAGCGCCTACACCGTCTACGAGACGCTGCTGGGACACCCGCTGAGCCAGGCCGCCCGCCATGAACGCAGCGCCTGGTTCAACGCGTTCCGCTCCCACTACGAGGAGAACGTCCTCGCCGCGGACATCAAGGAGATCGCCGACCGGCTGCCGTCCGAGGCCGACGCCCGCCGCCCCGGCTTCGTGCGCGAGTGGTTCCTGACGGCGGCGAAGGAACGCAACGACCTCGACCGGGCGGTGGAGACCTACCTGGCCGAAAAGGCCACGATCGAGCAGCTGGCCGCCTTCATCCAGGCGGACGGCTATCTCAACTACCGCTTCTACGACGCGCTCGTGCTGGCCCAGCCCCACTTCATGGAGGGCGTGAAGCACGAGATCAGCAAGCACATGTGGGACGAGTGCGGCGAAGGCCGGCCCGACGCCGCGCACACCCTCCAGTTCACCCGCGGCCTGCGCCGGCTCGGCCTCGAACTGCCCACCGTCCCGCCCTGGGAGGACTGGCGGCCGTACGCCGGGCACAACCTGTACTTCCTGCTGGCCTGCAACCGGCGCCACTACTTCAAGGCGCTGGGCAGCCTGGCCATGCCCGAGCTGTTCGACGTGGACCGCGACGCGGCCGTCGTCAAGGGCCTGGAACGCAACGGCTTCACCGCCCAGCAGGAGTTCGAGTTCTTCTTCAACCACATGGAGGGCGACGCCGAACACGGCCCCGAGTGGCTGGACGGAGTGGTGCTGCCCATCGTCGAGGCCGAACCGGACGCCAGCATGGAACTCATCACCGGCGGAGTGCTGCGCATGCTCGCCATGCGGCGGTACAACGAATACCTCGCCGAGCGCCTGGGGCTGGCCGACGCACCCGACGGGGTCCCCCTGGAGGAGAGCCGGTGACCGGCGAGGGGGACAACCCGTTCCCCTCCCTGGAGATGACCGAACGCGCCACCGGCCTGCGGGCGCGAGAACGGCTCAGCACCAACGAGAACGAGTTCGGACCGGCCCCCGACGTGGTCCGCGCCATCGGCGCCGCCGCCCGGGAGTGCCACCGCTACCCCGACTGCGACCACCACGAGCTGCGCCGGCGGCTCGGGCACGCGCTCGGCGTCCCCGCGGACCACGTGCACATCGGCTCCGGCATCGACGGACTGCTCGGCGTGATCGGCCGCGCCTTCCTCGGGCCGGGGCGCACCGCCGTGACCAGCGACGCCACCTACCCGACCTTCGCCTACTTCGCGCGCGCCCGCGGAGCGACGGTCCACCTCGTGCCGTACCGGAACACCTGCGTGGACACCGAGGAACTGATCCGGCGGGCCCACGGCACCGGCGCCGACGTCGTCTACCTCGCCGACCCCGACAACCCGACGGGCGGTTCGCTGGGCGCGCCGGCCCTGCTGGACCTGGCCGGCCGGCTGCCGGAGCGGACCCTGCTGGTGGTCGACGGTGCCTACACCGAATACCAGCCGCCCGCCGACCGGATCGGGGCCGGCGAGCTGACCGGCCGGCGCATGCTCTGGCTGCGCACCTTCTCCAAGGCCCACGCCCTGGCCGGGCTGCGGATCGGCTACGCGGTCGGAGAGCCGGAACTGCTCGCCGCACTGCGCCGCGGCGGCGAACACTACGTCGTCGGCCGGGTCGCCGAGGCGGCGGCGCTCGCCGCGCTCGACGCCACCGGCCATCTCGCCGACACCGTCCGGCGCACCGCCGAGGGCAGGGCGCACTACGGCCGGCGGCTCACCGAGCTGGGCTACACCGTGCTGGACGGGACGACGAACTTCGTCACCTTCCGGTGCGCCGACCCCGAGACCGCCGGAGCCGTCGCCAAACGGCTCGCGCAGTCAGGGGTGTTCGTGCGCCATCTGGCCGCACCCGGCCTGACCGACTGCCTCCGGATGAGCATCGGTCCCACGGCCCAGCGCGAAGCGGTCCTCGCCGAGCTGACCCGGACCGGGTGAGCACCCGGCGCAGCCACACCTCTCCCTCCCAGTGAGCCTCTTTCTGCATCGACACAAGGAGCCCTCATGGCCGCACCCCTGAGCTTCCGGTCCGGATCGCAGATCGCCGAATCGGTGTGTGCCGGACACCCCGACAAGGTCGCGGACCGGATCTCGGACGCCGTGCTCGACGCCTTCCTGGCGATCGACCCCCACGCCCGGGTCAACTGCGAGACCCTGGTCACCCGGGACAACGTGGTCGCCACCGGCCAGATCACCGCGAACGCCGACGTGGACGTCGACGCGACGGTCCGCTCCGTGCTCCGCGAGATCGGCTATCACGACGTGCGGCGGCACGGCCTGAGCGCCGACACCTCGACCGTCCGGGTGCTCCTGGACCGCCAGTCCCGCGAGATCGCCGACGGAGTCGACCGCGGCGGCGCCGGCGACTCCGGCATCGTGTACGGGTACGCCTGCGACGAGACCCCCGAACGGCTGCCGCTCAGCTGCGTGCTCGCCCACGACATCGCCCGCCGGGTCGGCGCCACGGGCGCCGCGGGCGTACCGGCGCTCGGCCCGGACGGCAAGGTCCAGGTGGACCTGGCCCGCGAGGACGGCGCCGACCGGGCGATCGTCGTCGTCTCCGCCCAGCACCCGGCCGACCTCTCACTGGACGAGCTGACCGACCTGGTGGCCGGGAAGATCGTGACACCGGCACTGGAGGACCGCGGCGTCGTACCCGTCGACATCCACGTCAACCCGGCCGGAACCTTCGTCGTGGGCGGCACCTCCGCCGACGCCGGGCTCACCGGGCGCAAGCTCATGGTCGACGCCTACGGCGGCCTGGTCCGGCACGGCGGCGGCTGCTGCTCCGGCAAGGACGCCACCAAGGTGGACCGCTCCGGCGCGTACGTCGCCCGCTACCTGGCCGCCAACGTCGTCGCCGCCGGCCTGGCCGGACGCTGCCGCGTCGGCCTGGGCTACGCCATCGGCCGTCCGCTGCCGGTATGGCTCGACGTGGAGTGCTTCGGCACCGCCACGGTCGCCCACGACCACATCGCCGCGGCCCTCACGGAACTGGTGGACCTGCGGGTGGAAGCCGTCATCGAGCGCCTGTCCCTGCGCACCGCCGCCTACCAGCCGACCGCCGCCTACGGACACTTCGGCCGCCCCGAGTTCTCCTGGGAACGGCTCGACCTGGCCGACGCGCTGCGCACCCGGCTCGGCGACGGCAAGACCGCCGGCCCCTCCGTGTGACCCGACGGCGACCCCGCTCCCCGGACACCTCCGCACCGCCCGCACCTCCTGACGAGAGAGAGCCCCCGCAGCCATGGCCCCCTTGCGCATCCGGCAGGACGACCCCCCGATCCTGGAGGAGTGGTACCGCAGGCACCTGACCGACTGCCGGTTCGACATCAGCTCCAGCGGAGTCCACCCGTACACCTTCGCGGAGACCAGGGAGCTGTGCGCGCTGCGCGTAGAGGACCTGGACGGCGTCCTCATGGACGACAGCGTCTCCGAGGGCGGAGCCGGCATCCGCCAGGCGATCGCGGACCGGTACTGCGCCGGTGACGCCGACCGGGTCCTGGTCACGCACGGTTCCAGCGAGGCGATCGCCCTGACGCTCGACGCCCTGCTGCACCCCGGCGACCGCGTGGTGGTGCAGGAGAGCATCTACCACTCACTGGGGTACTTCCCGCGCGAGAGGGGGTGCCGGGTGGTGCCCCTGCCGGCCGGCCGCGTCCGCGACGGCGAGATCGACCCGGACGCACTGGCCGGTCTCGTCACCCCCGGCACGGCGGCCGTCATCGTCAACTTCCCGCACAACCCGAGCGGTACGACCCTGAGCCCGCGGGGGCTGGACGCCCTCCTCGACCGGGTGGAGGCCGTCGGCGCCGTCCTGGTGTGGGACGGGGCGACGGCGGAGATCGCCCACCGCTGGGAGCCGCTGCCCGACCCCGCGACCCGCTACGAACGGACCGTCACCTACGGCACCTTCTCCAAGACCTTCGGCCTGCCCGGCCTGCGCGTCGGCTGGGCGATCACGCCCCCCGAACTGCTGCGTGCCACCTTTCCGCTGCGCGACCGCACCACCCTGTTCCTGTCACCGCTGGTCGAACTCGTCGCCGAGCACGC